>NZ_KB944490.1:0-122231 GCF_000389805.1 Cupriavidus sp. GA3-3
CTTGCCGCGCCCGCCGTTGCGGTCGAGGTCGCCGCGCCGCCCGCGCCACCGGCACCGCCGGTGCCGCTGCCGGCTCCGCCGGTCGCGCCTGCAGCTGCCGTTCCGGCACCGCCCGCACCGCCACTCGCGGTACCTGCGCCGCCCGAACCGGTGCCTGCGCCAGCCGTGTTGGTACCGGCCGCTGCGCCGCCTGCGCCGCCTGCGCCGCCAGTGGTAGTGTCGCCACCCGCACCGTTGGCATTGCCGCTGCTACCACCTGAGCCGCCGGCCGAACCTGCCAAGCCGCCCAGGGCGCCGCTGGCACCCAGGCCACCACCGCCGATCGCGCCGGCACTGCCGCCGCGGCCGCCGGCGCCGAGCGATGCGCTCAGAGCGCCGCCGCCCTTGCCATAAGCATCGCCGCCGCTGCCGCCCTTGCTGCCCGCTGCGGAGAGTGCGCTGCCGCCATATGCCTTGCCGTCACCGCCACTGCCGGCCCAGCCAATCGCCTTGCCGCCGGCACCGCCATTACCAGCGTTGGCGCTGCCGTTGGTGGCGTCGCCATTGGTGGCGCTACCGTTGGTAGCGCTGCCACCGGAGCCGCCGCTGCCGCCGTTACCGCCGTTGCCGCCGTTGCCGCCGCGCCCGCCTTCGCCGGTACCGCCAAAGCCATTGCCGCCCCGGCCACCGGCTGCACCATTCGCGTTACCCCAGTTGGTGGCGTAATTGCCGATCGGGCCAATGCTGTTGTTGGAAACCGTGCCATTCAGCTTGCTGATCGCCAGTGCCTTGCTGGTGTTGAAGGCGTTGCTTACGCTGGAGGTTGCGCTGCCACCGTTGGAGCCCGCGTTGCCTACGCCATGGTCAAAGTCGATCCTGCTCCTGTTGTTCGAGTTGGTCGTGGTCTTAGTCTTGTTGACGCCAACCGTGGTGGTTCTGGTGTTGGTGCTGCTGTCATTGGCCTGGACTGCGGTCGAATATTCGTTTGCCGCCGCGCCGCTGCCACTCTGCGTCGAGGTCGCTGTGGCGGTTTGCGTGTTGTCGCCGCCACCTCTTACCACGTCGTTGTTATTGGTCGGATTTGCCCAGGCCTGTCCCGCAAATGCCATGGCGATAGCCGACGCCAGTAAGGTCTTTTTCATACGAAGCTCCCAGGAGAATTGCACAGTGTCACAGCGGCTCAGCCTCCGGCCGGCGCTCTTGCGAGGAACGACGGCTGGAGGTTCAGGTTCGGCACCCAGCCAAACCAGACTCCCCTTGCGCATAATCGGTGCCAGCTGCGCCACCTGCGGCGCCAACTCCTTGTATTACAAGGCCCGCCCGGCACTCTGGCGGGGACTTTCCGCGGCTTTGCGCGACGCTTGCCGCCCTCGCCGCTGTGCACGGCAGACGACATGTCACACCGCTGTGACACGGCCACTCCCGGCCCACCTGGGGGGGTTCCGGGGTGGTCGGAAAACGCCTTATTTTTCAGGGTCTTATGCAGGCAGCCAGAATTTGCCCGAGGCGCGACCTTACGTATCGGGACTGAAACACGGCATCGAGGGTGCCGTCGTCGCCGCCCGTGTGGGGCATCTCCACATTGCTGCGGCGGCGCCCCGATGTCCTGTTCTCGCCGCACGGCACAACCCGCTCCACCGCACCGGCGTTGTCCATCCCAGCAAGGCATGCAGCGGCGCCAGACCGACTTCACCCGCGCTGGCGCAGCCAGCCAAGGGTCTCGGCGCAGACGAGATGCATCGCTGCAACACCGCGCCGGCGCAGTTGTCCCGCAAGCGCCACTGCGGCTATCCATGCTAGGCTCTATGTCTGATTTAAAGTACATTAGAGGCATTACAGACTTGTCATCTCTCCGCAAGGGAAACCATGAGTGAAGCCGTCGTTCCCCTGTATCACCAGATTTACGTGGTATTGCGCCAGCAGATCGTGGAAGGCCGCTTCGGCCAGGGCCCCTTGCCGGGCGAGATCGACCTGGCCAAGCAGTTCCACGCCTCGCGCGTGACCATGCGGCGCGTGTTCGACCGCCTGGTGCAAGAAGGCCTGGTGCGCCGCCACCGCGGGCTTGGCACCTTCGTCAACCCGCATCCGGTGCGCCCGGCGACGGCGGCTGGCGAGGAACGCGGCACCAGCCTGCTCGACAACATCATCGACATGGGCCAGAAGACGTCGGTGAAGGTGATCTCGATCGACGAAGTCCATGCCACGCCCGATGTGGCCGAATCGCTGCAGATCGAGCCGGGCGATCCGGTGGTGAAGATCGTGCGCGTGCGCCACTACCGCAACCGCCCGCTGTCGCATATCACGGTCTACCTGCCCGCCGACCTGGGCCGGCCGATCACGCGCCAGTCCCTGGAAGAGCGGCCGGTGCTGCGGCTGCTGGAGGCCGGCGGCGTGAAGCTGGGCCGTGCCAGCCAGGTGCTGTCCGCGCGCCTGGCCGACGTGGTGGTGGCGCCGCTGCTGGACGTGCCGGTAGGCGGCGCGCTGCTGGCGGTGCGCCGCGTGGTCAAGGACGCGGCCGGACGCCCGGTCCAGTTGCTGCTCGGCCAGTACCGCCCGGACCGCTATGAATACCGCATGGAGTTGTCGCCGGCCGGCGTCGACAGCGCCAACGTCTGGGTGGAAAGCGAAACCCGCCCGGGCCTGCGCGACTGACCCCGCGGACCGCCGCCGACTTCCCGCAGGCGGCGCAGCCAGGGATGCGCCACGTAACGTTCCGGGCGATACTGCGCATCTCTGATCACATCAAGCGAGGAGCCGTCGCCATGCCCGTGTTCTGCCTGGTCCCGTCCAGCCCGACCCGTCTGCCTTCGATCCCCCGCCGCGCCGCGGTGCAGCGCCTGGCCATGGCCAGCCTGGCCGCGTGCGCGCTGGCCCTGCCGCTGTCCGCCGCGGCCCAGGGGCAACCCCAGGTGGCCGGCGGCAAGCCGATCCGGATCCTGGTGGGCGCGCCCGCCGGCGGCACCACCGACACGCTGGCGCGCACCATCGCCCAGGAAATGTCCCAGGAGCTCGGCCAGCCGGTGGTGGTCGAGAACCGCCCCGGCGCCGGCGGCAATATCGCCGCCGACCTGGTCGCCAAGAGCGCGCCGGACGGCAGCACGCTGCTGATGAGCTTCACCAGCCACACCATCAACGCCACCCTGTACAAGAAGCTGCCGTTCGACCCGGTGCAGGACTTCACCCCGATCACGCTGGTGGCCACCGTGCCGAGCGTGCTGGTGGCCACGCCTAAGCTGGCGGCCAGCAATGTGCCCGAGCTGATCCGCCTGGCGCGTTCCGAACCGGGCAAGCTGAACTTTGCCATCGGCTCGGTGGGGTCGTCGCTGCATATGGCCGGCGACATGTTCAAGATGATGACCGGCACCTATATCGTCAACATTCCGTACAAGGGCACCTCGCCCGCGCTCACCGACGTGCTGGCGGGCCAGTGCGACCTGATGTTCGCCAGCACCATCAACGTGCTGCCGCATGTGCGCGCGGGCAAGCTCAAGGTGCTGGGCGTGACCAGCCCCGCGGCCCTGCCGCAGTTCCCGGGCGCGGCGCCGATCGGCGCCACCGTGAAGGGCTTTGAATCGAGCGCGTGGTTCGGCCTGTTCGGTCCGGCCGGCATGCCGCACGAAGTCACGCAGGCGCTGTACCAGGCCGCGCGCAAGGGGCTGGAAACGCCCGCGGTGCGCAAGCGCCTGGAGAACGACGGGGCGCAGCCGATGGGCACGCCGCCCGACGCCTTCGCCGCCTTCGTGAAGCAGGACGTCAGGCGCTGGGCCGCCGTGGTCAAGTATTCGGGAGCCTCGCCGGAATGAGCCACACTCCCGCCACGCTGGCGCAGAAACTGGTGGCGCGCGCCGCCGGGCTGGCGCATGCGGAGATCGGCACGGTGGTGATCTGCCGGGTCGACCTGGCGATGTCGCACGACTCCAGCGGCCCGCGCCGCGTGGCGCCGCTGTTGGAAGAGCTTGGCACCGGGGTCTGGGACCCGTCGCGCTATGTGGTGGTGACCGACCATTTCGTGCCGGGCGGCGATGCCCAGGCCGAGTCGATCCTGCGCTTCACGCGCGACTGGACGCGCCAGTCCGGCGCCCACTTCATCGACGCCGAAGGCATCTGCCATGTGGTGCTGCCCGAGCGCGGCCATGTGCTGCCGGGCCGCCTGATTGTCGGCGGCGACAGCCACAGCCCCACCGGCGGTGCCTTCGGCGCCTATATGTTCGGCGTGGGCGCGACTGAGATGGCCGGGGTGCTGGCCACCGGCGAGATCTGGCTGCGCGTGCCCAATACCATCCGGCTGCAATGGGACGGCCAGCTTGCAGCGGGCGTCTGCGCCAAGGACATGATGCTGTTCCTGTGCGCGACGCTCGGCATGGGCGGCGGCCGCTATGAGGCGCTGGAGTACACCGGCAGCGCCGTCGCCGCGCTGCCGATGCAGGAGCGCATGACGCTGGCCAACATGAGCGCCGAGCTGGGCGCGCAGACCGGCCTGGTGGCGCCCGACGCGGCCACGCTCGGCTGGCTGGCCGAGGCCGGCGTGCCGGCGCAGACGCTGGCCGCAATCGACCTGGCCCACTGGCGCACGGACCCCGATGCGCCGGTGCTGGCCACACACCGCTTCGACGCCGCGGCACTGGTGCCGCAGGTGGCGGCGCCGCACTCTCCGGCCAACAGCGCGCCGGTAGACCAGGCCGCCGGCGAGCCCGTGCAGATCGCCTACCTGGGTGCCTGCACTGGCGCCAAGCTGGAAGACCTGCGCATGGCCGCGCGCGTGCTGCGCAGGCGCCGCGTGGCAGCGGGCGTGACCCTGCAGGTGGCGCCGGCCTCGCGCCGCGACCAGCTGCTGGCCGAGCAGGAGGGCACGCTTGGCATCCTGACCGACGCCGGTGCCACGCTGCTGCCCAACGCCTGCGGCGCCTGCGCCGGCTATGGCGCGGCGCGCTTCCCGGCGGGCAGCCGCGCGATTGCGTCGACGGCGCGCAACTTCTCCGGGCGCATGGGCGATGCCGGCAGCGCGGTGTGGCTGGGCTCGCCGATGACCGTGGCCGCCAGCGCCGTCACCGGCCGCATTACCGATCCGCGCACCCTGCTGGAGTAACGCTGCGGACCTGACTTCGTGCCCGCCTGGCGGGACAGACTTCTTGCATGACCCCTGCTATCGCCCCCGACCCCACTGGCCGCCTCTGGCGCTTCGGCGACAACATCGACACCGATGCCATGGCCCCCGCCGTGCTGATGAAATCGCCGCTGCCCGTGCTGGCCCGGCATTGCCTGGCCTCGCTGCGCCCGGAGTTCCCCGGCAGCGTGCGCCCCGGCGACGTGCTGGTGGCGGGTGCCAACTTCGGCATCGGCTCCTCGCGCGAGCAGGCGCCGCAGGCGCTGCGCGCGCTCGGCGTGGGCGCCGTGGTGGCGCAGTCCTTCGGCGGGCTGTTCTATCGCAATGCCATCAACCTGGGCCTGCCGGTGCTGGTCTGCGCCGACACCTGCCGCCTGGCCGACGGCGCGCACGCGGTGCTGGACCTGGCGACGGCACAGCTGCGCCTGGACGACGGCAGCCTGGTCGCGTGCGAACCCATCCCCGACTTCCTGCGCGCGATCCTGGCCGCCGGCGGGCTGGTGCCGCACCTGAAGGCGCGCCTGGGCAAGGGCTGAGCGAACCTCAGCGCGCAGGCGGCGGCGCCGCCGCGCGCAGCAGGGCCAGCGCCTCTTCATCGCTGGTCTGGGAGAAATCCAGGTAGAAGGCGCCAACCGCGCCGAAGCTGGGGGGCGTGTTCAGGCAGATCACCTCGTCGGCCGCGGCCAACAGGCTGGCCAGCCCCTGCTCCGACCCCACCGGCGTGGCCGCCACCACCCGCGCCGCCCCGGCCATGCGCACGCCTTCAAGCGCGGCGCGCATGGTGGCGCCGGTGGCCACGCCGTCATCGACCACGATCACCGTGCGCCCGGCGCGCTCCGGCACCGGCGCACCGCCGCGATAGCGCCGCTGGCGCCGCGCGATCTCGTCGAGCTGGCGGCCGCGCTCGGCATCGAAGCTGCCGCTTTCCACGGCGCGGCGCGCCCAGGGATCGTCATTGACCACCGTGTGCGGGCCGCCGCCGCCGGCATCGCCCTCCACCACCGCGCCCAGCGCCAGCTCGGGATAGCCGGCAGCGCCGATCTTGCGCACCAGCAGCACGTCCAGCTGCGCGTCGAGCGCGCGCGCCACCTCGAACGCCACCGGCACCCCGCCGCGCGGCAGCGCCAGCACCAGCGCGGGCTGGCCCAGTTGTGCGGCGCCAAAACCCAGTTCGGCCAGGCGGCGGCCCAGGTACTGGCCAGCCTCGCGGCGATCGGTAAAGCATGGAGGCAACGACATGGCACGCTCCGGAAGGTCAGCGGCACTCAGGCCCGCGCTGCCCGCAAAGCAAGCGGCGCAGGCAACCCTCAGCCAATATAGACCCTGCCGCGGACGGCGTTGGCGCAAGTCGCCGGCGGCAGCCAGGCGCTCGCAACGCCGGGCAAGTCGCCCCGATTGGGCGCGATTGCGCAACAGTGTGTTCAGGCTGGGGTGGCTGACTGCGCCGCGCTGCAGCATTAGGATGGCTGCACGCGTTGACAACGCCGATCCGCAGTTGCCGGGTGCAGTGCCCGACCCTTGAGAATGAGCCTGACATGACTTCGCCATCCAACACCCGCGCCGAGCTTGCGCGCCCCGACCATCAGTCCGCCCCCGAAGCCGGCCCCCTGGCCGCGCCCGACATCCCGTTCGGCTCGCTGGAAGCCGCGGCAATGGCCGAGCTGCCATACACCTTCCGCCCGGCCGGCACCTGCACCCGCTACTACAACGAGTTCTTCGGCTGATCCGCGGGCGGCGCGCCCGACCCCATCACGGTCTCGCATAGCGCGGCCAGCCGCGCGGCCATGTCGCGCGCCGCGGCCGGCAGGTCCGGCTGCGCGTGCAGGCTGAGCTCGACGTCGGGCACCGCGGCGGGCCAGCCGCCGTCCTCCAGCACCTGGTGCTGAGCCGTGGCCAGGCGCCGCGGCAGCAGGGTGACGCCCAGGCCGTCGGCCACCGCGGCCAGGATGCTGGCCAGGCTGGCACTGACAAAGGCCACACGCCAGCGCCGTCCGCCGGCGTCGAGCGCGTGCGTCATCTCGCCGCGGTACAGCCCGCCCACCGGAAACGCCACCAGCGGCACCGGGTCGCGCGCCACCGCCGGACGGCTGCGGCTGTCGATCCAGCACAGCGGCTCGGGCCAGCTGGCCAGCCCCGGCGCCTGCCCGACCCGCTGCTTGACCAGCACCAGGTCCAGTTCCCGGTCCTGGAAGCGCTGCCACAGCTCATGGCTCATGCCACTGGTCACCTCCAGCCGCATGCCAGGCCAGTCATCGGCAAACCCGGCCAGCACCGGCGTCAGCGGCCGCGCGGCAAAGTCCTCGGGCACGCCGATGCGGATCTCGCCCTGGCCGGCGCTCTGGCGCAGCTGCCCCACCGCCTCGGCCATCAGCTGCTGCAGGCGGCGCGCGTAGCCCAGCAGGCGCTCGCCCTCGGGCGTGGTGGTGACATAACGGCCGCCGCGGTCCAGCAGCACGCAGCCGAGCTGGTCTTCCAGCCGGCGCACCTGCTGGCTGACCGTTGACTGAGTCAGGTGCACGCGCTGCGCGGCGCGGGTAAAACTGCCGCTTTCCGCCACGGCGACAAAGCTCTGCAGCAGTACGGGATCGAGGCGAGGGTCCTGCATGGCCGGTTATCCATTAGTTTCTCCACTGCCGGCGATTTCATCATTTAATTTTCCAATTACCAAGCCCCGGCGTACAGTTGCACGCTGCCCCGGCCCGCGTCCCACAACTGCCGGGCAAGCCCCACGAAGACCCATGCTGCCCGACTCGCGAGCATGCACTCACTTCTTTGCCAACCATGACCACTCACCAGGAATTCATGCGCGAGGCGGTTCGCCTTGCCGCGGCCAACCGTGACCGTGGCGCGCGCCCTTTCGGTGCCGTGCTGGTGCTCGACGGCGAGGCCGTCGCCACCGGCGTCAACGACATCGTCCACAGCCACGACCCCACCACCCATGCCGAGATGGAGGCGGTGCGCGCCGCCGCGCGCAAGCTGGGCCGCCCCGACCTGCGCGGCAGCGTGGTCTATGCCAGCGGCCACCCCTGCCCGATGTGCCTGGCGGCGATGACCATGGCCGGCGTGCAGGCGGTCTACTACGCCTTCGACAACCACGATGCCGCGCCCTACGGCATGTCGAGCGAGGCCGCCTACCAGGCACTGCGCCTGTCGCTGAACCCGCCGCCGCTGCCGCTCACGCGGGTGGCGGTCGACCTCTCTGCGGCGCAGCTCTACGGCCCGCGCGCGCCCCGTGGCTGAGGGCGCGCGCGGCACCACCCCGCGCTGGCTGGTGCTGGCCGCGGTCGCGGGCATCGGCCTGAACCTGCGGCCGTTCCTGACCGCGGTGGGGCCACTGGCCCCGGCCATCCGCAGCGGCACCGGCCTGAGCTACCAGGGCATGGCCTGGCTGACCTTGCTGCCGATGCTGCTGATGGGCGCGGGCGCGTTCTTCGGGCCGGCCATCCGCGAGCGGCTGGGTGCGCGCACCGCGGTGCTGGGCGCGCTGGCCTTGCTCGGTGCCGGCTGCGCGCTGCGGCTGGGCGTGGCGGACGGCACCTGGCTGATCGCCTCGGCCGCGCTGTGCGGGCTGGGCGTGGCCGTGGTGCAGGCCGCCTGCCCGGGCCTGGTCAAGCAGGAATTCCCGGGGCGCGTGGCGCCGGTGATGGGGCTGTACTCCGCCGCGCTGATGGGCGGCGGCGCGCTCGGCGCGCAGCTGTCGCCCTACGTGACAGCATTGGCCGGCAGCTGGCGCGATGCGCTGGCGCTGTGGGCCGTGCCTGCGCTGGCAGCATTGGCGCTGGCCTGGGTGGCATTGCCGCGCACCGCGGCGCGCGGCCCCGCGGTGCCGGCAAGCCGCCCGGCGAGGGCAACGCGCGCGCTGTTGCGGCGTCCGCGCACCTGGCTGCTGATGGCCTGCTTTGGCGTGATGAACGGCGGCTATGCGTCGCTGGTGGCGTGGCTCGCACCGTTCTACCAGGACCACGGCTGGAGCGCTTCGGCGAGCGGGTCGCTGGTGGCGCTGATGGCGGTGGCGCAGGCCGCCGCGGCGCTGCTGCTGCCGGTGCTGGCCGCGCGCAGCCTGGACCGCCGCGCCTGGATGGCGCTGGCACTGGCCATGCAGGTGGCGGGCTTCGGTGGACTAGCGCTGTGGCCCGACGCCGCGCCGCACGCGTGGGCCGTGATCGGCGGCGCCGGCCTCGGTGGCTGCTTTGCCTTATACCTGGTGGTGGCACTGGACCACCTGCCGGACCCCGACAGCGCCGGCGCGCTGAGCGCCCTGATGCAAGGCGGCGGCTTCCTGCTGGCGTCGCTGGCGCCCTGGATCACCGCCATGCTGCACGAACGCACCGGCGGCTTCGCCGCCGGCTGGTGGTACCACCTGGCCTGCGCCGCGCTGGTGGGCGTGCTGACCATGCGCCTCGATCCGGCGCGCTATGGCGTGTCGCTTGCGCTGCCGCCCGTGCGCGCGGTCGCCCATCAGTAAGTCTTGTAGGGCAGGAACTTGCCCGACATCTCGATGCGCACCCGGTCCCCGTTGGGATCGGGCTCGCGCTGCAGGTCCATGCGGAAGTCGATCGCGCTCATGATGCCGTCGCCAAACTCTTCATGGATCAGCGCCTTGAACGTGGTGCCGTACACGCTGATGAGTTCGTAGAAGCGGTAGATCAGCGGATCGGCCGGCACCTGCGTCGGCAGCGAGCCCTTGTACGGCACCTCGCGCAGCCAGGGCTCGGCCTCGGGCGGCAGCCCGAACAGCTCCATCACCGCGCGCGCGCCGGCGGCGTCGAATGCCATCTGCCCCAGGCACGCCGCGGTTGTCCATTCCTTGCTGCGGCCGACGCGTTCGGCCACCTGCGCCCAGGCAATGCCGCGGGTGACCTTGGCTTCGATGATGAGGTCGGTGACGTCGCTGCGGTTCATGCTGACTCCATGACAGGGGTAGGTTGGATGGAACCACTCGGACTGCCACGGCGGCAGGGTAGTCATACCACCCCGGCGTCAGCCCATGTCAGCGTGTCAGCGCGGGTTCGACGATGGCCGCGGCATCCGCGGGCGCCATCTCCTGCGGCAGCGCGAACAACGCCGCGGCGGGCGGCGACAGCCCCTGCAGCCATTGCAGGGCAAGCACGATGAGCATGACCGGCATGACGCCTCCTTCAAGCACACGAGGCCACTTCCGACTGGTATAGCCCATGGCGCAAGCTTCATGCCATTTCCGCCCCACCGATTTGCGCGACTGAACGCACCGTGATGGCGCCGCGACGCCACCAGTGCGCCCCCAACCGGGCCATGCCGAGGCATCGCGCACCGTTGCAGCGTACCCGTTTCTGCGTGCCCGGCCAGGCCGCCCACAAAGGGTGCGGCGCCTGCTCCGGGATCCGTTGCCTTGCGAGAATCATTTCCCGTGTAACGTCACATTACCTCCAACCCGGCACGCGCAGGCCACGCCATGGGCCTGCCGCCATGCGCGCAACGCCTTGATACGCAAGGGCTTCCGGGATGCCGCGCGCCCGGTGCGGGGCTGCGCCCGCTGCAAAACCCCTTGTGAGACAGCCTTACAAGTGCAAGCACGCGCAGCGGGGCTGGCTCGCTACATTGAAGCCATGTCCAACGCGAACCCGCCAGGAGCCCATATGAAACGCGCCCTCTCGCTGCTGGTGCTGCTGTCCACCACGGCCGCACTGCTGTCCGCCTGCATCGTAGTGCCACCGCGCGGCGGCCCGCCGCCGCGCCACCACCACTACGACCGCTATTGACCGAGCCAGCGGCTTCGAACCGCTTCCAACCGCCCCAAGGAGAATCCACATGAAACGCCAGCTCCTGATTGCCGCAGCCGTCCTCGCCACGGTCGGCACCTTCGGACTGACCGCCCCCGCCGAGGCTCATCCGGTGGCGGTCGCCCACGGCTATGACCGTCCGCCCCCGCCGCCGCGCTATGAACCGCACCCCGCCGCGCGCCGCGGCCAGGTCTGGGTGCCGGGCCACTGGACCGCCACCGGCGGGCGCTACGACTGGCGCGCCGGCTACTGGAAGGCGCAGCGTCCAGGCTACCGTTATGTGCCCGAGCGCTGGGTGCGCGGTCCGCACGGCTGGGTCATGCGTCCCGGCCACTGGGCCCGCTGACGCCTGCGCGGACGAACCTGCCGGCCGGCCCCGGGCCCGCCACCCTGTCCTCCCGGCAGGCGGTGGCAAGTCCGGCGCAGGTCGGTGCAGCCGGCGCCGCAGCGCTCATCCCGAGGTGGGAGACGTCTCTCATCCAGAAGCACTAGGCCATGCGCCCGACCTGCCTGAAAATCAGGCAGGCCTATTTCGAAAACACATATGAAAGCGGCGTTTCATGATTGGAGCAATCCGCCGCAGATATATTACCGATACCCCACGATGGGGTTAAGAATACTACTTTCAGGGGGTACAGATAATGCTATCTGTTTCAATGCTGCAACCAAATTAAATCCCGATGTCACATCCGTGAAACCTCCTGGACCCCGCATCAGCGCGGCGTTTGCGGAACCTGGACCGGTGCGTTCGGATGATTTTTGAAAGGATTATGTATGTCCTTTCATTCCCACCCACACTCGTACCAGACCGGCTCGCTTGCATTCCATTCAACCAGCCCATAAGATGAATTTAAGCCGATTTAGGAGCGAGAATCTTTCGGGTTCGGGTTCGGGTCAACCTTCCAGCCACCGACAAGTTCCATCCAGAAAAACGGGACTGCCGGAGCATGGAAGCATGGGGGTCAGACAAGCAGCCAGTCGCCGCAGGTGACTGCTGTCCTGCAATGCCCTCCATACGCAAAGCGCCCCGCATTCCGCCCCCGAGTAACGGGGAGTGAAGTCAATGAACGCGTTGCTGATCGAGGAGCATCCACTGCTCCGGCTCGGGCTGTTGCAGATGCTCGAGAACATCCAGGAGTCTGCCCAGGTTGCCGCCATTGCGCCCGCGGACATCGCCAGGCTGGACACCCGGCACCACAACGCAGACCTGCTCGTATTCGGCATGCCCGCCGATGTGGGGTCTGGCTGGCCGCAGCTCGAACAGGCCCGCGAAGCACTGTCGCCGCAACGCATCCTGATCCTGGCAGACATCTTGCCATTGCATGTGCCCAACGCGGACAGCGCCCGCGGCGTCTGCGGCTGCCTGCCGAAATCCGCTTCGCTGGCGGTGATCGAGGCGGCCATCCGGCTGGCGGTGTCAGGCGTGCAGGGGCTGCTGTTCTCGGCCGAAACCGGCTCGATGCCGTCGGCGTCGCGTTCGGCCATGCCGGCCGTGCAGTCGCTGGCCTCGGCCGCGCCGCTTCCGCTGAACCCTGCGCACGCGCTCACAGGCGAGCAACTGTCGCTGGTGGCATGCGCCGGCACGCCCGGTGCCGCACGCACCACCGTGGCGGTGCGCGACCTCACCGGCCTCCGGCCGGGGCAGCCGCTGTCGGCCCCGGCTGCCACCAATGCAGCCCCGCTGGTCGAGGAAGAGCCCAGCTACGACGAAGCCGAAATGCTGAAGATCACGCCGCGCCAGTACGAGGTGCTGGTGCTGCTGGCACGCGGCTACCCGATCAAGACCGTCAGCCGCATGCTCAATATCTCGGTGGCAACTGTCAAGAGTCACGCCTGCACGCTGTACCAGCGCCTGAAGGTACGCAACAAGGGCGAGGCCGTCTATGCCGCCCTGCAACGTGGCGCGACGCTCGAGTGGGTCAGCGGCGATGAACGCTTCACGCGCGGCAGCACCGCGCGCCCTGTGGTTGCGTCCCGCACCGGCGAAGCCGCGCTCCAGGCCGCCAGCCCGGTGCTGTAGTTCAGGACCTTGCGCCGCGCCCGCACCAGACGGGCCGGCGCAGGTGTCTGCCATCTGCCGAACATTGGAGGGGTCACCATGCCGGCAAGCTCGTTCCTGCCCACCGTTTCGGTGTGCATCTACACGTGCGACCATCCCGAGCAGCTGCGGCACACGCTGCAATCGGTCGCTGATTCCACCATGCCGGCGCACCAGCTCATCGTCACGGATGACAGCAGCGGCTACGACACGCGCGAGATGATGCGCCGGGACTATCCGGACATCACCTATCTGGAAGGCCCGCGCCGCTCCAGGGCCGCCAACCGCAACCGCGCCCTGCGCGCGGCCACCGGCTCGCACGTACTGTTCCTGGATGACCAGACGCTGCTGGGCGCAACCTTCCTGCAGCAGATGACCGAGTCCGTTGCCGACGACCATCTCCGGCGGGCCACGGCCGGCTGCGCGACGCCGCTCATCCTGACCGGGACCGAGGTCTGCCAGGGGCGGCGCGGCGTTCCGCGCAAGCCGGCGTTCCTGGGCCACCCGACGCTGGACTACCGCCGCGGCGAGCGCCTGTGCTCGGTGCTGTTGCACAGCGCGGTGTTCCCGCGCGAGCTGTTCGAGAACCTGTCGTTCGACGAGCACCTTGCCGTCGGCTACGACGACCTGGAACTGGCCGGACGCGCGGTGCAGGAATTCGGCTACCGCATCGAGATGGTCCCGAGCGCAGTCAACCAGCGCTTGCCGTCGGTGTCGGCCGACCGGCCATGCTCCGCCAGCGACGCCTCACGACTGTATGTGGCCTGCCGGCGCTATGACCATGGCCCGCAGCACCCACTGAAGACGGCAGTGTTCCTGCTGTTGGCCCTGCCGCACGACCTTGCGCACCATCTGCGCGCAGCGGGTCTGCGCGGCGCCGGCACCTTCTATGACACGGCGACTTGCCTGTGGCAGCTGCTGCGCGGCCCGCGAGCCGCCGGGCGCCAGGGTGCCGCCGGTCTCGGCGCACCGCTGCCGCGCGACTGACAAGCGCACAGGCCCGGGGAGCGTACCCATTTCTGCGCTGCCCGCCCATGCGCGGCGGCGCACCTACTCGAGGGGTGAGGCGGCCAGCGCCGCGCTGGAATGGTTCAGGGTAGACGAATGCACGACACGCAGCGTGCGCTTCCGCGGAGGCAACCCCGCACGGCGCGAGGCGGTCAGCGGCCTGCCAAACGGCCGGCGCGGCGTTCTGCCCCGGGCACGGCAGGCGCCAGCCCGATACGGCCCCTTGCATATGCGGCCTACCTCATCTCTACCTGATTTTCGTCGGTGCAAAATACCAGATAATTAATGATACTAATGTGCAACCTGTTCTGCCCCACATCACCGCTGTTGTTAGGAATAAAACTGCCATTTTCTGTTTTTAAACTGATGATGAGAGTGCCCAATCATGTAGTTTGCGTCGAGAGCAAGCTTGGTGTCCGGGTAGATGTTCCTGTTTTCGATGGTGTGAGTAAACGCGGCGCCTGCCGGCCCCGCTTCGACAGGCACGACCGCTTGCGCACGGTGATGCGGGTCTCGCCCGTCACCGGATCGGCGTCGATCTGCCGGTAATGCCGCACTGTGCCGTCCTGCCACGGTGCCGCGTGCTCCCACATTGCGGCCTTGACCGGGTACAGCAACCCGCGCACATTGACAAAGACGAAGGCGCCGATGCCAAGCGCAGCCACCAGCACGATCTGCGGCGCCGGCCCGCGGATACGGATGCCCGCATTCAGCCACGCAACCACCAGCCCCACCGCACCACCCAGCAAGGTCTCGGACAGCGTGTGGTAATTGCCGGACACCAGTTTCACCGCCATCGCGAGCCCCAGCGCCAGTCCCGCAAACCAGCCGATGCGTGCCACGCGCGGGCTCAGCGCCGAACCCAGCAGCATCAGCAGCACCGGATACGTCGCCGCGGTCAGCATGGCGTGGCCGCTGACACTGTACAGGCCGAGCTGCGGCAGGTACCAGCCGCCGTAATCAAACGCGAACTTGGCAGCCCCCACCAGCGCGGAGCCAAGGCTGAACGACACCAGCCATCGCAGCGCGCTGCGCCATGCGCCCCCCACGGACAGCGCTAGCGCAATGACCAGCGCAACGGGCACCAGCAAGGTAATGGTGCCAAGCTGGATCAGCGACGGCCAGTGCATCATCGCCGCATGGCGCCCGCGCAGTCCTGCGCCAGGCCGGGCATCACCCCGCCGTCGGCGTCCCGCCCGGCACCGGTCGGCAGCGTTGCACGAAGCATGACCTCGCGCAGCACCTGCGCAGTCAGGGCAATCTCGGCGTCGGTCAGGGTGGGATGCACCAGCAGCATCAGGCTGTTTTCACCCAGCAGCCTGGCGTTGGGCAACCGGTGCGGCGGGCGCCAGCCCGTGTAATCGAACGCCTTCTCGAGATAAGCCTCCGAGCAGCCGCCCGCATAGCAGGGCACGCCGCCTGCCTGGATCTCGGCCACGATGCGGTCACGGCTCCAGCCATCCCTTAGCCATTCCGGGCGGACGAATGCATAGAACTTGTACCAGGCTGATTGTGCATCCGGTGGGCAGGCGGGCAACCAGACCGCAGCACATTGCCGAAGCGCGCCGGCAATGACCTCCGCATTGGCAGTGCGCTGCGCTGTCCATTGCTTCATGCGCGCAAGCTGGATGCGCCCGATCACCGCCTGCATTTCTATCATGCGCCAGTTCGTGCCGAAGGATTCGTGCAACCACCGGAATCCCGGGGGGTGCTGACGCTCATAGACAGCGTCCCAGCTCTTGCCATGGTCCTTGTACGACCACATGCGCAGCCAGAGGTCCCTCGCGCTGGTCGTCACCATGCCGCCCTCGCCGCCGGTGGTCATAATCTTGTCCTGGCAGAAGGACCATGCACCCACGTCCCCGATCGAGCCGACCGAACGCCCTTTGTAGCGCGCACCATGTGCCTGGGCACAATCCTCGATCACCTTGATGCCGTGCTCGCGCGCCAGCGCCATGATCGGGTCCATGTCGCAGGGTATGCCGGCAAGGTGCACGCATATGACGGCTCGCGTCCTTGGCGTCAGAACCTTGCTGATCGTCGCCGCGGAAAGATTGCCGCTCGCAAGATCGACGTCTGCAAATACCGGCTTTGCTCCCGCATTCACCACGCTTGAAATGCTGGCGATGAACGTTCGCGGCGTCACCACGACCTCGTCGCCAAGGCCAATGTCCAGCGCCTTCAGCGCGACATCGAGCGCAAGTGTCCCGTTTGCCAGCGCGATCGCATAGGGCGTCCCGGCCCACCTGGCGAATTCCTCCTCGAACTTCCGGCATTCAGAGCCGGTCCAGTAGTTCACCCGGTTCGACAGCAGCACCTTCTGCACGGCAGCCGCCTCGTCGGCAGTGAAACTTGGCCAGGGAGAAAAACTGGTATCCAGCATGGTGGTCCACCTCAGTAATGAAAGTCGGAGCGGGTGCCCTGCACGAACCCGACCGGGTACCGGGAACGCATCCATCTAACCAGACTTGCATGGGCAGGTGAAGGCCGCCATGTGGCCTGGATCACTCAACTAAGGCGCAAAGGGCGCGGCGGGCGCCACGCCCTTTGCGCCACCTGCCGCTGCGTACGCAAACCCACGTTGCTGCGTTGCCAGGGACGCACCAACAACAATAATTGTTTCAGTCGGGAATGGTGTCGAAAGCACCCAGTCGCTGACGGGTAAACGGGCAAATCGGAAGCCTCTGAAAGGGCATGTCCCTTCCAGAGGCCACCAGCCGGTGGAGCTGCCCATAGAAGAAGCCTTAAGACAATGCATAACCGTGCGCAACCTTCTTTGTCCGCCCCGCAAATGGGGCGTCCCTATCGCAGCCTGGTCGCCGCCAGGCCCCTGCCCGTTCTGGTGCGCGGAGGTTCCGGCCAATGACCAAACCGCTCTCGCGCTGGCTGATTGCCCTGCCAAGACGTCGCAAAGTCGCGCTGATGATTGCGGCGGACCTGCTTGCGCTGCCGCTGTGCTTTGCTTTCGCACTATTCCTGCGCGCCGGCAACTTCGAGTTGCTGGCACAGTACGGCATCACGCCGCCGCTGATCATTGCCGCCTGCACGATTCCCGTGTTTTCGCTCAGCGGACTGTATCGGACCGTCGTCCGGTATTTCGACCTGAAAGTCCTTTGGACCACCGGCACCAGCCTGGCCGGCATCGTCGGACTCACCTATGCGCTGTCGTTCCTCATGCACCTCGACCGGCTGCCTCGCACCGGCCTGCTGATCTACTGGTTCATCGCCTTTTCCTATGTCGTGATCTCGCGCTTCGTGGCGCGCGCCTTGCTGACGCGCACGCGGCAGAGCCTGCAGGCCCGCAACGAGCGCGCCAGCTTGCGCGTGGGGATATTCGGCGCCGGCGAGGCCGGCTTCCAGCTCGCCATCGCCATGCGCGCCAGCCTGGGCCACAAGGCCGTCTGCTTCTTCGACGATGACTTCGCGCTGGAGGGCAAGGTCGTTGCCGACCTTCCAGTCCATCACAGCAACCACGTGCGCAAGGAGATCCAGCGGCACGCCATCAATGAAGTCGTACTGGCCGTTCCGTCCCTGCCAATCGAGCGCCGTCGCCAGATCGTCGACAAGCTGCACCGCTATTCGGTCAGCGTGCGCACGTTGCCCTCTCTTCTCGAGCTTGTGGATCGCAAGATCACCGTGCAATCGATTCGGGATATCAGCGTGGAAGACTTGCTGGGCCGTGACATCGTCCCGCCACGGGTAGACCTGTTCGCCAAATGCACGCAACGCAAGACGGTCATGGTGACCGGTGCGGGTGGCTCCATCGGCAGGGAGCTGTGCCGTCAGATCGCTTCGCAGGAACCCCAGCGCCTAATTCTCTTCGACCACTCCGAATATGCCCTCTACGCGATCGAACAGGAACTGCGCCAGCGCTACCCTGACCTGCAGATCACGGCGCGGATCGGCTCTGTGTGCGACGCCACTGCCGTGTCAGCCGCACTGCGCGGCCAGCAGGTCGACACCATCTATCACGCCGCCGCCTACAAGCATGTGCCGCTGGTCGAAAAGAACATGCCCGAAGGGATCCGCAACAATGTGCTGGGCTCCCTGACCATTGCCGATCTGGCAGACCATTTCGGCGTTCAGACCTGCGTGCTGGTTTCCACCGACAAGGCGGTACGGCCCACCAACGTGATGGGCGCCAGCAAGCGCATTGCGGAACTCGTTTTCCAAGCCGCAGCCACGCGCCCCAACACGCGGACAACGTTCGCGATGGTGCGCTTCGGCAATGTACTGGGCTCATCCGGGTCCGTGGTACCACTGTTCCGCAAACAGATCCGTGAGGGCGGGCCCGTCACGATCACGCATCCGGACGTCATCCGCTTCTTCATGCTGATCCCCGAAGCAGCCCAGTTGGTGATCCAGGCCGGCGCGATGGCCAAAGGTGGGGAAGTCTTCGTGCTGGACATGGGCAAGCCCGTCCGCATCATCGACCTGGCCCGCACGATGATCGAGATGTCCGGCCTGACGGAAAAGACGCGCAAGAACCCCGCCGGGGACATCGAGATCAAGGTCGTGGGGCTGCGCCCGGGAGAGAAGCTGTTTGAAGAGCTCCTCATCGGTGGTGAGGTGACGGCCAGCGAGCATGAGCGCATCTTGTGCTCGAACGAACCGCTCATCGCGGAGGCAGAGTTGCACGAGATGCTTGAGCGCCTCTTTGCCGCCTGCGATACCCGTGACGAACTCGAGATCCAGACCGTCATTCAGAGCCTGGTAGTCGAGTACGCGCCGTACAGCTCACTGGAGTCGCCGGGCCGCAAGGTGGCGGCGCCCTCGCAGCGGGAGCCGAGCCAGCCGTTGCAGCATGCACTGCGCGGGGTTGCATCGCGCCAGCAGCCGCCCCCGGAGATCGGCACCGACCCGCAACTCGCAACACTGTCGAATTCAAGCAAGGCGAGCTGAAGCCGACCGGCATGAGCCAGTGCGAGCCAATCCTGCGTTCGCTGACACACGCGGGCCCGTTGCGACCGCACTACCACGCGGGAATAATTCCTTTAACGAAAAAAGGAAGGCCTCGCAGGCAAATGCTGGGGCCGCCAGGGGCAATATCTCAAGGCGAGTGTTTCTGAGAAACCAACTATGGAGCGTTGTGAGGAATCATGAGCCAAACCAAGCCCGTGCCAGCTATCACCGCTGAAAGCGAGACCAGGAAGGCATATCGCACCATATGCTCGGAAAATCCGCAGATAGCGATCTCATCCAAAGACTGGTGGCTTGACTCAGTCTGCCAGAATGGCGAATGGGACGCGGCGATTGTCATGAAGAATAACAAGCCAATTGCCGCACTCCCTTACTACACCGAACGCAGGGGGCCACTCATAATTCAAAGGATGCCAAAGTTGACGCAAAGCTTTCAGCTCTGGCTAAATTATCCGTCGAATATATCCGAGCACAATCGCATTGATTTTGAAATGGAGGCAGTCAGGGAAATCGTGGCACTGCTCCCAAAATCACATGTCGTTAGCTTCAATATTCATCATTCCCTCAGAAATCTATTGCCATTCTATTGGAAAGGATTTTCCGAGGCTGTACGTTACACTTACGTTATCGATGACATCGCCGATCTGGACGGTGTCTTCAGCCGGTTCAACAGCGCCGCGCGCAACAAGATTCGCAAAGCAGAGAAAATTGTCAAAACACGCTTCACCAATGATGTATCAGAATTCTACGCCATCAACAAAAAGACCTTTGATCGCCAGGGCATGAAAATGCCATATTCCTTTGGCTTTATAGAAAGACACGACCAAGCCTTGCTGGAAAGAAATGCAAGAAAGATTTTCACGGCCGTCGACGATGACAACCAGATACATTCCGCGCTTTATTTAACGTGGGACCAGAAGTCCTCTTATGTCCACATGGTCGGCGAGGACCCGAAGCTGCGCACAAGCGGTGCCGGAATAAAACTAATCTGGGATGCCATTCAATATACCCGGAACGAGTTGAAATTAAACTGCCTTGATTTCGAGGGCAGCATGATTCAGTCTGTTGAATCGGTGAGAAGAAGCTGCGGAGGACAGCAACGCACGTTCTCCAACATCTCAAACCGGTTGTTCGCAGCATTACATATGGCTCGCGGTGTATTTCGCCAGGCAAAATAACAGCCAGAACCGTTGCGCAGAACTCGTGGCCGCCAGGAGACGGATTGGCAAAAAGTCGCGCTACCTGACGCCGGGTGCCCCACGTGCCGCGCTCAGGCCTGCTTCGCCGCGCAGCGGTACTCGTTGAGATAGCGGTACTTGCCGTAGTGATTGTGCGAGCGATACCAGCGGCCCTGGACGTGGAGACCGTTGAACAGCACGCCCTCGACCTCGGCACCCGCCCGGCGGATCGCCTGTTGGGAGGCCCGCAGCTCGCCCGCGGTTGTCATTTCCGCGCGCGCCACCAGAAACACCGCGTCTGCCTTGCCGGCGAGAATGCCGGCGTCGGCAGCAGCCAGTACCGGTGGCGTATCGATCACAACCAAGTCATAGCGCGACCTCAGTGCATCGAGCAGGGCGCCCATGCCCGCGCTCTGCAGCATGTCGGCCGCGTGCGGTGCTTCCATACCGGTCGCGATGAAATCAAGGCCCTTCACCACCTGACGCCGCAACGCCCGGTCCGGCGGCATGCCCATCAGCACGTCGGCCAGACCGGGGCTGCGCTGCACGCCGAAGCAATGGTGCAGGCCACCGCGGCGCAGGTCGGCGTCGATCAGCACCACGCGGCAACCGCTGGCGGCAATGGCGGCTAGGTTGGCACAGATGAAGGACTTGCCGACGCCCGGCGACGGGCTGCTGATCACAACGACACGGTTGTCGCTGCCTGCCAGCGCGGACTGCAGTACGGTGCGGAAAATGCGCAGGCTCTCCATGGCAGGATCCTTAGGCATCACGCGCGCCAGCAGGCCCGCATCCTCCATGCCCGCCGACTGCACCTGTGCCTGCTGTGCGCTGAAGGGAATGGTCGAATAGACGGTCATGCCAGTCTGTCGCTCGACCTCGTCGGCGTCGTTGACGCCGCCATCCAGCGAGTGGCGCGCAATGATCACCAGTAGACCCGCAAAGAGGCCGAGTACTATGGATAGGCCGGTGATCAGTGGGCGGTTGGGACTCTCCGGCTTGACCGGCACGCCGGCGGGATCGACCAGGCGTGCGGTACCGACCTTGCTGGCCTTGATCAGCTTGAGGTGCTGGATGTCATTGAGCAGGGACTGCAGCATTTCAGTGCTGACCTTGACATCGCGCATGAGGCGCAGCACGTGCTGCTCGACGTCGGGAAGCTTCTGGATCTGCCCGGCAATGGCATTGATCTGTGCGTTGAGACGACCGATCTGGCCATCGATGGCTTCAAGTGCCGGGTGGCCGTTGGTAAAGCGCGTGGCCAGCTCCTGGCGCTGCCGGTGCAGCTCCTGCAGCCTGGTCTGGATCTGCATCGACTGAACCAGGACCAGCTTGGATTCCTCGCCCAGGTCGATCGTGCCGCGCTGGCTACGCATCGCGTTGTAGCGGGTTTCGGCTTCCTCCACCTGCTCTCGAAGCTGCGGCAATTGCTGCTCCAGGAAGGCGAGTGACTTCTCCGCTTCGGCGGCTTTGCGGCGAACGTTCTGGTCGACGTACGCACCGGCGATCTCATTGAGGATGGCCGCGATCATCGTCGGCGAATTGCCATTCAACGATACGCCGATCACGCCGCTCTCCTTTCCGCGCTCAGAGATCATCAACTGTTCTTGCAGCCTGGCAATGGCGGTGGCGCGTGGCAGGCGGCGCAGCACAAATTTGCAGCCGGCGCGGCCATCGAGATGGCTGACCAGCAGGGTAACCGTGCCGCGTCCCGTAGCAATCGTCAGGGGCAAGCCCACGGTGCCCGTCACCTTGGTATCGTCGCTGTCAAAGGTGACACGGAACTGGTTGCCCCCCAGCGCGGTGAGGTAGATCTTGCTCCCCTCCATCTGCGGCGGTACTTCGAGCCGGGCCACGCTGATCGATTCCTTGCCCCACGCGAAGCCGCCCCAGCCGAACAGGCCGGGCGTGGACAGGCCGGAACTGAAGCTTGCGAGGCCCCGGCCGATCAGGGGGAAATAGCGTGCTGCGGCCTCGATATCGAGGCGCAGGTCGTCAACCGCCTTTCCTACCACCATCCGGGACCGCAGCAGTTCAATCTCCGCCGCTGCAACCAGCTTGGCGTCGAATATCGGCGAGATGTTGGTTGCCAGCCTGCCAGCGCTGGCATCGCCATTGATGTCTTCCACTTGCACCAGGATGTCGGTGCGATAGAGAGGCGTCGCCAGGAGGGCATAGAGCATTCCGACACAGATGAACATGCCTGCCACAGCGAGAAAGGTCCAGCGGTAGCGCAACAGCACATCGACATGGACGGTCAAATCGAGCGGGTCGCGCCCCTCGTCCCCGGCATCCGGAACGCTGCCATGCATGTTAACGACTTTCATGTTCCCTTCCTGTGACGATGGCTGGCACTACCCCTTTGCTCATTGACCAGATAGTACGGATACACGCTGACGCTGGTGCGCTCTTGTTTACTGCGCATTGCGTCATGCAAGCTGCTCACGCATTCGCCGCAGCACCCATCCCACGATAGCCGCATCCTAGAAAGCCATGTCGCCGGCATCGGTGCGCCTTCGCACATTGATTGGAAGTGGCCCGTCGCATGCAGTCTGGTGCGGCACGGCTCCATCGATTGGACGATAGCCGTCAGAACGATGTCGCTTTCGACTTCGATTCCATTAGTGTTGGCAGCGACATCTGGGCACGCCGGAATTAGCGACAGGAAATGGTTCATGTAATTGCCCGCATATGTGTGGGTCACAACAGTCTTCACCCGTCTGGAGATATACGGACTCCTACAATCGATAACACGGGTCATCCGCCCAGCTCTGTCATCTCGTCGCCGGTCCGACCTTATCGTCCTCTTCGATTCACCACAACGAAGCAGATTCCACCATGCCGAGCCCAATCGCCAAAGACCTCATCGACCGGATCAAGAACCGGGAGTCCATTATCGGCATCGTCGGCCTGGGCTATGTCGGCCTGCCTTTGATGCTGCGCTACTGTGCGATTGGATTCCGCGTGCTGGGTATAGATATCGACGGGAACAAGGTCGACAAACTCAATGCCGGCGAGAGTTATATCGAGCATATCCCCGCACGCGGCATTGCCCATGCCCGCGAGACCGGATTTGAGGCGACTACGGATTTCGAGCGCGTGGGCGAGTGCGATGCAATCATCCTGTGCGTGCCGACGCCGCTCAACAAGCATCGCGAACCCGACATGAGCTTTGTCATCAATACGACGGATGCCATCAAGAAGTACCTGCGCATCGGGCAGGTGGTATCACTGGAAAGTACCACCTACCCCGGCACAACCGAGGAAGAATTGCTGCCGCGCTTGCAGGAAGGCGGGCTGGAGGTGGGCAACAACATCTTCCTGGTCTATTCGCCGGAACGCGAGGACCCGGGCAATGGCAAGTTTGAAACCCGCAGCATTCCCAAGATCGTCGGCGGACAGACGCCGGGCTGCCGCAAGGTCGGCATTGCGCTGTATGAAGCGGCGATCGACCGTGTGGTGCCGGTCAGTTCGACCAAGGCGGCCGAGATGACCAAGCTGCTTGAGAACATTCATCGCGCCGTGAACATCGGCCTGGTCAACGAAATGAAGATCGTGGCCACGCGGATGGGGATCGACATTTTCGAAGTCATCGATGCCGCCTCCACCAAGCCATTCGGTTTCACCGCGTACTACCCGGGGCCGGGCCTGGGCGGGCACTGCATTCCCATCGACCCCTTCTACCTGACCTGGAAGGCCCGCGAGTACGGCTTGCATACCCGCTTCATTGAGTTGTCGGGCGAAGTCAACAAGGCCATGCCAGAGTATGTCGTCGCCCGGCTGACGGAGGGGCTGAACCAGCAGGGCAAGGCGCTCAAAGGCTGCCGGGTTCTGGTGCTGGGCATTGCCTACAAGAAGAACGTCGATGACATGCGCGAGTCTCCCTCTGTCGAGATCATGGAACTGATCCGCGCTCGGGGCGCGACGGTCGCATACAGCGACCCGCATGTCCCCGTGTTTCCGAAGATGCGCGAACACCATTTCGAGCTATCGAGCGTGCCGCTTGACGGCGAATCGCTATGTGGCTTCGACGCCGTGGTGCTGGCCACCGATCACGATAGCTTCGACTATCTTCTGATCCGCCAGCATGCAAAGCTCCTCGTCGACAGCCGCGGCAGGTATCGCTCGCCAGAAGCCAATGTTGTCAAGGCCTGAGCATACGGGGAGCGCTATCGTGAAGCGATTCGCACTGATCGGCGCGGCCGGCTACATTGCGCCCCGCCACATGACGGCCATCAGGGATACCGGCAACCAGCTGGTGTCGGCCTATGACATCAATGATTCCGTGGGCATCATCGACAGCATCTCGCCCCAGAGCGAGTTTTTCACCGAGTTCGAGCGCTTCTATGACCATGCCTGGCGACTGCGTCGCCAGCCCGGCGCGGCGCTGGACTACGTCGCCATCTGCTCGCCGAACTACCTGCACCAGTCTCATATCTCAGCCGGCTTGCGCCTGGGATGTGACGTGATCTGCGAAAAGCCGCTGGTACCGACGCCCGAGTTGCTCGATGAGCTTGCCCTGGTCGAGCGAGAGACCGGTCGGCGCGTGTTCAACATCCTGCAGCTGCGCCACCACCAGGCCATCCTCGACCTCAAGGACAAGGTCGGCCGTGAGCGCAACGGGCACAAGCACGAGGTCGAGCTGACCTACATTACCTCGCGCGGCAAGTGGTATATGGAGAGCTGGAAGGGCGACACGCGCAAATCCTTCGGCCTGGCCACAAACATCGGCGTGCACTTCTACGACATGTTGCACTTCATCTTCGGGAGGGTGCAGCACAATGTCGTGCACCACAGCACGGACAACAAGGCGGCCGGCTACCTCGAGTACGAGAATGCGCGTGTGCGCTGGTTCCTGTCGGTCGATGCCGGCGACTTGCCCGCGGCGGTGAAAGGCAGGAAGCCGACCTATCGCTCGATCACCGTGGACGGCGCGGAGATCGAGTTCTCGGAAGGCTTCACCGACCTGCACACCGTCAGCTACCGGGAGGTACTTGCGGGCCGGGGCTACGGCCTGGATGACGCGCGCCACTGCATTGAAACTGTCAATGCGATCCGCTCGGCACGCCCGGCAGCGCCCCGCGACGGCGAAGCCCATCCTTTCCTGCAGCAACTTCTTGCCTGAGGCTCTAATGACCTACCAGATACATCCATCTGCCGTCATCGATGAGGGCGCACAGATCGGAGACGGATCGCGCGTCTGGCATTTTGCGCATGTTTGCGCCGGCGCGCGCATCGGCAGGCAGTGCTCGCTCGGCCAGAACGTGTTCGTTGGCAACCGTGTCGTCATCGGCGACCACGTCAAGGTGCAGAACAACGTCTCCGTCTACGACAACGTCACGCTGGAAGATGGCGTCTTTTGCGGTCCAAGCATGGTGTTCACCAATGTATATAACCCTCGCTCGCTGATCGAGCGCAAGGGCGAGTACCGCGACACTCTGGTGAAGCGGGGCGCAACGCTGGGCGCCAACTGCACCATCGTCTGCGGCGTGGCGATTGGCGAATATGCCTTCGTCGGCGCCGGCGCTGTCATCAACAAGGACGTGCCCGCCTACGCGCTGATGGTCGGCGTGCCGGCACGTCAGATCGGCTGGATGAGCGAATTCGGCGAGCAGCTCGACCTGCCGGTGCGTGGTGAGGGTGAGGCCGTCTGCCCGAACAGCGGGCAACGCTACGTCCTGGATGGCGCCACGCTGCGCAAGGCTGCCGCCTGAGGTGCCTGAGGTGCCTGAGGTGCCTGGGACAGTGGCCAGGCTTGCCCGAATGCCGTCTGCAGAGGAGATCAGCAATGATCGAGTTCATCGACCTCAAAACCCAGCAAGCCCGCATCAAGTACAGGATTGACGCCGGCATCCAGCGGGTGCTGGCGCACGGTCAATACATCCTGGGTCCGGAGGTCGAGGAACTGGAGCAGCGGCTGGCGGACTATACCGGCGCCAGGTATTGCATCAGTTGCGCCAACGGTACGGATGCGCTGCAGATCGCCCAGATGGCGCTAGGGATCGGCGCCGGCGATGAAGTCATCATGCCGGGCTTTACCTATATTGCCACCGCTGAAACCGTCGCGCTGCTGGGAGCAAAGCCGATCTATGTAGACGTGGATCCGCGCACCTGTAACCTGGACCCGGCGGCACTTGAAGCCGCTATTACGCCACGCACCAGGGCCATCGTCCCGGTCAGCCTGTATGGCCAATGCGCCGATTTCGACCCCATCAATGCCATTGCCGCGCGCCACGGCGTACCGGTCATCGAGGATGCCGCGCAGAGCTTCGGCGCCTCCTACAAAGGCCGCAGCAGCTGCAATCTGTCCACGATAGCCTGTACCAGCTTCTTTCCCAGCAAGCCGCTGGGCTGCTATGGCGACGGCGGGGCGATCTTTACCAACGACCACGAGCTGGGCAAGCGGATACGCCAGATCGCCCATCACGGCCAGGAGCGGCGCTACCACCATGTCCGCGTTGGCGTGAACAGCCGCCTGGATACATTGCAGGCGGCCATCCTGCTGGCGAAGCTGTCAATCTTCGATGAGGAGGTGGCGATGCGCCAGCAAGTGGCGGCGCGGTACGGAGAGCTGTTCCGCCGCGGGGGAATCGAGGCCACGCCGCATATCGAACCACACAACATCAGCGTGTATGCGCAGTACACGATCCGGGTGCCCGATCGCGAAACCTTGCAGGACCGGCTGAGGGCCGCCGGGATCCCCACCGTCGTGCACTATCCGCTGCCGCTGAACCGACAGCCCGCGGTGGCCACTCCCCATGCCCGCCTGCCGATCGGCGACGCATTGGCGCGGCAGGTGTTGAGCCTGCCGATGCATCCTTACCTCGACATGACGAGCCAGCAGGCCATCTGTTCGGCGATTCTCCAACATGTCATGTGCCAGCCGGAGCGAGTTTTGCCTTGAACAAACAAACGCTTGCCACTGAGCCCAACGCGGCGGCGAAGCCGCGCGTGGGCAGGAGCGTTGGCCTGCTGGTCGGCGGGCAGGCCACCGCGCAGATACTCACCCTTGCGGCAGCGCCGATTCTGACGCGCCTTTATGCACCGCAGGATTTCGGCGCCGCGGCGGTCTTCACGGCCCTGCTGGCATTCTTCGGCGTTGTTGCCTGCCTGCGCTACGACTTGTCGATCGCGCTACCCGCCAACGATCGCGATGCCGAGAACCTGGTGGTGTTGTGCCTGCTATGCGTTGCGTCGACTACCGCGCTATGCGGGCTCGGCGTGCTGTGGTTCGGCGATGCGCTGATCCTGGCCCTGAATTGGTCGATCGACACCAACGTTCTCTGGCTGCTTCCCTTCGGCGTTGCTTCGGCCGGCCTCTACACTGTGATTGAGAGATGGATGGTCAGGATGCAGTACTTCGGCCAGCTGGCGCAGACCAGGCTGCTGCGGTCCTTGATCGGGAATCTGGTTCAGCTGGGCGGCCACGGACTCGGCGTCCTTGCCTTGATGGGCGGAACGGTGATCGGCAATGGCACCGGCGGACTGTTCTTCCTGATAAGGGAAGTCCGGCGCAGGCAGGGCCGCAATATCAGGCTGGTCCGAATCATTGCCCTGGCTCGCCGCTACAAGGACTTTCCGCTGTATTCCACCTGGACGGCCGTATTCAATGTGGCGGGCCTACACCTGGTCCCGTTGATCTTCTCGGCATTGTTCGGTGCTGCCGTGGTGGGCCACTTTGCCTTTGCACTGCGCATGGTGTCAGCGCCGATCACGCTGATCGGCGCCGCTATCGGCAGCGTCTTCTTCGCCCAGGCCCCGGCCGCCAGGCGGGCAGGCCGCCTGCCGGAGGTGGCCGAGGAACTGCGCCGGAAGCTGGCCAACGCCGGTGTCCCGGCGCTGGTGCTGCTCATCTGCGCCGGACCGGACCTGTTCGGCACCGTGTTCGGTGAACGGTGGCGCATGGCCGGCCACTATGCGCGCTGGATGGCACCCTGGATCTATTTTCAGTTCCAGTTTTCCCCGCTGTCGTGCCTGCCTGATGTGATGGAACTGCAGAAGCTGGAGCTGACCGCGCAGTTCAGCACCTTCGCAGTTCGTCTGGCCACGCTGGCGGCGTGTTACGGATTCAGCGTTCCGGCGGATCAAAGCATCGCCGCGTTCTCGGTGGTAAGCGCCTTGGCCTATCTCTGGATGCTGGCCTTGTTCATGTCGCGAGTAGGGGTAGGTCTCAGGGCAATGGTGGCGCACGATACGAGGCGGATCCTCATCTTCTGCGCCTTGGCGCTGCCGTCGTTACTGCTGTACAGCGGCGCGCCCGACTGGCGCTCCCTTGCTTGCGCGATTTACTTCCTGGCGCTCTCGGCACTCTGGCTGCGGCGTGCCTTGCGCGCGCCGCACGCCGGCACCGGTCGGGCATGAAAGGGCGACAACGATGGACATAAGGCAATTGCCGCAACGCGATCTGGATGCAAGTGAGTGCGACGACGCTCCCATCTTCAGGCAAGCATGCCCGTTTGTTCTCGGGTAGGCGATGGCCGGCGTCAAGCCTCGACCCGCGAGCAAAACGGCCGCCCTTTTTTCAGAGGGTGTCGTGGCGATGTTAACGGAGTAAAAACGGAGCAGAAGAAGTGCAGAGTCCTAACGTAGCCCACCTCACCTCCGTTCATCCACGCTACGATGATCGCATCTTTCTCAAGCATTGCCGTAGCCTGGCGGCCAATGGCTATCGGGTCTCGCTGGTGGTGGCCGACGGCAACGGGGACGAAAGCCGCGATGGGGTGCTCATCACCGATGTTGGCACCTTGCCGGGGCGTGTGAACCGCGTCTTCAGGACCACCGCGCGCGTTCTGCGCCGGGCGATCAAGCTGAATGCTGATATCTACCACCTGCACGACCCGGAGCTGATTCCCATTGGCTTGAGGCTGAAGAGCATGGGCAAGCGTGTCATCTATGATTCGCATGAAGATGTGCCCAAGCAATTGCTCAGCAAGCCCTACCTGGGACCGAGGCGCTTACGAGCGCTTGCGGGTGCCTTTTCCATGTATGAGAGGCAGGTCTGTCGCAGATTCGACGGCATCGTGGCAGCCACACCCTATATCAGGGACAAGTTCCTGCCGATTAATCCATGCACGGTCGACATCAACAATTTCCCCATACTCGACGAACTGGGCGGTCCCGTGCGCTGGGAAGATAAGCGTGCAGAAGTGTGCTATCTCGGCGGCATAAACTCAAGTCGCGGTATCCGCGAGACCCTCATGGCGCTGGAGCTGATGCGATCCGGGGCCCGACTGAATCTGGCGGGACGGTTCGGCGACCGGGCCCTGGAGTCCGAGGTCAGGGCGACCACCGGCTGGTCCAGCGTCAACGACCTCGGGTACCTGGACCGGGCCGGGGTGCGGGCCGTGCTGGAGCGGTCAGTGGCCGGCCTGGTGACGCTCCACCCGATCATCAATTTTCTCGATGCGTTGCCGGTGAAGATGTTCGAGTACATGGCAGCGGGTATTCCGCCCATTGCCTCCAACTTTCCGCTCTGGCGTGAGATTGTCGAGCAGAGCGACAGCGGCATATGCGTGGACCCGCTGGATCCGAAGGCGATTGCCGACGCCGTCGACTATCTGGTGACGCACCCGCATGAGGCGCGCCGCATGGGTGAGAACGGCCGCCGCAACGTGGTCAGGAAATACAACTGGGCGATCGAGCAAGACAAGCTCCTGCAATTCTATGAACGGCTTCTGGCGTGAAGTCCGTCGCCGACGCGTCGTTGCCCATCTGTGTGCACTCCGGGCGGCGCGTCCTGCGTGTGCCAGCGGGCTTGCCCGCCTGCGCAACCGCGCTCGCCAGAGCGGACCGGATTTTCCGCCAGAAGCAAACCCTTCCAGTCCGGGCTGCCATACCGCTGTGTGTTGGGTTGGACACGCACTGCGCTACAAAAGTAGCGGCGACTTTGATTAGATGGATAGGACGGCAGCAGACATCCGTGGCCGGGCCTTGCATGCGGAAAGGCACTGTCCGCGGCTTGTACGCCAGCGACTTCCACTGGCTGATAAACCGCGACGGATGCAATAGCGATCGGGAATTCCGTCCGAATTGACGACCAACACGGGAGGCAACAGGGCAATCATGAAGCGCAGGTACCTCTCATTCTGCGCCGGCGTGGTCTTCGTCACCCTCTTTCCGGGTTACTTCTACTATCACACCGCGGTTGCTGGCGGTTTCTTTCCGCCGGTGCTGGGCGGCTTCTTCGGCCCGATGTCGGTCGTGCTCGGTGTCCCGCTGCTGGCACTCGGCGCCGGCGCGATGATAGTCGGGCGCGAACGGTCGCTTTTTATCGATCAAGCTTTCATGCTGTATTTGCTGTTTGCCGTGGCATGGTCAAGCCTGCATTTCCTGCTCGGCATGGGGGCGCAGGGATCCCCCGCCGTCTATTTGTATAACCTCGGCGCGATGTTCCTTTGGCTGGTGGTCTACGCGGCAGTACGGAGCCTCGATCTGGACGGGAAGTGGCTGCGCTGGATACTTTCCCTTTCACTGGTCTACTTCCTGGCGATCGCCGCATGGCAATCGAATGGCCAGTTCTACGATACCGAAAGGCTTGCTGGTGATGCGGTGCGGGTCTCGGGCTATCAGGGGCTGGCCCGTTCTGCCGCCGTTGTCGCCCTGGTCCTGCTCGCGATGAATGCGGGATTGCGAGCAGCACTGATTACAGTGATTGCCGTACCCCTATTGTTCCTGTTAGGGGCAAGGTCCGAGTTTATGGCATTCCTCGTGGTGGCCGCAATGCTCATGGTGGTTCGGGAAGGCGCGTCGCGGACCACGCTGATCTGGCTTCCGCTGGGCGTTGCTGGTATCGCCTATCTCGCCATCAGTTTCCAGATCCTTGAGGGCAACTCGCGCATTCTGCAGCTTCTGGCGATCAAGGAATCGGCTTCCTATCAGGCAAGAAGCGAACTGATGCAGTACGCCGTCAGGATAATCATGGAGCATCCGCTGCTTGGAAGCTATGCTTCCGAGATGGAGATCGGCGAAATGGGAAGCTATGCGCACAACGCACTTTCGGCCTGGGTCAGCTACGGGCTCGCGGGCTTTCTTGGCTTTGTACTCCTGCTGGGCTGTGCCTTGGTACAGTCGGCCTGGCTGGCCAAAAAGGGCGGCGCATCGGATCCGCAGGTTGCACTGGCGCTGGCCTTCAGCCTCTATGCAGTGACGTTGGCGGCCACCGCCAAATCCGTCAACGACCCGATCTTCGCCCTGGCGTGGGGCGCGACGGCTTGCGCACTAGACAAGCGCCGGCGCACAAGCACGCCATCCCTGACACAGGCAGGGGTGCGCAGCCGCGAAGCAGAGCTGACAAAAGTCCGCTCTCCATCCCTCTGAACGATATCGTCCTTCCGACGGCTGATCGCCATCCGCACGATGTTGCGCCTGCCATGGATCCGCTAGTCTGGAGACGGACAACGGAAATCAGGTATGCCGACACTTCTCGGCCGCCGATTCGGGTGTGCAACCAGCAGAAGTATAGAGAGCCCTGCGCGATCGAATGCTCTGCCCTTTTTCCAGTCAGGCGTGGTGGCTGGTCGCCACGATCGGCGCTGAACAGCCGCGCTTTCACAAGGAGATGCTGGCATGAGGCTCGTCCGCCGCCGTCTTGCGTCAGCGCTGCTGGGCGCCTGCGGCCTTGTTGTACTGCTGGCCAGCACTGTGCCGGCAGCGCAGGCTCAATCCGGCGGCCTGATGCCCGACGCGCTGAACTGCGACGGCCCGATCGAGTACGCCGTCTGGCGCCGCTGGAACCAAGGCGGCCTCGCCTTCGTGCGAGAGGAGCTGATCGCGCAACGACTGGCAGCAGGCGATACTTACGCGCTATACCATTTCGAGATCTACTTTCACAACTTGCTGGCCATGGCGCAACGTTGCCAGCGGATCGACCGGCTGTACCAGCTGGCCGAACTCGTCTCCAGCACGTACGCGAAGCTGGAGCCTGCGCCCGGCAACCGGCCGGGGCGAGCATGGATATGCCGTGGCGGTCCTGAGTGCAGCCACAACATCCGGCTCCGCAACACCGAGGTGATGCTCAGCAGCACGCAGTTCCTGGCATTCGCGACCAGCCTTGCCAACAGCTTGAGCCGGGCGCGGCCCGAGGCTCCCGGCGATTTTGTCGAGCAGACCGCGCGCATCGCGCGCGAGCACCTGGTGCGGTGGAGTACCCCTGCGGCGCAGGGTGCGTTGCGCAAGCAGATCGCCGCCCGGCCGGAAGATGTGAAGAATGGCTCGTCCGAGCTGTTCCTGACCGACAAGGAGCTTTGGCAGATCTCCATCTACGCGGATCTGGCCGGCATGCTGGCCGCGCGGCCTGGGCTTGCCCTGGACCAGGATGATGCCGGCTTTGCCACCATGAAGGCGCACCTGGACTTGCTGCTGGGCCTGGTTGCGGCGCGTATCACTGTACAGGTGCCTCCCGGAGCGAACGATAAGGCCGGCAAGAGCGCCATGGTGGCTGACCTCGACGCGGGATTCTGGCGGCTCTATGACGACAACCGGTACGCGGGCTACACCGGGCGCGACAAGCCGGTGGTGTGCAAGCGCGATCCGGCCAGGCCCGATGTTTTCGTGGCGCAGACGCAAATCCCTGCCGAGCGCTTCGCGCCGGTTGCCAACCTCGGCTGGGACATCAGCCATGCGCGCAGGCTGGTGCATTTCTTTGAAGCCATCGAGCGCAATCGCGCAGAGATGGTGCGGGTATACGGCATCTCCCCGTCGAGCCTGCCCTCGCACGACAGCATGGTCGCTTTTGCGCGCCAGCTGCGTCTTCACGTGTGGAACCAGGACTGGAACCGCCCGCTGTTCACCAATTACTTCAGCGGCGCCAATGGCTGGTATCGGGTGAACTACGACAATGGCACCGGCAATTGCTCGGAGGGCTACCCACCCTATGGCCAGGCGGAGTCATTCCCTACCGGTGGCTATGCGACATGGCCCGGACTGCATGCGCTGGGTGTGCGCTTGTACGAACTGACGCAGTCGGCAAGCGTGGACGACCGGGACTTCGTCGCGGCGTATTTTCCGAGCTTTATGGGGCGCTACGGTCCTAGCAAGCGTATGATTGCCGAGCTGATGTTCTGGCCTACGCTGGTTCGCCGTGGCGGCTCGCGCTGAAGGACAAAAGCATCGCGGCGCTGTTCGCCTGCGGGCGAGGGCGGCCCTGGCGGGTGCGGACCGGCTGCTTGCCAATGCGATGGCTGGTCAGTGCTCAAGCACCGCCTGGTACAGATCCCGTTCTTCGGCACTGCCGAGCGATGAGTTATGCCAGAGCATCGTGAAACAGCCGTTCACCGCCTTGCAGGTATCCTTCAGTTCCCGGAACTTCTTCCAGGCTGCTTCGCCGGTTCCAAGCCCCATATAGCCAATGACGCTGCCTTCCATCGCAATCAGCGGACGGATGCGCAGGTTCAGCGCCGTTCCCGCGACCGGGTCGAAGGCCGGATACTCGAAGCAGGTTCCGCAGCGGAATCCGGCGTGGTCGGCGTAGGTGAGCGTGCTGTCGTAGGTCATGCCTGCCTGCTCCCAACCAAGCATGGTGGTGGGGTGTTCCCAGCGCAGGTAATGCATGCGGCCGCCCCATGCTTCCTGTTCGATATTCTCCTGCTCGCATATCCGCCGCAGCCGCTTTGCCTCCGCCTGGAGCTTTTCGGGGGCGCGATAGGTATTGAAGCTCGGATGCAGGCCGATTTCGTGGCCGCGGGCATGGATGCGCTGCATCAGTCCACATATGGCGGGATGCTCGGGCTCGTAGTCGGCATCCTTGCTGGGGTCGGTACAGCCACAGATGAAGTAGAAAGCGCTGACCAGTCCATGGCGCTCGGAAACATCCATGATCCAGTCGAAGGTATTGACCCGATCCGTCGGATGCAGCGCGGTCCGGGTCTTAAGCCGTATCACGGGAGCCTGCAGCACGCTTTTCACGTCCCGGCGTATCAGTATGTCGCCCGCCATGCGGCGGATGATTCTCGCCGCAGAGGCAAAGCCATAGCGGCTGGGCACATCCACGTCATGCGACACCTTCATGCTGGCCCGCTGCTGCCTGAGCTGCAGTTCGGGCCATAGCCGGCTGATCACCTGGCCAAGGATATGCAGCCATTCGTCCACCACCGGCCGCTCCAGATAGCCATGTTTCCCGGCATGCGACGCGCTGGCCGGGAAACGACCGTAGCTGTCGAGGTCGGAGCGGCCGACCTCCTCCTGGCGCGACAGCATCCAGTAGCTTAGACCGAGAACGTCATAGTGGATGCGATAGCCGGTAGTGGTCGCCTCGATCAGCGGTGACGGTGCGCGCGCGAGGCCTGGCGCTGGCAAGGGACTGCCGAGGGCCGGCTGCCAACCCTCGGCAAGCGCGTCCCAGCTCGTGAAGGCGAGCTCAGAGTCGGCGCGCCGGAAGGTGCCGGGATCTGCGGCAATCTCAATCGACCTCTGGCCGGAACCAGCAAGGCACAGGTGGACAAAGTCCGCGCCAGCAGCTTGCAGGTGAAAGCCATGGCCGAATCGCTCGGCCAGAATCCGCTGTAGCCAGGAAAGGGCTTCCGGGGTCATATGCCTCATTCAGATTTCCAGTGTGAATATGCCAATGCTCCGATGGGAATGATGGCTGTCAGTTCCACGAGCCGGTCCTGGATCGGCGCCACGCAAGCCGAATGGCCGATACTCACAGGATTGGGCCAGTCGAGAAAATTATCGGGACTTCGCAGTGCACTAACAATGGCGCTGGGTGCGACGCCGAACGCAAAGCGAATACATTGACCTGGTGGACCAGCTGTCTTGAGCTTGCTACGGTGCGCCGTCGAGCAGTGTGGGCCGGGCCACGCTATGCGCTTCCCTTTAGCTGCGGACTTTGATTAGATGTATTTGACCGGATTGGCAAGTACGCCGCAGACGACGGCAAGGTATTCCAGTTTCCGGCCCGTGACCATGTCCTTGTGCGGCGACAAGTGGTCGCGAGGGGGGAGGTCCTTGGCGGGCCCGCATTGCTCTGCTGACCTACCAGACCGGGAGGGCAACTGGACGAGCTCTGCCGATGACATCCGCGCCAGCATCCAACGATCCCGTCCATCCATGAAGCATGTCTGGATTCTCAATCACTATGCCCAGGAGCCCGGCGGCACAGGCGGCACGAGACACTTCCATCTCGCAAAGCACCTGAGCTCGTCTGGCTGGCAGGCGACCGTCATCGCGGCCACCGCGATCGGCAGCGGCGAGAAGCGGCTGGAGGCGGGCGAGTTGTCGCGCCTGGACAGTATTCGCGATGTGCCCTTCCTCTGGGTACGCACGCCCATATACGAAGGCGATGGCGCCGGCCGAATGCTCAACATGCTGGCCTACAGTTGGCGTGTATTGCGTCGGTGCACCACGCACGGTCTGCCGCGCCCGGACGTGGTGATCGGCTCCAGCGTCCATCCCTTTGCCGCGGCGGCGGGCGCCCTGCTGGCGCGCCGCTTCAAGGTGCCATTCGTATTCGAGGTGCGCGACCTGTGGCCGCAAACACTGGTGGACATGGGCCGTCTGCGTGAAGGGGACTTCCTGACCTGGGCATTGCGCAAGCTGGAGACGTGGTTGTACCGACGTGCCGCTCGCATCGTTGTGCTGTTGCCGCATGCGTGGGAGTACATCACGCCGCTCGGCATCCCGAGGGAGCGCATCACCTGGATACCCAATGGCGTGGACCTTTCGCTGTTCCCGCCCACGCCTGAGCGCACTGGGGAACCATCCGGGCGATTCACGCTGATGTATTTCGGCGCCCACGGGCAGGCCAACGGCCTGGACAACTTGCTGCAGGCGATGAAGCTGGTGCAATCGCGTCCGGAGGGACGGCACATCGTGCTGCGCCTGGTGGGGGATGGCCGCATGAAGGCTGCACTGATTGAGCAGGCGCGGCAGCTCGGCTTGAGCAATGTCAGCTTTGAGCCCCCGGTGCCGAAATTCCGCATCCCTGCCGTGGCGATGGAGGCGGATGCCTTTGTCATCGCCGTGCGCGACCTGCCGCGGCTGTACCGGTACGGGATCAGCATGAACAAGTTGTTTGACTACTTGGCTGCGGCCCGCCCCGTCGTCATCGCCTCCAATGCCGCCAACAATCCGGTGGCCGATTCGGCGGCCGGACTGACGGTCGGCGCGGAGCAGCCTCGGGCACTGGCCGATGCCATCATCAACATCGCCGCGGCGCCGCTCGAGGCCCGCCTGCGCATGGGGCGCGCCGGGCGGGAGTACGTCGAACGCAACCACAGCTTCCAGCAGCTGGCGCAGCGTCTGGCTGTCGTGCTGGACGAAGCATGCGAAGCCACAGTTTAGTGATTGGGTCAGCGCCAGGAGCAAAAGCAATGGCGTGGTTGAGTTGGATGGCCATGCCGCGATCACCGGGAAGGGGTGTGTGCGAAGACCGGCGTGCAAGCCGGCGCGGAGCGGCCTGGCGCTCGCAGAAGCGCGGCTCTCACGTGCATGTACTGACTGTGCGCAACCGCACCGAAGCATGGAGCAGCCGCTCCTACTATGCATTCGTCGGGGGACATGGCATGTGCGGTGCGATGTCCGCTGCTATCAGCAAGGAGACCGCCGTGAGACCAGTCAATTGGCGCATTCAATCTCGGACCAGTCTGACAATACTTGTGGCCACCGGCCTGCTTGCGGCTTGCGCCGCATCGCCCGGCATGTACTTCGACAACAAGGCGGTAGTGAGCGCGATCGGGCCGGAAGTCGTGCCCAAGGTCACGCCGATCACCCTGGACCTGGTGAAAGCGCAACGCAACAAGGCCCGTACGGACAACGATCGGGTCCAGGAACTGTTCGCAACGCCGCAGCCTTATCGTATCGGCCCGGGGGACATCATCTCGGTCGTGGTATGGGACCATCCGGAACTGGTCTTTCCCACGCAGACTTACAGCATCGGCGCCTCCTTCGAAATCCCTTCGTCGAGCGGTGGCGCCAACGTGCCTGGCTATGTGGTCAGCGCACATGGCGATATTCAGTTCCCCTACGCCGGTGTCATGAAGGTGGCCGGAAAGACGGCAAACGATGTTCGCGACCAGATGGCGCGTGTGCTATCGCGAGTGGTCAGGAATCCCCAGATGACCGTGCGTGTGCTTGGCTTTCGCAGCCAGCGTGTCTATGTCGACGGCGAGGTCAAGCTGCCTGGCATGCAGCCCATCGACGACGCGCCCATGACTCTGGTGGAAGCGCTCAATCGCGCCGGCGGCGTGCTGAATCTGACCGGTGACAACAGCCGCATCCGTATCACCCGAGGCGAGCGCAGCTGGTATGTCAACATCCCCGCGCTGCTCGCCAAGGGCATCGATCCATCCCGCATTCTGCTGCGCTCCGGCGACATCGTCCGCGTGGAACAGCGCGAAGACAACAAGATCTTCGTCACCGGCGAAGTGGTGCGTCCGGCTTCCTTGCTGATGCGCAACGGGCGGATGACACTGAACGAGGCACTTGGCGATGCCGGTGGGGTCAATCCGAATTCCGGCAATGCGGAGCAGATCTACGTGATTCGGAAGGCGGTGGATGGCGAGCCCAATGTCTTCCACCTGGATGGCAACTCTCCGGCGGCGCTGGCTATCGCCGAGGGCTTCGAGCTGGAACCGAAGGACGTGGTTTATGTGAATGCACGCGAAGTGGTCCGCTGGAGCCGTGTGATCAACCAGTTGCTGCCGAGTACACAGCCCGTTTTCAGTTCGGCCACGGCATTCAAATAGTGGGATGCGAGAGATGGTTCACTCAATCCTGGTGGTGTGCATCGGCAACATCTGTCGCAGCCCGATGGCGGCTTGCCTGCTGGGCCATGTCCTGCCTGCTTGCGAGGTGGTTTCCGCCGGGCTCGCACCGCCGGTCGGCGCCCCCGCTGATCCGAACGCTGTCAGGCTGCTTGCACGCGAGGGGTTCGATATCGTCGGTCACCGCGCACGCGCCGTCGATGACGCACTGGTGGCGGCGGCAGATCTGATCCTCGTGATGGACAGCGAGCAACGCGACGAGCTCGAGCGGGTTTTCCCGCACGCGCGCGGGAAAACCCACCGGCTTTGCGAATATACGCACACGGATGTGCCGGATCCGTATGGATGCTCGCCGAAGATGTTCGGCATCGTGCTGGAACTGATCAAGCAGGGCATCGCATCATGGTCTATACGGCTGGGGGCTGCTGCTGCACCCGCACATGTTCAAGGAGAGGCATCATGAAACCGATCGGTACGCGATACCAGGCCCCCGCTGGCGCGGACGAGCGCGAGCCGGCAGTGGACCTCACCTCCTATCTCGATTTGCTGGCCCGCTATCGACGGACCTTCCTGTCCGTCGCCGGAGTCATCATCGGCCTCGGTCTCATCTACGCCATCCTGGCAAAGCCGGTCTACCGCACCGACATGACGGTACAAGTGGAGGACTCGAGCGGTAACTCGATAGGCAAGCTCGCAGCCGGCGTCTCGCCGGCTTTCGACGTCAAACCCGCGGCTTCTGCGGAGATCGAACTCCTGCGCTCACGGATGGTAGTCGGCAAGGCGGTCGACGACCTGCGTCTGTATATCGAAGCCGCACCGCGCTATTTCCCGCTGATTGGCCCGGCAATCGCCAATTTCAATCCTGAACTGTCGCACCCGGGGCTGTTTGGATGGGGCGGCTTCGCGTGGGGCCATGAATCGATCACCGTGGCCCAGCTCGACGTGCCAGCGCCCATGGAGGAACGCAAGATCACGTTGACCGCGCTGGGTGACGACGCGTACAGGGTGCGGTTTGCCAGCGACAATGTCGAGGCTACCGGCAAGGTGGGATCGCCATTGACGATCAGCACGGCCACCGGGACGGTCACCATGCTGGTCAGCCAGATCGACGGACGCCCCGGTGTCCAGTTCGTACTCCGTCGCCTGCCGCGCGGCGCGGCCATCACGCGATTGCAGGAGAAGCTGGCGATCAGCGAGCGTGGCAAGCAAAGCGGCGTGATCGGCGTGTCGCTGGAGGGAATCTCGCCGGACATGACGGCAGCTGTCCTCAACGAGATCGGTAACGCCTATGTTGACCAGAACATCCGCCGCAAAGCCGCTGAAGCCGAGAAGTCGCTGGCCTTTCTCGAGGGACAACTGCCGCTGCTCAGGCAGCAGGTCGATGTGGCCGAGACCCGGTATAACGCGATGCGCAATCAACGCGGCACCATCGACCTCAGCGAGGAGTCCAAGCTGATCCTGGGCCAGTCGGTACAGATCCAGACCAAGCTTCAGGAATTGCAGCAGAAGCGCCAGGAGCTGGCTGCACGCTTTACCTCCAATCACCCGGCGATCGCACTCATCGACAACCAGATTGCCGGCCTGAACGGCCAGCTGAACGGTGTATCCGGGCGGATCCAGAAGCTGCCGGATGTGGAACAGAATGTGCTTCGCCTGATGCGCGACGTCAAGGTCAGCACTGAGTTGCTTCAGACGCTGCTAAACGAGGTGCAGCAGCTGAAACTGGTCAAGGCAAGCAAAGTGGGAACCGCGAGGATTGTCGACCCGGCCGATGTGCCGCTCAAACCAGTGCGGCCTGATCGGGCGATGATTGCGGGGATGTCGCTGGCCCTGGGCTTGCTTGCCGGCCTGCTGGCGATCTTCATGCGCCATATGCTCGATGGCGGCGTGGCCGACGCGGACGAGATCGAGAGGCAGACAGGGATGACCGTCTATTCGACCATCCCCTTCAGCAAGCAGCAGTCAGAGCTGCCATCCGGCGGCAACCTGCTGGCACTACAGCAGCCGGACGACCCGGCCGTGGAGAGTCTGCGCAGCTTCCGCACGGCATTGCGTTTCGCCATGGCTGGGAGCAATAGTCGGACGGTGATGATCACCGGGCCCGCCCCGGGCGTCGGCAAATCCTTTGTCTGCGCGAACTTTGCCGCGATTGCCGCCGCTGGCAGCCGCGTGGTGCTTATCGATGCCGACCTGCGCCGCGGCAGCCTGCAGAGCCTCTTTGATGCCAGGCGCGGGCCAGGCTTGACCGAACTGCTGATGGGCGCGCCGCTGGAACAGGTTTTGCAGCGGCAAGTGGCGCCCGGCCTGGACTTTATCTCGACCGGCACGCAACCACCACACGCGGCGGATTTGCTGCTGACTTCCAGCATAGATTCCCTGCTTGAGCAACTCAAATCGCGCTATGACCTCGTGCTGATCGATACCCCGCCAGTGCTTGCCGCTGCCGACGCGAGCATCCTGGCGAGCAAGGCTGGCGTAGTGTTCCTCGTCGCGCGTGCCGAGAAGACCACCACCGACGAGTTGATCGCGGCGCAACGGGCCATCCAGCAGGCCGGCGCCGACATCAAGGGCGTGCTCTTCAACGGCCTTCTGATCGAGGGACGCTGGTACCGGTCCCACAACTACTTCGGCAAGTATCGCTATCTCGCCGAATACGGCAATGGACAGAGCAAGCGGGCCTAGCTAAAGCGGCGGTCGGTGTCGTCCCCGGCTGTCTCCCAGCCGTCGGCCGCCACCACCGCCGACTTTCACACGGCTTCACCGGAGGGCCCATCAGCCATGCCACTCGTTCACGCGTCTGCCGTCTCTTCAGTGGTCATCGCCGGCGCCGGCGGGCTCGGGGTGGAACTCTATGATTATCTGCAGGCAGAAGCATTGTGCGGCGGACCGGTTGTAGCGGGCTTCATCGATGACAGGCCGGGCAAGGTTCCGGACGGCATAGATCTGCCGCATCTGGGACCGATACGTCAGTTCCGCCCCGCGTCGCACCAGGCAGTGCTGGTCGCGATAGCTGCCACCCAGGCACGGCAGGACGTACTGTCTTGGCTCTTGCAAATCGGGATCGAGGTTCCGCTGTATGTACACAGCACGGCCCTTGTCTCGCCTTCCGCCCGCCTGGGCGTGGGTGCACTGATCTTTCCATTCACTGTCGTCAGTCGGGGCGCAGTGGTGGAGGATGGCGTGGTGGCCAATGTCTTCAGCGGGATCGGCCATGGTTCCCGGGCGGGCGCATGCTCTGTGCTGTCACCTCACGCGGTCCTCAATGGCAACGCCACCGTCGGACCGCGGTGTTTCCTGGGGACACGTGCAACGCTCTACCCAGGCGTGACAATCGGTGCCGATTGCGTTGTCGACTCTCACACCGGCGTTTCCGCCAACGCCAAGGACCGGCAGTTCATCACTGCCGGTACCTACCAGATTACGGCACGCCGGATCCGTGATCAGTGATGGTGAACTCCGTCGTCGCAGCTCAGAAGGTGTCAGAACATGCCCGGTAAGACGGCAAACGGCACTGTTCGACATTCACCACAGTCCGGCCGGAAACCGGATCGGTGTCGATGGATCTGAAATAGCGCTCGGTGACACCGAACCAAAGCAACCCATGGGACCACAAGCGAGTTTTGATAGGATGCAGCGCGGCCGGCATAATAAGGACCAGGAAGCCGCAAAGTGCCAGCCGGGCAAGCATCGGCGTCTGACCGGCGCGCGCAAGCGGACGAGAGGGATGTAGGTTGAGCCATGCCACGGTCAACCCCACAGCCATGCCGATCAGGGTTTCCGCCAGCGTATGATAGCGACCGACAATCAGGGCAACCGCCACCACGACCGCCACCCATACACCGGCAAACAGGCCGAACCTGGCTGTGCGCCTGCCCCATGTCGATCCCAGCATCGCACAGAGCGCCGGGTAGACCGAAGCCGTAAGCATGGCGTGCCCGCTTATGCTGTACACGTTCGCCGATGGTATTGACCATCCCCCAATTTCGAACGCGAGTTTCCCTGCAAGAATGACGGCCACGCCGGCCCCCAGCGACAGGAGCCAATAGCATGCCTGCCTCCAAAAGCCCAGGTAGACCAGCCGCAGCGCAATCATGGCAGCAAGGGGGAACGTGAGTGAAGCGCCGCCAATATGGACGATCAGCACCCAGGACAATCGCATTGGCGGCTCCAGATCATGGAATGGTCACTCGCCCTTGCGTCTCGAGCGAGCATCCGACATGTCATGCGGCATCGACATCCGGGGCACTCGGCTTGCTTCCCTTGAAGCGGGGGGCGGAGAATTCTCCCGCGGCACTGATCCCCTCGCGCGCCACGACCTTGGTGACGGTCTTCCACAAGATCACCATGTCCAGCCATACCGATACATGGTCGACGTACCAGACGTCCAACCGGAATTTCTCCTCCCAGCTGATAGCGTTGCGTCCACTGATCTGCGCGAGTCCGGTAATACCGGGACGGACCAGATGGCGGCGTGCCTGCTCCGGTGTGTAGAGCGGCAGGTATTCCATCAGCAGTGGCCGCGGCCCGACCAGACTCATATCGCCTTTGACGACATTCCAGAGCTCCGGTAATTCATCAAGGCTTGTGGCGCGCAGCAATGCTCCGAATCCTGTCAGCCGCTCCGGATCGGGCAGCAGTTCGCCGTCCGGGCCGCAAGCATCCGTCATGGTGCGAAACTTGACGATGTGGAATGGTTCGCCATGAAGTCCCGGCCGCACCTGCCGGAAGAAGACCGGTTTGCCCAGCCTCAGGCGCACCGCGCCCATCAGGAACAGGAGAGGAATGGCGAGCAGCAGGATGGCCAGCACGGCCAGGAGGATGTCAAAGATGCGCTTCATCACATTCGCTCCGAGAAATCCCGCCCGTCAGGGCGGCGGCGTAAGGAGCGCCACCGGCAGGCGGCATCCTTCCTGGAATGGCCGGCACGTAGGTCCAGAGGGGGTAAGCGTCGAATGGGGGAGGGAGCCTGCATGCCGCGCCGGCACTTGCCGGGCCGGGCAAGTCATTAGTGGCCGCCACACGCCACGCTGGCTCAGTATAGTTGCGGCGGAAAGCGAACGTTGCACTGCTATGTGGCGATGACCACAGAACGCACGCCACCTCCGCTATACCCCTCGGTCTCGACCTGCCGGCCGCGCCGCCGGCTCTTCCGGTCTTCCGCTACCGGAAGCAGGAACTCTCCGAAGACCCTGGCGAAGCTTGCCCAGTTTTGCGTCAATTCTTTTCTCGACAAGTCGATAAGTAAGCAACGAAACCATCATCGTCGCAATCACCAACAACACGCATGCAATGTCGCCTGGCAAGACCCTGTGCTTGTCCATCGCGGAGAACAGCCGGGCAAATGCCGGAACCGTGAAGGCCTGCAACAGATATAACGAGTATGAGGAATCGCCAATGCCCTGCAACCAGCTACCTCCTATCCAGCCCTCGGCGCTCTCCCAGAACACCATCCCGGAAACCAGCAGCGCCGCGGGGATTCCCGCAAAGACCACTCTGTCCTCCATCGAAGAACCGGGGGTCAGCACAAGGAAGCCGAAAACTCCGGCCGCGATCAGGGAGAAAGAAGCCCGCCTGGAGATCCGATAGCCGAATTTGTAGAGCCAGGCAACCAGGCAGCCGAGTACGAATTCCAGCAGCAGGGGGGAGGTCAGGAACCTGAAGATATATAGCGTTGGCCTGGTGAGCGACAGTACCGAAAGCCCTGCAAAGAAGGCGGGCAAGGCCCAACGCATGCATCGCTCCGAGAAGCAGATCGAGATGGCGAAAACCGCATAGAAGAACATCTCATAGACCAGCGTCCAGCCGACATAGAGAATCGGGTAGGCGTTACCGTGCTCTTTGACCTCGTATGGGATAAAGAGATAGGAGGTCACAATTTGCATCGCCGTGAACTCGGAATTCTTAAGACTCGGTACCACCCACACGACTGCCAGCATCAGGCTGGTGAGAATCCAGTACATCGGTGCGATTCGCATGAGCCGGGCAACCATGAAATCCTTTGCCGCCTGCGCTCCGCGAAGCCGGCCCGAGGTCGTGGCCACCATCACAAACCCGGAAATGAAGAAGAAAATATCGACGCCGCTCCATCCCCACTCGCTCGCATGGCTGAGAGCACCGGGCGTCCACCCGAAGATCCTTATCGTGGCGGCCGAATGATAGGCGACCACCGCCGTCGCCGCGATGGCGCGCAGCGACTGCACTGTTGATAGCTTTTGCCCCATGTCGTGCTCCCGGTGCGTTGCTCTTCGGCCCGCTGTCCATCCATTGGCACGCGAATCCGGATGGAGCTTTGAGCAATTCTGTCTGCAAGTGTGCCTTCGCACCGTTGGCTATCTCACATTTGGGCCGCCGCTCGAGGGAGCACTCCCTGCACCGCTCTCGACCCAGCCGAAAGGCCTCCGAGTCTGTTGGAGAGCGCACCGAAGAGCGAAGGCCAACTCGCTAGATTTGGAGTCCACACCCAGGCCGGCAGACCACGCCTTGGGACATGACAGATGTGGAGGACCGGACATGAAGGCAAGCACAGCACGCAGCGAGGGCGGCGGCGGATTCGGCGCCACCCTGCCGTCGATTGCGGATTCCCACCCGCTGCATAGCGCCGAGGCCATCTGGCAGGAAACCAACTGCTACATCGACTTGTGGGTCGAACTGCTCCACCGCTGGGGTCTCGAACCGCGCGCGGGACTGGCTTTTACCGTGGCGCAAGACTTTGAGGGTGATCACTTTACCTTCTTCAAGTATCCGCAGTTGGACCTGGAGACGCTGTACGGGACGGTTGTGCAAGAAATGGCGGTCTACGACACGCTCCAGGCGCACGTCATGGCCCAGGTCGAACGCGGTCACACCGTGCTGCTCGAAGCCGACAGCTACTATCTGCCCGACACGCATGCCACGGCGTACCGGCGCGAGCACGTCAAGACCACCGTCGCCATTGACCGCATTGACGGCCAGGCGCAGCGCCTCTGGTACTACCACGGCCTCGGCTATCACAGCGCGCAGGAGGAGAACTATCGCGGCCTGTTGCGGCTTCTCCCTGATCTCAGCGGCAACGGCAACATCTTGTTCCCCTATGCCGAATGCGCTAAGCGCGTGCGCCCGCCGCTCGCGTCATCCGCATTGGTCGACGCTTCGGTCGGCCTGCTGCGCTACCACCTGGGCAGACGCCCTGCAGCCAACCCGGTGGCCTGCTGGCGACAGGTGTTCGGCGAGCATATGGATACCCTGCTGGCGCGTGACGACGCCTATTTCCACCTGTACTCCTTCAATTTTCCGCGTCAGCTCGGCGCCAACTTCGAAATGCTGCACCACTGGCTGGCCTGGCTCAGCGAGCAAAAATACAATGCGCCCAAGGCTGTGGCTGACGCCGCACGCAGCATTGCGACCGAGAGTAAGGTCTTGCAGTTCCGGCTTGCTCGAGCGGTCGCGCGCCGGCGGGTGGACTCCTGCACGGATTGCCTGGACACGCTGGAGTCCTGCTATGACAGGACCATGGAGGGCTTGCTGTCGGCGTTCGGCACGTCCCACCAAGTCTGCGCATAGGGCCGGGGGTGCCCGCCATGTTCTACGGCGGGCATCCCGGGGCATGAGCGCCGCAACAGCAACGGCGCCCGGCTCGGCGGTCAGCCATCATAGCCAAGTGGATGCTCCGCATTGACCGCGTGGATCTCGCCGGAAGGAATCGCGGGAGCGTGCGCGCCAGCCTTCCCCGCCTCATGCACCAACCGCAGACGCCGGCTGCTGCCGGGCGCGAGATGGAACCAGTTATCGGTCGCTTGAAAGGCATGATCGTCGATGTGAACCCAACGTGCGAAGCGCTGCGCGGATACCGTCAGCCACCAGTCACCGTCGACTTGCTCGAGCCTGGCTCGCAACCCGGGGGGCTTCAGCGCGGCGGCACGGCGGTCAGGAAGGTAGACGGCCTGGCTCAGCGGCTCGCCGCTGTCGGCAGCATGCAGCGTGACCACGACCACATCGTGCGTCGGCGGGCCGAAGCGATACGCATAGGTGAAGTCGAAGAAGCGGTCCAGCAGCGCCGCTGCTTCAATGCGCGCCGCGCCACGCGCCGGCAATAACAGGCTGTGCCGGGCTTCGGCCACAACTGTCTCGCCGTCGCGCAGGCAGCGCAGCGTCAGCGACAGCGCGTGCGGTTGCGGCGTTTCGTTGATCGCATGCACGTGCAGTCCGTTGAGCCCTTCATCGGTAATCAATACCTGCAGCGGTTGCCAGACCTGCCGCAGGGCATGCCAGGCCGACTTTGGCCGCCCGCACGCATCGACGATGCCCCAGCCGGCTCCGGGCACGAGATCCTGCAATTGCCAGATCAGTCCGCCGGCACAGCTTGACCCGACCCGGCGCCATTCGCTGAAGACTTCTGTCATCACCTCCGCGACCACCGCACGGGACAGCACCAGGTAACGCTGCGGCTGCTCATATCGTAGGCGCGGTGGATCCACTTCGTACAAGGTTCGCAGGTAGTACTCACGTACATCCTCGAAATCCCACGGTGCGCCCGCGTCGCGGGGTATTGTGGCTTTCCAGCGGGGCGAATGCAGCGGCTGCGACAAACCGTGTTCCGCCAGCGTGCGCTCGCAGGGCACATTGGCAAATGCCAGACATTCGGAAGCAAAGCGCACTTGCGCCAAGCGCGCATCCGCCAACGGTCGCTGGTAGGCTCCAACGCCGTAGTAATGACTCACACCAGTGTCCGGCTGGAACGGCCACGCGCCGCCAGTTGGCGAATTGCCGACATACACTACGTCCGGCCGCTTGGCGGCAACCAAGCCCCGGATCAGTTCGTCGAACAGTGGCTGCTTCCAGTCGCTGCGCGAGACGCCCATCATTGCCGCCTGCTGCTCTGCCTCGCTGCCGCCACACAGCACGGCAATGCTCGGATGGGTTAGGGTGGCGCTTAGCCAGTCGCCAACTTCGCGCGTGATGTCCTCGGTGAGGCCGAGGCCCGGTCCGATGCTGCCATAATCAAAATTGGCGAACATGAAATCGTGCCAGACCAGCAAGCCAAGTTCGTCACATATCCGGTAGAAGGCCGCGCCCGGATAGCACGTGACGCCGCTGATCCGCACCATGTTCATCCCGCCCCGGCGCGCCAGCTCCAGCCAGTGCCGGGATGCTTCATCCGTGTCGGCAAGGCCGTGCAGATCATTGCTGGAGATGCACGCCCCCCGGCAGAACAGCGGCTCTCCGTTGATGCGCAGTGCGAAGGCCCCGGCATCGCTTGAACAATCCAATGATATGGTGCGAAAGCCAACCCGTCCGCAGTGGATGGCGCGTCCCTCGATGGTTGCATCCACACGGTAGAGGTGGGGTTCACCGTGCGTATGCGGCCACCAGAGCTTTGGACGTTCAACGCAGACTGTGCCTTCGAGTGTGAACCTGTCGGTACGCGACAGCGAGCCCGGATAGATGCATCCCTCGCCGTCGATGGCCTCGAACGATCCAGACGCTGGCGCGGATGCCGGGAAGTGCAGGTGCAGGCCAATCACACCGCGATCTCCTTGCACCCGCCCCCACAGATCAGCGCGCACGCCATGCAGGATGTCGTCACTGGCCGGGTCAAGCAGTTCCACCGGCCGCCAGGGCCCAACCGCATGGACCGGCGGGCACCAGCCCGGCATGTGGCCAAGCAGGGTCGTGCGAATCGCCCGCAGGATTGGTGGCACGATCATTCTTGGCTTCCACCGCACCGGGCCGCGCTGCTTGCGCAACCACGGATGGAGCGCACGGAAGCAGAGGTGCATCAGGTTGTCGCCGTCCAGGTCGACCTCGACTTCATGAGCGACAAACATATGCCGCGCGCTCAGCACAAGCTTTCCGTTCAGCCAGGCTTCGACCACCGTGGCGAGCCCGTTAAAGCGCAGCACGCGCCGGCCGCGGCCGGCAAAGTTCACACGATACCAATGGTCATACTGGTGCAATGGCGGCGGCATTGCGTCGTCCCATCGCCCGGCGGCGCGCAGCGCGCTGGCCACCGTGCCGGGCACTGGGGCCGGCAGCCAGCCTGCGGCAGGATCCAATGCAGCGGGGCTTTCGGCCGCGCCGGCGGGTGTCTGCACCCATGTCCACTCGCCGCCGAGCGCGGTACTGCCGATGGCAACGCCCGGGCGGCCGCCGGGGAGTGCTTGCTGACCGGACGCAAGAATGCTTGTGTCAGGATAAGTTTGCGACTTCATGGACTGCCTCTCCCGTGACAGCCTGCCCGTGCTGGAACGCTGGCCACGCGGAGCATGCCTCGCTGCTCCGGGCGGCTGCAGAAGTTCGATGCAGGGCGGACCACCAGGCGCATCGGTCGGCACTGCATCTGCATGGGCCGAATGGATGCGGCATCTGCTCACGTCTCAATGCCGCTCCGTCTCAGATGCCTCCGAGCACGTCACGCACCCGCTGGGGCCAGTTCGCCGGCTTGAAGCCGTGGTGACGCAGCAAGGCCAGCGTCAGGCGCTCGATGCCAAAGCCCACGCAGCCGGTGTGCGCCGGCGCGCCGTCCGCGGTACGCAACGGCCATGCGTGCGCGAAATGGTCCATGTGGTAGTTGAAACTCATGCAAGCCGTGGGCGGCGCGCCATCATTGATCGGCACCAGCAACTCGAACTTCAGCTTGAGCTCGCGCTGGCTGTCGGCCACGATCTTGCCGCCACGCCCAAAGAACGGATCGTTCGCCACGTCAACCTCATGCGGCAAGCCAAGCAGGCTGGCCAGTTGCGTGCCACGTTCCATCCAACGTTGACGGAATTCCACGATCTGCTCGGCCGTGCCGAGCCGGACATATTCGCGCTGGCGGAACATCTGCATGCGTGCAGGGTCGATCGAAGGTTCATGACGGAAGCAATACGTCAACACGTCAACCACCAGCCCTTCCCGAGGCATCGGACCGCGGCTGGCCACCACAGGGTAGACGGGATAGCACGCCGCGGGCGCCAGCACCACATCGGTGGGCTGCTGCTGATCGGCCCATTCCTCACCGCGCTCCAGGCGCGCCAGGAGTCGATGATGTTCGCGATCGCCGCCACAGAAGCAATGCACCGTCCCTGCCAGTTGGGGAAAGCCCTTGAGATACTCGCTCGCTTCGAAATCCTTGCGCGGCATGGCAGGAGGAAATCGCATCACCTCCGCGTCCTGGTCGGCGCCCAGTTTGCTGACGGCGTAGTTCAAGCCGTCGGCAATACTCTCGAACAGTCCGCTACGGCCATAAATGCCATCGACCGTCGAGGGAAAGAGCACGCGGGCGTCAATCAGCGCCTGCCGGTAAGCACGGCGGCCCGTGTCAGGATCCTGCGCCGGCCTGGCCATGGCAGAATGGTCACCCGGGGCAACGGATGCGTCGTCGCCTGGCACGTAAGCGTTGCTGGTATCGTCCATGGACGGCTCCTCAGGCGGACCGGTCCGCCAGTAGCAGATTGGCGGTATTGGTCAATATGCGATCGTTGTTGATCATCAAGGGGGCGGACCACAGATCCCGCAGGTGGCGTCCCAGGCTGAACGGCGTGCCATGCTTGTAGCCCGCCATGCCGCAGACCAGCATCGCGATTTGCACCGCTTCGAGCGCCAGCGACGACACGCTGGTCTTGAGCCCGTTCATTTCCGCCGCCAGGTTGAAAATTGCCGACACACTCTGGCTTGCATGACGCTGGCGTTGGTGAGCCAACGCCAGTTCCAGCCGCCCCTCGAGCATCTGGATAATGGCAACCGCTTCGGCCACGCGCGTAGCCGAGGGCGGAAGCGTGCCAGGCCGGGCGCGCGCCTGGCCCTGGAACAGCACCTTGGCGCGCTGAACCGCATCCGCGGCGATACCGGTCCACAGGGCAGACCACAAGATGTGCGACACGGGGGTCATGGTGACGTCGGCAATCTCGCCGAACGACACGGGCAGGATCTGATCGGTATGCCCGCGGGCTTCCAGCCGGAATCCATTGCTGCAGGTGCCGCGCATGCCCAGGGTATCCCAGGTGGAGAGACTTTCCAGTACGTAGTCTGGCTTGAGCACGCTTACCATGACCTGGTCCGATGGCGAGGCATCGGGATGGCGGCGTGCCGTGACGAGGATCCCGTCGGCATGGGCGCCATAGGAAATGGTCGGAGCCATCTTGAGCAAGTACAGGTTGCCGCCATCGGCGTTGACCGCGCAGCCGCTGCTGCGCAAGGCACCGCCAATCGCCTCTTCGGACGTGGCCGAAGCCAGCAGCAATTGTTCGCTGGCCAGGCGCTGCAATAGCTGCGCGTGCCACGAGCTGGTGCTCGCATGATTGACCAGGCATGCCACCTGTATCTGGTGCATGGCGTAGATCATTCCCGTCGAGGCACAGGCACCGCCCAGCACGCGGCAGACCGCTGCGATCGTTTCCAGCGACGCGCCATCACCGCCACAGGCTGGCGGCACCATGGCGCCCAGCAACCTCTGCTCACGCAAGACTGCAAACGCCTGGTGCGGAAAACACGCATCGGCGTCGACCTGGTCTGCATGCCTGGCTGCTTCTGCCGCGGCCAGGCGCGCTCCGGCCAGCAAGTGTGCGGCGTCAGCAGTCTCTGCGCGCGGAAAGGCCTGCTCGACGCTGGCGAGGACCGGGCTCATGCCGCCTCCTGCTCTTGTTTGATCTGCTCGGTCGCCGCAGCCAGTGTGCTGATGCTGCGGAACAGCTGGCGAGTCAGCATGCGGTCAGGTATCTCGATGCCGAAGGTATTTTCGATCGCGAGCATGACTTGCACCGTTGCCAGTGATGACAGTCCCGCTTCGTATAGATCGGCCTGGTCGTCCAGCGATTCAACTGGTACGTCAAGTCGGGCCACTTCCAAAAGTATGGTGCGTATCGCTGCTCGCATGCTGGGCTCCAGGTTGAGGTACAACGCCTTGGAGACCTATTGAGCCTGAGCGTCGCACGCGCATCAGTGCGTTTTCACACCAATGCGCGTGCTCAGAACGTCCGCCAAACGCCCGCAGAAACAGGTACACCCACACAAATGGCGGTGCGGTTTCTGGCGTGCTTTGGCATGCGTCAGTTTTTCCCTACCCGATCGGCTTGACCGGCCAATGCGGGAGGCTTCGCTACCGCTCGTGGCAACGGCATCCCCAGATAAGGATTGATGGTATTGAAGTCCGCCCGGTTGCTGCGCCGGGGCATGACACCGTTGAGGATGCCACCGGCCAGCCTGGCATTGGCGTGCGCCAGGCGCTTGAGGGTTTCATCGACCTGCGCCGTCGCCGTGACATCGGCGCGCACCACCACCAGCGTGGAACCCGCCAGGTTGGCCACCAGCGTGGCATCGGCCACCGCCATCACCGGCGGCGTGTCCACCAGCACCAGGTCGAAGCGCCCCGCGCACAGCCGCAGGGATTCCGCCAGCGCGGGCAGCATCAGCAGCTCGGACGGATTGGCCGGCACCGCGCCGCGGCTGAGCAGGAACAGGCCATTGACCACGCTCGGCTTGACCGCGTCGGCGATCGCGCTGCGGCCAGCGAGCACTTCTGCCAGCCCGGGCTCGGCAGGCAGGTCGAACCAGTCCGCCACGCGGCCGCGGCGCAGGTCGGCGTCGACCAGCAGCACGCGCTGGCCGGCTTCGGCGAACAGCACCGCGAGGTTAACCGCGGCGAAGGTCTTGCCGGCGCTGGCGGCGGGGCTGGTCACCGCAACCACGCAGTTGGGTGCATCGCGCAACGCGAAATGCAGCGCCGCCCGCAGCGTGCGCAGGCCTTCCACGGCAAGCGAATGCGGGGCGCGCCGCGCCAGCAGGAACTGGTCGTGCAGGCCCTGGCGCAGCAGCCGTTCGGCGCGCGCGCGTTCGTCCTCGGGCGCGGCGGCCGTGGCGGCGTCGATCACGCTGGTGACAGACTCCGGCCGGCCGAGGCGCACATTGGGCGGCAGCACAAAGCCGGAGGCGATGCCCAGGCGGCGCTTGGCTTCGACCAGCCGTTCCAGCTCGGTCTGCTCGTTGCTGAAGGCGATATCGCCCAGCATGGCCATGCCCAGGCGCTGTTCCGCATCGGCGGCGCTGGCCACCGACGGGCGCATGCGCTGGCGCAGGTTGATCGCGGCCACGCCCAGGCACAGGCCGAGCAAGGCGCCGGCGGAGGCGAACGGCCACGCGCCGAGACCGACCGGTGTGACCGGCGCGATCGCGGCATCGACCACGCGCATCTGGGTAGAGCTGTCGGACAGCATCAGCGACAGCTGCTCGACCTTGCTGCGCAAGGACATGTACATGTCCTCGGCCACCTTGACGTCACGCGTGAGCGCCACCGATTCGCGCTCGGAGGCCGACAGGGTCTGCATACGCGCGTCGATCTCCGCGCGCTCGCGAGTCATCTGCTGGATCTGGCTGTCGACGGTGCGGACCTCGTTGGCCTCGGGCGTGAAGCGCTGGAGCAGCCGCGTGCGCTCAAGCTTGAGCGCTGCGATCTGGCGCTGGTACTCCATGCTGTTGCTGAGGAACGACTGCGCGTCGCGGCTGGGCTGCAGCGAACCCGTGCGCGCGCGGTAGCGCGTGAGCGCCTCTTCGGCGCGCGTGAGTTCGCTCTGCACGCGCGGCAGCTCGCCCGAGAGGAACGCGAGCGTGCCGGCCGCGTCCTGGCGGCGCTTGTCGGTCTGGCCGTCGATATAGGCGCGCGTGACCCCGTTGACAAGTTGGGCGGCAAGCTGGCGGTCCGGGTATTGCCAGCTCACGCGCACGGTGCCGCCCGGCGCGGTCAGGGGGTCGGCCGCGCCGCCCAGGCTCGCCGGGGTTTCACTGCGTTCGCTTTCCACCGTGAGCCCGCGGCGCACGGACTCGGCGGTGCGGGCCAGGTCGTGCCGCGTGAGCTGGAAGCGCGTACCGGGCCCGGCCTCGATCTTGTCCACGCGCAGCACAATGCCGTTGGCCATCGCAGTCTCGCCGGCCCGCCCTTCCAGCAGCAAGGTGTCCTGCTGCATCAGGCGGTAGCGGCCGTCGCTGCGCACCTCGAAGGTGAGTGGCTGGTCTACCAGCGCCTCGGGCACGGTCATGCTGGCGATTACCAGACGCTCGCCGCCCCAGGCATAGCCCAGGCTGGCAGGCCAGGTGCCGCGCGGCTGGCCGGGTGTGGAAAAGCGCTGGACCAGCGCGCCCAGCAGCGGCGCACGCAGCGGCTGCGCGGTGATATCGAGCCGCAGCCGCTCCACCACCGGACCGACCACGGCGCGGCTCTTGAGCAGGCCTGCGTCGAAGGCCGCCGGGCCCTGCATCTGGGCGACGCTGCGCATGCCGCCATCGCGCCCCTCAACCTGCACCAGCGCCTGCGCGCGATACTGCGGCGGCGCCGACAGCGCCACCAGCAAGCCTGCGGCCGCACCGGCCACGCCAGCCGCGGCAATCCAGCCGAGGTGGTCCATCAGCGCGCGCGCCTGCGTGACGCCCGGCTGGGCCTCACGGCGCGGGGTGGCGCTCTCAGCCGGGCCACCGGCATATGACAGTCTGCTCACGACTACAGCTCCTCAAATGGGATCGGCGCGGCGTATACACGCCGCGCTTCGCAGGCCACACGCGCCGAAGCGTGCCGCTCAGGCGCTGGCCAGCGCGGGCAGCAGGCGGTCATACTCGCGCTTGACCAGCTTGTAGCACTCGCACGAATGCTTCTCCAGCCCGCAGCGGTCAAGCACGGTGATATGGCCGCGGCTGTGGTGGATCAGGCCCAGGTCTTCCAGCTTGCCGGCCGCTTCGGTCACGCCTTCGCGGCGCACGCCGAGCATGTTGGCGATGACCTGCTGGGTAATCACCAGCTCGTTGGAGCTGAGCCGGTCGATGGCCAGCAGCAGCCAGCGGCACAGTTGCTTGTTCAGGGAGTGGTGGCGGTTGCAGGCCGCGGTCTGTGCGATCTGCGTGAGCATGGCCTGCACGTACAGCAGCGTCACGCGCTGCAGCGTGGGCAGGCGCGGCAGGTCGCCGCGCAGCAGGCGCGCGGGAATGCGATAGGCCATTCCGGGGCTGCGCACTTCCACCCGGCTGGGCATGGTGTCGCCGCCGGTGACCACCGGGATGCCGACCAGCCCTTCGTTTCCGACCGCGGCGATCTCGACCGTCGCGCCGTCCTCCAGCAGCGACAGCAGCGATACCACCGCGGTGGTCGGGAAATAGACATGGACGATGCGCTGGCCGGAATCAGTCAGGAGTTCGCCGGCGCGCAGACGGACCAGCTCGAAGTGCTGCGCCAGCGTCTCCCACTCGCCGCGCGGCAGCGCGCTGAGCAGGTGATTGACATGCAGATCCGATCGATGCGTAATCATTTTCGTACCCCCTGTCCAATCCCGAGTCCGGGAACAACGCTCTGCCGGCCTGGCTCGGCACGACTGCTTTCCGAGAACCGGCTGGCTGCGCCGCCGACCCAGGTGCGGCGCTCTTTGCAAGCCAGTGCCTCTATTTAGCGTCATGGCAGCGCGCTCCGACAGTAGGCGAACGGCTGGGGAACGGTCATCCATCGGGAGGTTGGACGGAAAGGCGAGAGTGAAGCGGGCGCTGACAAGGGCTCCATGCGCCGCGGCGGCTGCGATGTCCGCCGCCGCCATACGAGGCGAGGCGGCACGGCAGATGGAAGCTGTTACGGGCTAGTCAGTCACGGCAGGCACGCAAGGCTGGATGCATGGCATGCCCTCCGCTGTCGGCATGAGACCCGGGATATCGTGCAAAAGGCGGATGCACCGGGTTGCCCCCGGCGCCGGATCGAACCGGTTCTGTGCCAGACGCCGGAGGCGGCACACCAGCCAAGTGTTGCCCGCTGCAGGCAGGATCTGCCGACTCATGGCTTGAACTCGCCGAAATGCGCGGCCAGCAACGGCACGCTGGCCAGGTATGAGGCTTCGAGCTGGTCCAGGCAGTCTTCGCAACGGTCCGGCTTGCGGCTGATGACCGCGCGCATCAGGCGGAACTGCATCACCATCGCCTCCGAGGCCATGGTGTAGCAGGCTTGTGCCGCCTTCTCGGGCACCTCCTGCCCGTGCATCACCAGCCAGCGCAGGTAGCGCGCCAGCAGCTCGAAATTGGCGCCGAGCTGGCGCAGCACGCCCGACGCGTAGTGGTGAAAGCCCGGTTCCCCGCGCGCCATCAGCCGCTCGAGATGCTGGGGAAATACCGCGCGAAACATTGTGACGGGGTTCTCGCGCGGACGGTTGCCCAGGTGAAAGCGCAGCAATGCCAGCGAGGCCTCGAGCAGCGTCTCGGCAGCGTGCGGATGCCCGTTGCGGCGGACCACATCGGCGTGCATGAAGGGCAGCGCGTCGGCACTGCGCACGCCCGGTGCCAGGCGAATGATGGCGGCGTAGTCCTCGCCGGTCGCGGTGTGGTAGCCGTCGGAGTGGTAGTAGCCGACAGCGCCGGCTTCGGGGATCAACACATCGATGGCAATGCAGGTGGGCATGCAATGGCGCAGGTAGCCGGCGCCGCGGGGTGGCGGCAGCTGGCTGCTGTCCAGCTCCATCACGACGATATGGCCGCGCGAGGTCTGTGCCGCAACGTGCGACTCGAGCGAGTCGTAGAACGTCAGGGCGTGCACGGTGAGGCCGTACAGCCGCTCCAGGTCGGCATCCGGAAAGCGGCACTGCGTGAAGTGGTCGGCCTCGAAGTCCTGCCGCACCGCGCAGGCCAGTGCCGCGACCGGCGGCAGGTCCAGCCCGTGCAGCAGCTCGATCCAAAGGTCGATATGGCAGTTGACGTGCGACCACACCGGATTGCCGCCGCGCAATCCTGGTCCGCCCCGTCCACGCATCCTGGTGTCGCCGTGCACTAGTGACCTCCGCGCCTGCCATGCCGCTTCATGAGCGGGTACGGACGGCCCATGCCGGGCCCGCGCGCGTGCCTGACGAGCGATACGGCAGGCCGAGCGCTGACACCAGTCATTTTTCCGTCTCCCCCTGAACCCGAGCCAGATACTTGCTGCCATTGGCCATGATGGCGATCTTGGCGCGCGCGGTTCTGGCCAGTCTGTTGGACGGCGCACAAACCCGCAAAGGGTTCAGGGGGTTCAGGGGGGCACTCAGCCGCAAATATGCGCGCATGGTGCTTCTGGTTGATGGAGGACTGCGAACTGATTGGTTATCGTCAAGGAGACGTGTGGGCGGGCAGTATGGCCCGCACGCCTTCAAAGCCCGCATGGTCCCCCGGTCGGCGGGCTTCTTTTTTGGCTCGCCGGCTGGTGTCCTGTTCCGCAAATACCTTGCCATGAAATCGCCCCAACTGGGCGATTTTCATTTTGGCAAGCTGCGCGACGACGAAGAGAATGACAAAGGCACAGTGGCACCCGGCGAGGCCGCCGGGTGCCACTGTGCCTGATTCTCGCTGGATGCCTGCTGGTTCAGGCCACGAGTGGTGGCGGCACGCGATGCCGATGCTGAGCAATGATCAGCGCCCTCAGGCTTTCCACACGCAGCCGCGCTTCGCGCTCGCCGGCCGCGCGGGCCGCGTCGGCGGCGGCCAGCTCGCAGTCAAACTGACGCCCGTGCAGTTCACCGCGATAGAGCAGCGGCTCATCGCTGCCCTCGTTGGCACCCGCGTGGCAACCATGGTCAAGGCTGGCAGCCAGCCTGATCTCGAAGCAGCACGCCCACTTGCCTCTGCCTTCGCGCACAGCAAAGCCGCGAACGACGAGGAATTCCAGTCCGGCCTCCATATGACCCCCTTACTTCCCCAGGGCGGCCTGCCTGCAAACTGGGCTGGCTTCTGCCTCCGGGCGAATCAAGCATAGGCAATCAGGTGCGATGCGCACTCCTACGGTGGATGTAGGTCTGCTCGCTCAAAGGAGGGAGGCGGTGGCCCCGTTGGCGCCCGTCAGTGACAGCGCCATGCGCGGAAAGCACTGGCCGCCGGCCCACACCAGCGCGGTGGCGGCGCAGACCAGTTCAACCGGTGCCGGCAGCGCGAGACACCCGCTGGCACCGAGCAGCGCGGCATGCAGCATCAGCGAGGCATCGAGGCGATCGGACAGCACCAGCCAGCGCCGTGGCGCCAGGCGTGCCTGCAGCTGGTCCAGCAACGCACGCGGGTCGCCCTCCAGTGCGCTGCAATCGATCAGCGCGATATCGGCCGGGTCCGGCGATGGCTCCGATGACGAAGCCTGCGTCGATGCGCGCGCCGATTCATGCAGCCACTGCGGCGTGCGCCACGTGATCGGCTGCGGCACGTCCAGTGCGTTCAGGCGACGCGCCAGGACACGGCACATCATTTCATTGCTGGCGATGAGATAGGTCGGCATTGACTCGGTCTGGCAGCTGGCCCGGGCCGCAGATGCGCTTGCCACCGGGTCGGGATCCGGGCCGCGGGGCGGCCCGCCTTGCAGGGCATCAGGGCAGCGCCGGCCGCCGGAAAAAGTGTCTGCAGATGCCTTTCATCACAAGGTAGCAAGCCGCCGCCGCCATTGCCTCATGCTTTTGGCCGAGAGCCGCACGCCAGAAGGATGAGGCGCGACCCGTGAACGCCGCGCCGCCACCCGTCACGCAGCCTGGCAGGTGGGATCAGGTGCCGGCACCCGGGTCACCGGATTGACGGGCGTGGCGGGCCCGGCCCAGTTGAGCGTGGCACCCTTCTGCAGGGCAACGTAGACGGCTTCGCCCTTGTTGCGTACGTGCAGGCGCTGGTACAGCGTGCAGGCATGCGTCTTCGCGGTGGCCACCGAGATATTCAGCATGCGGCTGACCGTCTTGATGGGATAGCCCCGAGCCAGCAGCGCCAGCACTTCGTACTGGCGTTCGGTGATGTTCAGCAGGTGCGCGCCGGCCGACGGGGTTTCGTGGTACGTCGCGTGCGCCTGGAAATGGCGCTGGGGCGCGGGCACCGCATGCTCGAGCACGGCCTCGCCGATGCCTGCGCGCAGCGCCACGACCCGGGCCTCGCCCTGCCCTGCGCTGCTTGCCACCGGGGTATGGCCGGCATCGAGTTCCGATTGCCAGGCATGGTGGCTGCCCTGGGCACGCGCCGGGAAGCACTCGCCGCCGGCCAGCACCAGGCGCACCGCGGCATCGAGCGCATCCGCACTGCAGCTCTTGGCCACGCAGCCGCGCACCGGGTCAGGCAAGCCTGCATCCGGCAGCGATGGGGCCGCCTGATCGCTGAGGACCAGCACGCGCTGCGGGCGTAGCCGCTGGCACAGTTCCTCCAGCATGGCCCAGCCGCCGGCGTGATCGGCTGGCAGGCCATAGATCAGCAGGTCGGCATCGTACAGCCACAAATCTGAATCGACTGGGGCGAGGGGATCGATATCGATCAGGTCACCAGGAATATGTGCTTGGGCCAGCAGATGGCGCAGACCCAGGCGCAGGAGGGGGTGAGGCTCGATCAAGAGGATGGTGGCCATGGCCGCTCTCTTATTATTGCGGCAAGTTCGGACCCTGCGACAATCCGCGCTTGCTTGTCGGAAATGCTCCGCTATCTTGCGGTTGCACTTCCATACGATCCGCCATCGCTCCAGACCGCCCGGCAGCCTTCCCGTCAGGCTGCAGGTCCGTCCTTCCCGTGGAGATACCGGATCGCCCCGTTTTGCGTGTTAAGACGCTTATGTAGAAAGAGTCTTAGATGCGACTGAAGTCTGATCTAAGTATTTATAACTCCTGACCTGCAGCATATGAAACGCGTAGGTCGAATGCAAGGTGATGGTGCGCTGCGGCGGGTTTTCCCCGAGCACTGCCTGACACCAGCATACGGATGCCACAAGGGCAGCGGGGATGACTTTCCAGTGAAAACGCGCATAAAATTATCGGCATTGTATTTATCTATGCATTTCGGGCCGGATGAATTCTCGCTCGCTTCAAGTGCCTTATAAATCAAGAAGTTAGCCATTCAGCGCATACCTGCCGATGATTCCTGGAATGATGATGGTCAGCCTCACCCGCAGCGAATTTGCGGCGGTACGCGCCTATGTGCAGGGCATGCCGGCGGCCATGGTGGTGCCCCGCTACCTGGCCGACGAAGCCGATGACGACGAAGCCGGGGCCGAGTCTGCGCTGCGGATCCTGCTTGCCCTGCGCGACCGGATGGTCCAGCTCGCGCACCTGCACGGACGGGCGGACCTGGCCGAACTGCTGCTGGCCGGCCCTGGCCGCTCCAACCGCGGCATGGATCGCCGCGTCGACGCGCTGGCTGAGCTCGAACGGTTGGGTACGGCGGCGCCGCGCCCCCAGCACGGCGTGGAGTTGTGGTTTGCACCAGCCTTGTCGCGACGCTTGCGCAAGGCTGAAATTGTGACCCTTAATTCTCTTTTTGAGCTTGCAAACCGACGCGGCAGCGCCTGGTGGCGGGCCGTCCCGCGCATTGGCGCGCTTGCCGGCGCGGCCGTCAACCGCTGGCTCAGCGAGAACCGTGCTGCCTTCCGGGACCCGGACGGCAAGCCGCTGCTGGGCGCGCACGTCGGCAACCGGACTCTGCTCGAGCGAGGCAGGCTGGGACCAGGGATGCGCCAGCCGTTGCCGCTGGAATGGATGACCGCGTCGCCCGCGTTGGCCGCCGACGCCAGCTGCCCGTACAGTCAGGGCCTCGACGTCGTCCAGGCCTGGCTGCGCGATGCCGCCGGCGACAGCGGCAGCACGTTCTCGGCCTACCGCAAGGAGGCGGAGCGCTTGCTGCTATGGGCAGCACTGGAGCGGCGCAAGGGCCTGTCGCAGCTCGATCTGGACGACCGCCGGGCCTACCTGGGCTTCCTGGCGCAGCCCGAACCGGGCAGCCGCTGGTGCGGACCGCGGGCACCGCGCCACCTGGCCGGATGGCGTCCGTTCACCGGCCCGCTCAGTCCGGCAAGCGTGCGGCATAGCATGCGGGTGCTGGCCGCCCTGTTCCGCTGGATGCATGCCAACGGCTACCCGGGCGCAGCGCTCTGGCCAGCCCGGATCCCGGACGGCACCGATGCCTCGGCGGCAATGGAGGCGGCGCGGCCGGACACCTTGCAGGTTCCCGAGGCCAGCCTGGCTCCCTTCCTGTCATGGCTGGAACACCGGGGCGGCGACGACGATGGCCAGCGCTACCGGACCGCCCATGCGGCAATCCTGCTGTTGCGGGAACACCGGCTCAGCCTGGACCGGCTGACCTCGGTCACGCGGCGTTCGCTGGCGCCGATGCAGCAGCCTGCGCGGGTTCCGGAAGACGGTGTGGAAAGCATTGTGCCAGACGGAACGCCCGGCTTTGGCCTGGCCACGCAGCACGCGCTGGCCCGGCATTGGCGTGACCGCAACCTCCAGTGGGACGGTGCGGGCACAGAAGACGCCTCGCTGATCGGTCCACCGGCCGCGCCGCCGACCCGGCGCGCGCAGCGCAAGCTGGCGGCATTGCCGCTGGCCGGCTACTCGGTGCGTGGCCTGCATGCCCTGCTGTCCAGCATGCTTGAGCGCTACCGCAAGACCTGTGATCCGGAGTTTGGCGCGCGCTCGCCGCGCGACCTGCTGGCTTGAGCGCTGCGGCGGCAATGCTGCCGCAGCGGCGCCATGGCTTGCCTGCCCGGCTCAGAGCAGCGTGTTGTCCAGCCCGAAGCGGGCCTTCAGGGCCTCGACCAGCGCCTCGCGGGCACTGCGGTCGCTCAGCTGCACGTCCAGCATCACGCGTCCCGAGTCCCATTCCTTGATGGTGCCCAGCAACTGGCCGCTGTCGGTCCGGATCTTGTATTGCCGGCTGATTTCCTTGACCTTGCGCGCCTTGCCTTCCTGCGCGTGCTTGCGGATGGCTTCAACCTCGCGGCTCGACAGGCCGTCATTGATGATGCGCGCCGCCAGTTCGCGCGTGCGCTCCTCGCCCGCCAGCTTGCAGTACAGCGTCAGCTCATAGCCCGCGGCGATGCCGATCGCGCTCGGGCGCTCGCGCATCACGCCCAGCACGGACTCGGGCAGGCGCAGCAGCGCCAGCGTCTTGTTCACGGTGCCGGCCGACATGCCGGTCAGCTCGCAGATTTCCTCTTCCTTCTGGACCTTGCCTTCGTCCAGCAACTGGCGCCAGGCGATCGCATTGTCCAGCGCTGACTGGTCCGAGCGCTGCTCGTTGAGCATGAACGACAGCCGGTAGAAGTCCAGGTCGCTCAGGTCGTTTTCGACAAAACATTCCATCTCGAGCTTGCCGGCAGACGCCAGAGCTCGCTTGCGGTAATGACCGTCGATCAGGATGTAATGGCCGGGGCGCGCCGGATCGGGCGCGGCCAGGCCGGGGGTCTTCTGGCCGTGCGTGGCAATGGATGCCGCCCGCTCCTGCACCACGGCGGGATCGTAGAGGCGCCGCGCGTTGAGAGGATTGTCGTGCAGTTGCTCCAGCGGAATCCTGATCAGCTGCCGGCCCGCGGCGGCTTCGCCAAGACTTTCAGCGCTGAAAACGGGCGCGCCATCGGCTCCCCTGCCCTGCAGCAATCCATTCGGATGCTGGGAAATGGCCGCTTCCGCGCGAGCGAAGCGGTCCAGCGTATCGTTGCGGGTCTTTTCGGCCGCCATGCCGGCCAGCATGCCAGCCTTGAGGCTCTTCAGTTTGGTAGCCATACCTAGTGCTCAATCAAAGACAGTATTTCGTCGACCATCATGTCGACCTCCTGCACCGCCTCGCGTGCGCCGGCAACGCCGTGCACGGTGCAGCCGATCGCCTGGCATTCCCGGAATGCCGAGCGCGACCCGATCATCGAATTCAAAAGCGGTACGTCGCCGTCGTCGCCAAGGATTTCAATGGCCTGGCGCGCGATCGAGACGCGGCGCTGGACCATATTGGCCATCACACGGATCAGCAAGGACTCATTCTGGACTTGGGCGTGCTGCGCCAGCGTCTTGGCCGCTACCGCCGCCCACAGATCCGGCGGCGAAGGCACCACCGGAATAATGGCAAGGTCCGAAATCAGCAGCGCGCTCGAGGGCGCTGCCGAATGCACCGCCGGCGGGCAATCCACGACGATGTAGTCATAATCCTGGACGAATTTGCGGACCTCGCGGTGCATGGCGCCGCCCGAGGGCGCCAGGCCAATCACGGAAGCCGGGAACGGCCGCTCGTCGCTGGCCTGCGCCGCCCAGCGAGTGGCGGTGCCTTGCTCGTCCATGTCGACCAGCATCGAGCGCGCGCCGCGCAGGCCAAGCGTCCCAGCAAGGTGCATGCTGACCGTAGTCTTGCCGCAACCGCCTTTCTGGTTAAAGACTGTGATGATTTTGGCTGGCACTGCGACCTCTCTTTCAGCGCTGAAAGCGCGGTTGATTCTTAAGGCGCAACTGTAGCCAAAAGCACGTGATGCTTCAACCGTTTTCCAAATTTACAAAATATATATTGCCGATGCAGAGAGCAGAGGCCGCCATTTGGCAGCCGGAAACGAGCCGTACCGTAAAATTGCTTGAAAAACAGCCCGGGATGTGCCTAAAGTATCTATAGTGCGCATTACGCCGCACATGACACCGCAATCCAAAGTGGTTATGATGCGCGCTACAGTCGAGTCAAGTCGTGTCAACCTCGTCGGCTTCCGTTCGGTATCTACGAGAACTCAACGTGCTTGAACGGTTGTTTGCGTTGTGTACAAGAACTTGCTTCGAAAAGGAAATTCCTATGGCAACCGGTACGGTCAAGTGGTTCAACGAGACCAAGGGCTTTGGCTTCATTACCCCGGACGACGGTGGTGCAGACCTGTTCGCGCACTTCTCGGAAATCCAGGGCTCGGGCTTCAAGACCCTGAAGGATGGGCAGCGCGTGACGTTTGAAGTCAAGCAAGGCCCGAAGGGCCTGCAGGCTTCGGCAATCAAGCCGGCCTGACCAGCCTCGGCTGACCCCGCCCGTTGCGGATCCGTCCGCGGCGGGCAAACAAAAAAGGCAAGCGTTCAACGCTTGCCTTTTTTGCATTCGGGGCCAGACATGGTGTCCGGCCTCAGTTCCGGCGCGCCCGGACCTGCTGATGCCGTCCCGAGAGCACGTGCAACGGCGTGCGCGGATCTCCCCGGGCGGGAAGCTGGCAAATCAGCCCAGCTTGCGCACGCTGGTCCGGGAAGGCTGCAGGATCAGCGCCTTGGACGAATCCGCATCGACCTTGGCACCGGGATACACCACCAGCACATCCTTCAGGGCCTTGCGGAACAGCGCACGGAACTTGCGCTCGCTTTCGGTCTCGGTGCCGAACTGCATCTGCAGCGCCTCCCACGGGATTTCCGTGCGGCGCTGGATGGTGAAGAAGCGGTAGGTCAGCCACGAATACACGTCCAGCGCGAACGGCGACTGTTTCAGCGCCTTGAGCGCGCGCATGTCGACCGGTACGGGGCGGTTGACCAGTTCGTTGAAGAACGGCTCGGACAGCACCACGAAGCTCTCGAACATGGACCCCTGACCAGGCTGCATGGGGTCCCACCAGGTCGACAGTTGATCGGCCAGCAGGTAGCCCACCCGATCGATCGACAGTGGCTCGTGGTTGGGGTTCTGGTTCTGGCTCGGCGTGGACTTGTTTTGCACGATGGCGATGGTCGCCGAGAACAGGCGGATCATCTGCTGGCGTACCAGCGTCATCGTGCCGCGCTTGCCGCCGGTGGCCATCGGAATGCCGAGGTTGTACATGAACTCGGACAGCGAATTGCCCAGCGAAATGCGCCGGTCCTCTACCGTGCCGGTGAATTCGCCGCGCTTTTTCTTCGCCATGATCTCCTTGCCGATCCAGGCCAGCATCAGCCGCGGATAGGAGCCATAGGGGTAACCCAGCGAGACGGTCTCGGACACCAGCTTCTGGCGGCCGTTGGCGGCACGTTCGGAGCGTTGCTGCGTGAAGTAGCCAGGCTGGATCATCAGCGAGATATTGCCGCTGGTGCGGGTCCATACCGGCGGCGCGCCCTTGGGCGCGCGGTAGGGCAGCGTTACCTGGACGCTGGCGCGGCTCAGGAAGCCGACTTCACCGCTTTGCCAGGCGTCTTCACGCTCCATGGCCTGCGCTTCGTCGAACAGACGCTGGAATTTCTCGGACGGAACCAGGTTGTTCTCGTTGCCGGGAACAATGATGCGGGAGGGTTCGGCGTCCAGGTCGAGGACGCTTCGATCCCCCGTGGTGGCCGGGGAGCGTTTGATGGGCATATTGGCGTGCTTCGGATTACCCGCCTTTGTACTCGAAGCCGCAAAGGTTGTCACGCAGAAACAGGTACGCAAAGCCTTTGCCTTGCTCGCCCTGTTTTCTGCCGGCTGGGAATCTCACGACTGGTCGCATGGTGGCGGACGGTGGGCAACCCGTCAGGGTTGTCCACGGTTCGCCAGCTATCCACTACCAGTAAACGATACCGATACGGGTTAACTACTTGTAAACCGTATACGTGAAGTTCAGCGCCTTGATTCGTAAGGGAAAAACCAACCCCGCCGAACCCGATTCTGCGGGCAACCGTACTCGATTCTGCGAAGGGCCGAACCCGTATCTGCGGCAAGCCGAACCTGTATCTGCGGGCGGGGCGAACTGTTTTCTGCGGGGATAACTTACAGGTTCCACAGCCTTTTCCACAGCGGCCACTCCTCAAACCGTACCCGTTTCTGCGAGCGAGCGCCGGGTATACGCGGGTTGCGAGGGTTCCAGTGCCTCTTTCCCGCAGAAAGTACGGCCATAACCCGGTTATCCCCGCAGAAACGGGTTCACTTGCCGGGCTGCTGACGGGCGCTTTGCACGCCAGGCGTACCCGTTTCTGCGTTCCGAGACCTGAAACCGTACCCGTTTCTGCGCTGGCCTGAAAGGCCGCTGCCGTGCTGCCCCAGCGTACCTGTTTCTGCGGCGTACCCATTTCTGCGTGCCGACCCTGGCACCCTGGTTCGCCGCGAAGCGTACCCGTTTCTGCGTATCTCCTGCCGGGCTCTTCCGGGTCATGCGTACCCGTTTCTGCGCAGACCCATGGCGCTGTTCTGACGGAACTATCACCAAGTTTCCATTCTACATGAGAGTTGCAGAAAAAGCTAGCACTCACACTCAACGTATACGCGGGAAACTCGCGGCGCTACGCGCCGTACCTGTTTCTGCGCAGACAGATCATGGATGCCAAAGCTCAGCCGGGTAGCCAACCGCCCTGCATGTCGTTGGCGTACCCGTTTCTGCGTGGCGTCGAGTGGTGCGCCTGTGCCCGTGGGCGTACCTGTTTCTGCGTGGGGTGCCGGCAGCCTCAGGGCTTCCGATGGTTATTGCGTTGCAACATTAGCCGTACCCGTTTCTGCGTCGTCGGCCTGGCCCGGCTTTGTGGATATGTAGGAGGAATGCGGGCCGGAGAACCGCTGCCATCGGCCGAATCGAATTCGAAAAAAAATTTTTGGGCGTACCCGCTTCTGCGTGCCAGAAGGCTCCTGGAAAGACCCCAGTGCCGCAGGGCGTACCTGTTTCTGCGTACCCGCTGCCCAGCGCAAGCAGGCCTGCCAGGACAGACCGTACCCATTTCTGCGAGGCTCACGGGCCGTGCCTGACCTCGTGCGGTGCAGCAGGGCGTACCCGATTCTGCGTGGAGCGCAAGGCTGGATGGTGAGCGGGAAAGTGCGCCGCGCAAGGCCAGGCGTGCCGGCTGGCGGCGGCATGGGCATGCGGGGGGCTGGAGCGGAGCGCCTGGCGGTCTGCATGACCGGGGCAGGCGGGGAGCGGCGGGGGGCCGGGATGTGATGAAGGTGGCGCAGCCAGCACCGCCAATCGCGCTATCCGCGCCTGAAAACAAAAAACCCCGCCATGGGCGGGGTTCTACGCTGTTCGGCGCGCGCGGGGCGCGCCGGCAGTCAATGCTTACAGCGGGGTGATGTTCGCGGCCTGCAGGCCCTTCGGGCCATTCTTGACTTCGAACTGCACGCGCTGGTTTTCCTGCAGCGACTTGAAGCCGTCGGCGCGGATTTCCGAGAAATGGGCGAAGAGGTCGTCACCACCCGCGTCCGGCTTGATGAAGCCGAAGCCCTTGGCGTCGTTGAACCACTTGACGATACCGGTTTGCATGATTTGCTTTCCAGAAAAAGGACAAAAAACATCGCATGACGAAAACGTCATCCGACACGGGGAACTCAAGGAAAGGACACCATGGACAACCGAAGTACCAGACGGTGGCTAACGAATGAACTGTTGCCTCGTCGCTTGAATCTAGGCGGCTTTATACGGGGGATTGCCGCAAGCGTCAAGCCGGGGACGCCCCGGAGCACCCCCGTGGCGGCGCTGGATTCAGCGGTTCGCGCTGTGGGATCATCACGCTTTTTGCATATCGCTTATTCGCCTGTGCCATGGCGAAGCGGGCCGGCCTGCACCAGAGTACGCTTGCCGCCCAGCGGGGCGTCGCGGGATGCTTCAGGCCGAAGCCAGCCACCTGCGGCCGCGCCGTTGTTGTCGCCGCGCACACGATAACGATATCAGGAGACCAGTCATGTCGATGCCGGAACCCGCTTCCAAGCCGGGCACGTCAACCGCCAATCCGCCGCACGGCAAGCCACAGGCCGCGCCTTCGCTGATCGAGCGCCTGTTCAGGCTGCGCGAACACCAGACCGATGTACGCACCGAGATCCTCGCCGGCGTCACCACGTTCCTGACGATGGCGTACATCATCTTCGTCAACCCGTCGATCCTGGGCGATGCGGGCATGCCGAAAGACGCGGTGTTCGTCGCCACCTGCCTGGCCGCGGCGATCGGCACGCTGATCATGGGTTTCTACGCGAACTACCCGATCGCGATGGCGCCGGGCATGGGCCTGAACGCGTACTTTGCCTATACGGTGGTGAAGGGCATGGGCTTTGCATGGGAGGCGGCACTCGGCGCGGTCTTTATCTCCGGCTGCCTGTTCCTGCTGGTCACGCTGTTCCGCGTGCGCGAGATGATCGTCAATGGCATTCCGCATTCGATCCGGGTGGCGATCACCGCGGGCATCGGCCTGTTCCTGGCGATTGTCGCCCTGAAGAACGCCGGCATCGTCACCGCCAGCCCGGCCACGCTGGTGACCATCGGCGACCTGCACCAGCCTTCGGCCGTGCTGGCGATCATCGGTTTCTTCGTGATCGTGGCACTGGATCATCTGCGGGTGAAGGGCGCGATCCTGATCGGCATCCTGCTCACCACGCTGCTGAGCTTTGCGTTTGCCGGCAATACCTTCCACGGCGTGTTCTCCGCGCCGCCGTCGCTCGGCCCGACGCTGTTCAAGCTAGATATATCCGCCGCGCTGTCGATCGGCATCATCAACGTGGTGCTGGTGTTCTTCCTGGTGGAGTTGTTCGACGCCACCGGCACGCTGATGGGCGTTGCCAACCGCGCGGGCCTGCTCAAGGCCGGGAAAATGGACCGGCTGAACAAGGCGCTGATGTCCGACAGCACCGCGATCATGGCGGGCTCGTTCCTCGGTACGTCTTCCACCACGGCGTATATTGAAAGCGCATCCGGCGTGCAGGCGGGCGGGCGCACCGGACTGACGGCGGTGACGGTGGCCGTGCTGTTCCTCGCGGCGTTGTTCATCGCGCCGCTGGCCGGCACGGTGCCGGCCTATGCCACCGCGCCGGCGTTGCTGTATGTGTCCTGTCTGATGTTGCGCGAGCTGCTGGAGATCGACTGGAATGACGTCACCGAAGTCGTGCCCGCGGTGATGACCGCGCTTGGCATGCCGTTCACGTACTCGGTCGCCAACGGCGTTGCGTTCGGCTTTATCAGCTACGCGGCGCTCAAGCTGCTGACCGGCCGCGCACGCAGCGTGCCCGTGATGGTGTGGATCATCGCGGCGGTGTTCATCTTCAAGTTCTACTACCTGCCAGGGCATTGAGCGCGCCAGCCGGCATGGGATGAAGGAAGGGCGGCCAGGGCCGCCCTTTTTCCATGGTGCGCTGCTGTCATGATATTGGCATCGTGATGCCGGGCGGGCGCCGTAGCGCCGTCCGACACCCGCCAGCCGTACCCGTTTCTGCGTGCGGCGCGAGCGGGTCCACCGGCCGGGCGTACCTGTTTCTGCGTGACAGTCCGCCACGCCCTCGCGGCATGCGGCACGGCTTGCCATTCCCGCGCAACGGTGCTGCCATCACCCGTTCGGGGGTGTCAAAGCGTACCCGTTTCTGCGTAGCATGCATGCAGACATCGGCCGCTGGGAATGTGGCGGTCGCGGGCCGGCGGCCAGTGTGCGCGCGGCCTCATACCAAAGTATGAGATTGGCTGTAAGTCACCCACTCGGGGCTGGACAAAGTGCCCCAAATGCACTGAACTATAGACGTGGCAAAGAGGGGCGCGGCAAGGCGCCCCTTCTTGACTCCGGTGCATGCGGCAGGATGCCGGAGCCAACCGAGAGCGCTTGAGCGCCGTTCGCCAGTCGGTGGACATTTCGGTCCAGACCGTTAACAAGGCGGCATAGCCACCATCCGGGAGCGTGCGGGAAACACGCGCGCCACGCAGACAAAAAACCAGTTCAAAGACTGACAAGTGGTAACCGCAGACGTGTAGTGCCGGGGGATGTTGTTCAACGGGGATTATCATGACCGCAGGAGAGATCCGGCGACCCGCTATCGGGCCTGTCAGGGAGACTAATAACCGCTCCATCCGAGCCATCCATCATGCCTGGGCTGCCGTGGGGGAAGCCGCAGGCGAAGCACCCAGCAAGCGGACCGTCCAAGATGGCGCGACGGCCGAGGTGGCCGCCCTGCTTGCCGACGACAGCGAACTCAGCGACAGCGCACGCGCGGCCGTGGCCAACCTGCTGCGCCGCCATCGCCTGCTCGAAGGCGAACTGACACGCCAGCGCACGCTGTTGCAGGAATGGATCCTGAGCCAACAGACCTACAAGACGCTCTACTACCAATACTCCGGCCAGTCGCAGCAGGCGCCGCGCCTGGAGTTGATGCGTGAAAAGGAGGCTGTGCGGCGGCGTATCCGCGCTCAGCTCCAGGTGGGTGCGGACGATCTTGCCGCGCCCGATGAGCAACTCCGCAGTCTGTCCAGCTCGTGATACCGACGTCGCGCGCGGGTGCGTGCCCGCAGCCAGTTCAGCCCCACCGTCCGCCGCGGCTGCAGGCCGCGACGGCGGACACGGGTGCCCGAACCAAGAACAAGCCTAACGTCCGGGAGATCGTGATGGACCGACTGTGCAAGGCGTCACGCACTGCACAGATCGTGGTCGTGTCGCGTCATGAAGATTTTGGTTTTGACCCGTCTGGCACAGCCACGGGATGGGAAATCCGCCGGATCCAGCAGATTCGCGACCTTGAACGCGTGGTGCGGGCCTGCCCGCCCATGGCAGGCGTGATCGACCTGCAGTCCGACTACAGCGATGCCGAGTTCGCGCAACTCGAACAGGCACTGCAGTACCTGCACATTACGTGGGTGGCCATCACCTCCGATGAAATGCTGGCGCAGGAGCGCGTGCGCCGGCTGATCCGCGACTACTGCGTCGACTACGTGCGCATGCCGTTCTCGATGCCTGAACTGCTCTACACGCTCAAGCATGCGCAGGGCATGGCGTCGCTGCACGGCACGCGCCCGCAGGAGACCGCCTCGCGCGGCACCATGATCGGCGAGTGCGCGGCGATGCGGGCGATGTTCCGCTCGCTGGCCAAGGTGGCGCACAACGAGGCACCGGTGTTCATTTCCGGAGAGTCCGGCACCGGCAAGGAACTCGCCGCGCAGGCGATCCACGATGCCTCGAGCCGGCGCAAGGGACCGTTCATTGCCATCAACTGCGGTGCGATTCCCTCGCACCTGGTGCAGTCCGAGCTGTTCGGGTATGAGAAGGGCGCGTTCACTGGCGCCAACCAGCGCAAGATCGGCTGGATCGAGCAGGCGCAGGGCGGCACGCTGTTCCTCGACGAGATCGGCGACCTGCCGCTGGAAAGCCAGGTGGCGCTGCTGCGTTTCCTGCAGCAGGGCATGATCACCCGCCTGGGCGGGCACCAGTCGATCCCGCTGAACCTGCGCATCATCTCGGCCACGCACGTGGACCTGGTGGCGGCACAGGCCGACGGGCGCTTCCGTTCCGACCTGTTCCACCGGCTATGCGTGCTGACGCTGACCATCCCGGCGCTGCGCGAGCGCGGCGAGGACATCCTGCAGCTGGCCAACGCGGTGCTGGCCGAACACGGGCACGAGGCGCACCGGCGCATTCGCGGGTTCTCGGCCTGCGCAACGCAGGCAATGATGCAGTACGCGTGGCCGGGCAACGTGCGCGAACTGATCAACCGCGTGCGCCGCGCCATCGTGATGACCGACAACCGCAAGATCACCGCCGAAGACCTGCAGCTGCACGGCGGGGCGGAGCTGCCGCGCAAGACCCTTGACGCGATCCGCGAAGAAGCCGAGCGCGAGGCCATCCGCACCGTGATGGCGAGCCACGGCTTTCACGTGGTGCCGGCCGCGCGCGAACTCAATGTCTCGCGCGTGACGCTGTACCGGCTCATGCACAAGCACAACATCCGCGTGGAGAGTCAGGCGACTGCGGGCGAGTAAGCGGCAAGCCGGCGCAGGTTGCCGGAGGCCGGACGCAATCCCAGGCGCCGCAGGAAAGGGGAACAGGCGACGTCCGCCCGCCGGCTCCGCCTTTCCTCGTGCCCGTCGGCACGTCAGCGCACCACTGCCAGGGGCCGCCTGGCCCCGGACTCGCCGCTGGCCGCATCCATCAGCTCGGCGGCAAGGTTCATGCTGAGCTTGCCGCGCGGCTGGCGCGGCGGCCCGTTCTCGTCATGCTGGCGCCACGGCACGATCGCGCCGCGCTCCGGCTTGTCGCGCGCTTGCCGCCCTGGCGTTGACGTGGCGGCACCGGACGGCGTGTCCGGCGAAAGCTGCAGTTCCCCCCAGGCCCAGCCAAAGCCGCGCACGTAAACATCATTGCTGACCGCCGCGTGGCTGTCGGCGCTGGCCGCTTCGGGGCGGTCGAACCAGGCATAGCTTGCCGCCGCGGCGCTGGTTGAGAACACCGCCAGCACCGTGGCGGCAAGCATTCCGGCTGTCATGGCGGGTGCCTCCCTGTGGAAAAAACGGTGCCCGCCGGGGGACGGAGCACCAAATCCGCGCGGGCACGCTGGCTCGCGTACCCGCCATCATTCCGTTCGCGGCGCCAGCCTGCCGCGACATCCTGCGTTGCCAATACTGCCTGCGGTCACGCGCGCCGCTTGCCCGCGTGGCGCCGGAAGGCAGCCCTGGCAACTCCGTGCCTGGCCGTCGCTGCGCAGCCAGCGCCTTGCGCGGCCGGCGTGGCGGGCGGCGTACGCGCCCGCGGATGGGGCAGCAGTGGCGACGACAGCAGGTCCACCACCGACGGCGGCGGACCCGCGAGCCGGTAGGAGCGCCGGCGCGCCGTCATGCGTGATGGCGGATGACGCATGTCTGGGTTTTCTCCTGCATGCAATGGCTGGTTCCATGGGCACGGGCCCATGTGCCCCTGTTTTGCCTGAGCGACAAGTGTGCCAAGGGCCGCAAAGGCTTATGCCACGCGGGTTTGCGGTATGAGGGACGAGCGCGGGCAGGCCTTGGGGCGCGGTGGCAGACCAATCCGTTTCGCCGCTGCAACGCGCCATGCGCGCAGCGGCGCGCGTGGTGGCCGCGCTGGTGCGGCGCCGGGTGCCCGTTGCGTACGCGGGGTGCGGGATAACGCGCTGCGCTAGGCCCGCAGGCGCGCTCTTGCAACGCGTTGCACGCCTGAAACCGGCGTTGCAGTTGACGCGGCCCGGCAACACCTGCACCGGCCGCCGATAGGTCACGCAGAAACAGGTACGCCCCGGTCAGTGTCCTGCGGTGCCGTCAGCGTGGTTGCCCCGATGCCGGCGCGGCTGGTGTGTCGGGAGGATTGAGCGTGGCGGGCGCGGCCGGGGTGGCGCTGGCCGCCGCGCCGGAAATGGGCTTGGGGCCCGGCTGGCTGCGTTCGCAGCCGGCGCAGCCCAGCATGCCGATGATCAGTAGCACGGCCGCAGGGCGCGTGCGGAGGTTGCAGGTCACGGTGCCTCCTTGCGCCGGCGCGCAGGCACGGGTTGCGCCGGCAGGTGTGCCTGATCCTACTGTAGCAGGTTGCCTCCCTGCGCCGGCTTGGGGCAGCGCGCAATGCGCAGTATGATGAACGCACGGGCCTTCGCCGCACAGACCGCGCCGCGAAGGCATGCGCAACGCACACGCGATCCGCCTGGCGCATCGCGCCAGCACCTGGCCGTGACCGACAATACCGAACACCAGTCCTCTTCCGCCGGCAGCGCGGCGCCACATCACCGCAGGCATCGCCCGCACTGGCTGCCGGACCGCCATACCGGCGCACGCACCCTGCGCGTGGTCGCTGCCGCCATCAACTCCTGGTTCGCGCATCGGGCGGCCAGCAAAGGGGCGGCGCTCTCCTTCTACATGCTGTTCTCGCTGGCGCCCATCCTGGTGCTGGTGATCTCGATCGCCGGCCTGTTCTTCGGCGCCGAGGCCGCACGCGGCGAGATTTTCTCGCAGCTTGAAGGCCTGGTGGGCGAGCAGGGCGCCACGGCCATCCAGGAAATCCTGGCGGCTACGCACCGCGCTGGCGGCAGCGGCATGGCGGCGCTGGTGGCGACGGGCATCCTGCTCGTGGGCGCCACGAGTGCCTTTGCCGAGCTCAAGAGCAGCCTGGACGACATCTGGCATGTGCCGGTGCCCGAGACGGCGGGCTGGCAGCAATTGCTGCGCACGCGCCTGCTGTCATTCAGCCTGGTGCTGGTGCTGGCCTTCATGCTGCTGGTGTCTCTGATCGTCAATGCGGCGCTGGCCGTGGTTGAGCGCCTGTGGGGCCAGTTGTGGACGCAATCGTGGTTCGCGCCGGTGGCCGATGTGCTTTCCACCGCCTTTTCCTTTGCCGTGGTGACGGCGCTGTTCGCGGTGATCTTCAAGATGCTGCCCAATGCGCGCATTGCCTGGCGCGACGTCACCATGGGCGCGGTCATCACAGCCTTGCTGTTCTCGATCGGCAAGCGGCTGATCGGCCTGTACCTGGGCAACAGCGCCGTGGCCTCCTCGTACGGGGCCGCGGGCTCGGTGGTGGCGCTGATGCTATGGGTGTATTACTCGGCACAGATCTTCTTTTTCGGCGCGGAACTGACGCGTCAGTACGCGCTGCAGTTCGGCAGCCTGCGCGGCAAGCCGGCAGAGAAGCTGGCGGAATAACTTGCCGCACCTGGGCGCCACAAACCCGGAGCGGTGCCCAAAACCGGTAAAATAGCGCCCCATTCCCTTCGCGTGCCCGCAGAGCCCGGCCCCGCCATCGCCTGCGGGCGCTGCCGGCCCTGGCCCGGCCGCCCGCCGGGCCATCCAATATTTCCCAGTCAAACTCCGCTGCCGTGAGCTCGCTCGTTTCTGAAATTGCGCGTCGACGCACCTTTGCCATCATCTCCCACCCCGATGCGGGCAAGACCACCCTGACCGAAAAGCTGCTGTGGTTCGGCGGCGCCATCCAGGTCGCGGGCGAAGTGCGCGCGCGCAAGGCCGACCGCCACGCCACCTCGGACTGGATGGAGCTGGAAAAGCAGCGCGGCATCTCGGTGACCTCGTCGGTGATGCAGTTCCCCTACCGCCGGGAGACCGCCGATGGCAAGGCCCAGGAGAACATCGTCAACCTGCTCGACACCCCGGGCCACGAGGACTTCTCTGAAGACACCTACCGCACGCTGACCGCGGTGGACTCCGCGGTAATGGTGATCGACTCGGTCAACGGCGTGGAAGCGCAGACCATCAAGCTGCTCAACGTCTGCCGCCTGCGCGACACGCCCATCCTCACCTTCATCAACAAGCTCGACCGCGAAGGCCGTTCGCCGATCGAGCTGCTTGACGAAATCGAGGAGGTGCTGCAGATCCAGTGCGCGCCGATGACCTGGCCGATCGGCATGGGCAAGGCCTTCCGCGGCGTGTACCACCTGATCAACGACAAGGTCCAGCTGTTCGATCCGCACGGCGAGAAGGGCACGGCCGCGATCCTGGACGGGCTGGACAACCCGGAGCTGGACCGCATCCTGGGCAGCCAGGCCGAAGAGCTGCGCATCGAGATCGAGCTGGTGCGCGGTGCCTCGCACACCTTCGACAAGGACGCGTTCCTCAACGGCAAGCAGACCCCGGTCTACTTTGGTTCGGCCATCAACAACTTCGGCGTGCAGTCGCTGCTGGATGCGCTGTGCGAGCTGTCGCCGCCGCCGCTGGCGCGCAACACGGATTCGCGCGTGGTTGAGCCGCAGGAGCCCAAGTTCACCGGCTTCGTCTTCAAGATCCAGGCCAATATGGATCCGCGCCACCGCGACCGCATCGCTTTCGTGCGCGTGTGCTCGGGCCGTTTCGAGCGCGGCATGAAGCTGCTGCACGTGTCCGCCGGCAAGACCGTGGCGATCAACAACGCCATCACCTTCATGGCGCAGGACCGCAACACGACGGAAGAAGCCTACGCCGGCGACATCATCGGCGTGCCCAACCACGGCACCATCCGCCTGGGCGATGTCTTCACCGAGGGCGAGCCGCTCAAGTTCACCGGCATCCCGTCGTTCGCGCCAGAGTTCTTCCGCCGCGCGCGCCTGAACAACCCGCTCAAGGTCAAGCAGCTGCAGAAGGGTTTGCAGCAGCTGGCCGAGGAGGGCGCCACACAGATGTTCCGCCCGCTTGCTTCTAACGACCTGGTGCTGGGCGCGGTCGGTATCCTGCAGTTCGACGTGGTCGCGCACCGGCTCGAGCACGAGTACGGCGTCGATGCCATTTTCGAATCGCATGAATGCGCGACCGCGCGCTGGCTCAAGGGCACGCCCGCGGAGATCGAGAAGCTGATCGCCAAGGCGGGGCATAACGTGGCGCTCGATGGCGCGGGCGACCATGTCTATCTGGCGCCGAGCATGGTGAACCTGCGCCTGACACAGGAGCGGTTCCCGGAGCTGCAGTTCATGGAGACGCGCGAGATCGTTTGATCGCGTACTAAAGCTGCAAAAGCAAAAACGGCTCGCAACTGCGAGCCGTTTTGCTACCTGAGGGGAGCACCCCCTCAGCCTGATTTCGCCTCAATATGCCAGTGACGCCTGGATATAGAACGTCCGCGGCATCCCCACATACTTGCCCGCATTGTTGTCGGTCGAGCGCGTGAAATAGCGCTTGTCGAACACGTTCTTCACCCCAACCGCCACCTTCAGATTCTGCGCCGACTTGCCGAAGTCATAGCCCAGCCGCATGTTCAGCAGCGCATAACCCGGGATATCGCCCAGCGCACCGTTTGCGCTTTCCGCCGTCTGGTAGTTGGTCGACGTGCTCGGATCGCCCGGCGAACGCTGTTTCGACTGCGCGAAGCCATCGACATTGAGTGCCCAGCGGTTGCGCGCATAGCGCATGCCTACGGTGGCCACGTGGCGCGAATAGAACGGCAGGTCGCGCCCGGCGAAGTTGCCCTGGTTGTAGGTGGCTTCGGTGAAGGTGTAGGTGGCGTATGCCGACAGGCCGGCCAGCGACTTGTCGAGCGCGCCGAAGTCATAGCGCAGCGACGATTCCACGCCACGGTGGGTGGTGGCGCCGAGGTTGGTCCACGCGTCCGGCGCGCCGCCGGTGCCGCCGCGCAGTTGCAGCTCGTCGTCGAAATCGATATTGAACAGCGTCAGCTCGCCGCCCCAGCCGTTGGCGTTGAAGTGCGTGCCGACCTCATACGTCTTGGCCTTCTCGGGCGTCAGGCCGTTGGTGGTCTGCGCGATCTGGAAGTACTGCAGCGGGCCGAACGAAACGCCGGCGTTGGCGAACAGCTTCCACTGGTCGCTGACGTGGTACATCACCGCCAGCGACGGCAGCGGCTCGTTGGACGAGACGTCGTTGCGAGCGCCGGTGAAGTTGTCGGTCACATACGATCGGATGAACTCATAGCGCAGGCCCGGCGTGATGGTCCAGCTGCCGACGTTGATGGTGTCGTCGATATAGACCGCATTGGCGGTGGTGCCGCCCGTGCGCGACTGGTACACCGGCGAGCGCAGCGTGGTCGGATCGATGGTGCCCGGGGTGTAGAACACCGTGCGCGATGCCTTTTCGTCGCTGGCTTCGCGCAGGAAGCGGTAGCCGACGCTGACCTCGTGGCTCATGCTCTCGCCGCGGAACAGCTGCGAGTAGCGCGGCTCGATCGCGAACGTGTGGTAATTGCGCGGGGCCGCGGCCAGGCGGCGCAGGTTGGCCTGCGTGCCGGTGCCTTGCTGCTCGATGTTGCTGCCGCGGAAGCTGTCGGTGTAGTACGTCAGCACCTCGAACTTGCGGTTATTGTCGTTGTGGCTGTACTTCAGGCTGAAGTCGCTGCGGCGGCCGTCGAAATTATCGTAGGGCCGCACCGACTGGAACGGGTCGGCCGCATACTGGGCCGAAGTCAGGCCGCCGGGCATGCCGGCCCTGCCCTCGTAGTAGTGGAAGGCCGCGCTCAGTTCATCGGTCTTCGAGATCCGGTACGCGCCCTTGAGCATCAGGTCGTCGATATTGACGTGGTCGTTGCTCTCGCGATAGCCGTTGCCATGGATGCCCGAGTACAGCAGCGCGCCGCCCAGGCCGTTATCGTTGGTGCCGCCGATGAATGCGGTCGGGTTGGTCTTGACGCTGCCGCCGTGGCTGTAAATGTCGGTCGACACCGACGCATCGGCCACGAAGGTCTTCGGTATCGGGCGCGTCACGAAGTTGATGATGCCGCCCACGTTCTGCGGGCCGTAGCGCACCGAGCCGGCGCCGCGCACCACGTCGATGGTTTCCAGGTTGCCCAGCGACAACGGCGCCATCGACAGCTGCGGCTGGCCGTAGGGCGCCACTGCCAGCGGCACGCCGTCCATCAGGATGGTCGAGCGCGGCGACAGGCGCGAGGTCAGCCCGCGCACGCCCACGTTGAGCGAGACATCGCTGCCGCCGGTGCCGTTGTTCTCCTGCACCTGCACGCCGGGGATGCGACGCAGCACCTCGCGCACGTTGTTGGCGCCGGCTTCCTGGAAGGTCTCGCGGTCGACGATGGTACGCGCGCCGGGATGCTCCAGCACCTTGGCCTCGTTGGCGTTCTCCAGCCAGTTGCCGACCACGGTGACGGCGTTCAGCGTGGCTTCGGGGTTGGCGGCAGGCGCGGGATCAGCGGCGTGGGCCGGCAGGGCGGCAAGCTGGGCGAACAGCAGGGCGGCGCCGATGGCACCCCCGGAAAGGCGGAAAGCGGGCTGCAAGATGGATTCCTGAGAAGCAGCGCGTTCCGCAAGCCAAGGGGAGGGATGTCGTGGGCGGCCGCGCCAATGGGCTGAGATTATAAATGCGAGTGATTCTCAGAAGCGAAACGGCCAGCACCCGCCGCCCGGGATTGTGGTTTATGTGCATCAATGTGCAGACGTCCGGACACCTAAAAGAGGTGAACTACTAACATTTTTTTCGATAGGTGTGCGCGTGTGGGCATCTGTATGCAGGTATTCAGCAGGCGCTTTAGAATCTTGCCTTTGTGCACTGCAATGGCTGTCGTGGCGTCCTCAACGGCACGGCGGCGCTGGGCGGTGCGCAGCCATCTCCGCCTCCCTCCCGCATCCATGTCTTCCCCAGCCACCGTCCAGGCCGCCGCGCCGGACAGCGTCTTCGGCGACGCCGTTTTCCGCCGTTACTGGTTCGCGCGCCTGTGCACCACGATTGGCTACCAGATCTTTACGGTGGCGGTCGGCTGGCAGATGTACGACCTGACCCGCGACCCGCTGATGCTCGGCATGGTCGGGCTGGTGCAGTTCCTGCCGTCGGTGGTGCTGATCCTGATGTCGGGGCACGTGGCCGACCGCTTCGACCGGCGCCGCATCGTGCGCACCTGCCAGGCGATCGAGGCGCTGCTGGCCGCCGGCATGGCCGTGGCCAGCCTGAGCGGCTGGATCGACAGCCATCACATCTTTGTCTTCGTCGCGCTGATCGGCGCCACGCGCGCGTTCGAGACCCCCACGCTGCAGGCGCTGCTGCCCAGCGTGGTGACGCCGCGCCAGCTGCCGCGCGCGGTGGCGCTGGCCAGCTCCGCCGGGCAGGCCGCCATCATCATCGGCCCGGCAATTGGTGGCTTTGCCTACGTGGCCGGGCCGGGCGTGGTCTATGGGCTGAGTGCCACGCTCTTCGCCATTGCCGCCGTGCTGGTCAGCGGCATCACGCTGCGCCAGGCCGCGCAGCGCCTGACCGCGCCGGTCAGCGTGCGCACCGTGTTTGCCGGGTTTGCCTATATCCGCAGCCGCCCGGTGCTGCTGGGCGCGATTTCGCTGGACCTGTTCGCGGTGCTGCTGGGCGGCGCCGTGGCGCTGCTGCCGATCTACGCGCGCGACATCCTGCACACCGGGCCGTGGGGCCTGGGGCTACTGCGTTCGTCGCCGGCAGTCGGCGCGCTGGTAATGGCGCTGTGGCTGGCGCGCCATCCGCTGAACCGGCGCGCCGGGCGCATCATGTTCGGCGCGGTGGCGCTGTTCGGGGTGGCTACCGTGGTGTTCGGCGTATCGACCTGGCTGCCGTTGTCGATGGTGGCCCTGGTGGTGCTGGGGGCGTCGGACATGATCAGCGTGGTGGTGCGCTCCACGCTGGTCCAGCTCGACACCCCGGACGACATGCGCGGGCGCGTGGGCGCGGTCAATTCGGTGTTTATCGGCGCCTCGAACCAGTTGGGCGAGTTCGAGTCCGGCGTCACCGCGGCATTGCTGGGCCCGGTGGGCGCGGTGATCCTGGGCGGCGTCGGCACGCTGCTGGTGGTGGCGCTGTGGATGCGGTTCTTTCCTGCGTTGGCCGCACGCGACCGGCTGCACGATCATCCGGCCTGACCCATTGCCGGGGCAGGGCAGGGAGCGTACCCGTTTCTGCGTCCCTGTCGATGCCCGGATGGCGGTATCGCCGACCCCTGTTCGCCAACTTTCGTCGCTGAAAGTTGTGCCGCACAGCCGGCCCGCCGCGCCGAGCCTGGCCTGGCTGCCCCTGGTTCCTCCCTCGCTCGGATTTTTCTGATCCGCCGCCAGCCTTGATTGCACAAGGGCTGGCGCGCCTGCACGCAACCGCGTGACGCAATCGCCGGAAACCAAATCCCGCCTTGCTTGTCCCCTTCACTGTATTGCCGTGCCGGCATTGTCGGTGATCGTCCGACATCGCGCCGGCAACGTGCGGCAAGTTGTCAAGCGGGAAATTCCCCGCCAGGAGCCTGGGGGCGATCTGGCAGCCCGCTGCCGCACGCAGAAACGGGTACGCAGCACCGCCTGTCTCCTCCATAACAACCGCAAACGGAGCCGCTCCCATGGACCTGAACTTCATCGATGCGAACAAGCTGGAGGCGGGCTGGACCTACCTGGTCCAGTTCGCCATCAACCAGGGAATGAACTGCCTGGCAGCCATCCTGATCCTGATGGCCGGCTGGTGGCTGTCGGCCCGCGTGGCCCGGGGCGCCCGGCGCGCGCTCAGCGGCACGCACGTGGACGAGACCATGCGCCCGCTGCTGGCCAACGCGCTGCAATGGATGGTGCGCGTGCTGACCATCGTGCTGGTGCTGTCGCAGTTCGGGGTGCAGACCGCCAGCATCATCGCCATGCTGGGCGCCGCGGGCCTGGCCATCGGGCTGGCACTGCAGGGCACGCTGCAGAACATTGCCGCCGGCATCATGCTGGTGCTGCTGCGGCCGTTCCGCGTCGGCCAGTACATCGATGCGCAGGGGGTGGCCGGCACCGTGCGCGAGACCGGCCTATTCATGACCGAGCTGACCACCTTCGATGGCGTCTGCCTGCGCGTGCCAAACGGCAAGCTGTGGGGAAGCGCCATCACCAACTACAGCGAGAACGCCACGCGGCGCGCAGACATCGAGGCCACGGTGACCTTCGACAGCGATGTGCAGCGCAGCCTGGAAGCGCTGCGCGCGATGCTCGCGCGCGAGCCGCGCCTGCTGGCCGAACCCAGGCCCGAGACCATGGTGGTCAACTACACGCAGCAGGGCATCACGCTGAACGTGCGCTACTGGACCTCGAATGACGACTACTGGAACGTGCGTTTCGCGTTCTACGAGCGCATCAAGCATGTGCTGGAACAAGCCGGCAGCAAGCTGGCGGTGCCGATCCAGGAATTGCACGTGCCGGGCGCCGCCTCGGTGCCGGGTGCGGTGAAGGTGGCCGACAGCGCGCCATCGGCGAGCGCGCCGCACCCGGCCGGCGCGGCGCCGCGCCACCCGGTGCAGCACCTGGGCTAGCCGAGCACGGGTGCGTTGTTGTTGTCGTCGTCCTCGTCCGAAAACAGCGTGCAGGCGCCGCTTTCCGCGGTGCTGACATGGCGGCGGAAGGTGGCGAACAGGTCGCGGCCCACGCCGTGGCGATTGGCGCTGAGGTCCGGACGGGCAGGCGCGCGCGCCTGCCATTCGTCATCCGGCACCAGCACCTCGAGCGCGCCCGCGGGCGCATCCACGCGCATCATGTCGCCGCTGCGCACGCGCCCGATCGCGCCCCCGCGCAGCGCCTCGGGGCAGACGTGAATAGCCGCCGGCACCTTGCCCGACGCGCCCGACATGCGCCCGTCGGTCACCAGCGCCACATGGAAGCCGCGGTCCTGCAGCACCGTCAGCGTGGGCGTGAGCTTGTGCAGCTCGGGCATGCCGCACGAGGCCGGGCCCTGCCACGGTAGCACCGCAACGAAGTCTCGCTCCAGCTCGCCGCGCTTGAATGCGTGCAGCACATCGTCCTGATGCTCGAACACGATCGCCGGTGCCTCCACCACCTGGTGCTCGGCCTTGACCGCAGAGGTCTTGATCACCGCGCGGCCCAGCCTGCCGTCCAGCACCTTGATGCCGCCGTCCGGCGCAAAGGGCGCGTCGGCGGCGCGCACGATGCTGTCGTCGAGCGGCGCGGCCGGGCCGTCGATCCAGGTCAGCTTGCCGTCGCGCAGCACGGGTTCGCGCGTGTAGTCCTGCAGCCCGCGGCCGACGATGGTGGTCACGTCGTCATGCACCAGGCCCAGCGACAGCAGCCCGCGGATCACCACGGGCAGCCCGCCTGCGGCCTGGAACTGGTTCACGTCGGCCTTGCCGTTCGGGTACACGCGCGCCAGCAGCGGCACCACGGCCGAGAGCTCGTCAAAGTCGTCCCAGCCCAGCACGATGCCGGCCACGCGCGCCATCGCGATCAGGTGCAGCGTGTGGTTGGTGGAGCCGCCGGTGGCCAGCAGCCCGACGATGCCGTTGACGAAGGCGCGCTCGTCCAGCACCTCGGCCACCGGCGTATAGCGCTCGCCGCCGTGCACCAGCTTCAGCGCCTGGCGCGCGGCCTCGCGCGTGAGCGCCTCGCGCAGCGGTGTGTTGGGGTTGACGAAGGCCGTGCCCGGCAGGTGCAGGCCCATCATCTCCATCAGCATCTGGTTGGAATTGGCGGTGCCGTAGAAGGTGCAGGTGCCGGGGCCGTGGTAGGAGCGGGTCTCGGCCTCGAGCAGTTCCTTGCGGCCGATCTTGCCTTCGGCGTAGAGCTGGCGGGTGTGCGCCTTTTCGTCGTTGCTGATGCCGGTGGTCATCGGCCCTCCCGGCACGAACACGGCCGGCAGGTGGCCGAACGACAGCGCGCCCATCACCAGCCCGGGCACGATCTTGTCGCACACGCCCAGGTACAGCGCGGCATCGAACATCTGATGCGACAGCGCCACCGCCGTGGCCAGCGCAATCACATCGCGCGAGAACAGCGACAGGTCCATGCCGTCCTGGCCCTGCGTGACGCCGTCGCACATCGCGGGCGTGCCGCCGGCAAACTGCGCGGTGCCGCCGGCCTCGAGCGCCGCTTCCTTGAGCCACTGAGGGAAAGCCGCCAGCGGCTGGTGCGCCGACAGCATGTCGTTGTAGGCCGAGACGATCGCCAGGTTGGGCCGCTCGTCGGCCTTCAGCCGGATCTTCGCGGCGTCCGGCATGGCAGCCACCGCATGGGCCAGGTTGGTACAGGAAAGCTGCGCGCGTTCGACCTTCTGCCCGGCCATGGCGTGGGTGCGGTCAAGGTACGCCTGGCGCGAGGCGGCGCTGCGGGAGACGATGCGGGCGGTGACCCGCTCGAGCACTGGATGACGTGGCATGGGGTTCTCCTGCGGGGGAGCTTTCAGCCTAGCGCACTTTGCCGCGTACCGCACGATCCACTGCGCAGCACACGCAGAAACGGGTACGCTTCGCGCTCCGGTCATGCATTTGCCAAGCAAGTGCCGCGGCCTGCGCCTCGCCAAGCGCTGGCGAGTCACGTAAACTGGCCACAACGCGCGCCTTCCATGGCGGGTCCTCAAATCGCTAAAGGAGTCCAGGGTGAGCATGCCTGATTTCGACATGGTGCTGTTCGGCGGCACCGGCGACCTGGCGCGGCGCAAGCTGCTGCCGTCCCTGTTCGATGCCCACCACGCCGGCCTGCTGCATCCGGCCGCACGCATCCTCGCCACCGGCAGCCAGCCGCTCTCGACCGCGGACTACCTCGCCTCGCTGGAGCAGACCGTGCGCCCCGGGCTAGCCCATGCGCCGCCCGAGTCATGGGACAAGTTCTGCGCGCGCATTGTCTACGTGCAGGCCGATGCACGCGTGCCCGCGCATTTCGATGCGCTCGCGGAGCAGGTGCTGGCACGCAAGCCTGAAGTGGTGGTGTGCTATCTCGCCACCGCGCCGCACCTGTTCGTGTCGATCTGCGAGCAGCTGGCACGCACCGGCCTGAACACGCGCCAGGCGCCCAATGTGCGCATCGTGCTGGAAAAACCGCTGGGGCATGACCTCGAATCCAACGAGGCAATCAACTCGGCAGTGGCGAAGTTCTTCGCCGAAGAGCAGATCTACCGCATCGATCATTACCTCGGCAAGGAGTCGGTGCAGAACCTGATGGCGATCCGCTTCGGCAACGCGCTGTTCGAGCCGCTGTGGCGGCGCGAGTGGGTGCAGGACGTGCAGATCACCATCGCCGAAGAACTCGGCGTGGAAACGCGCGGCGACTTCTACGACCGCACCGGCGCGCTGCGCGACATGGTGCAGAACCACTTGCTGCAGCTCTTGTGCATGGTGGCAATGGAGCCGCCGGCCAGCCTCAGCGAAGATGCCATCCGCGACGAGAAGATCAAGATCCTGAAGGCGCTCAAGCCGATCACGCCGCAGGACGTGGCCGAGAAGACCGTGCGCGGCCAGTACCGCTCCGGTGCCATCGGCGGCAAGCCGGTGCCGGGCTACCTTGAAGAAGCGGGCATCGCGCCCGACAGCCACACCGAGACCTTTGTCGCGATCAAGGCCGAGATCGCCAACTGGCGCTGGGAAGGCGTGCCGTTCTACCTGCGCACCGGCAAGCGCATGCAGTCCCGCGTGGCCGAGATCGTGATCCATTTCCGCGACGTGCCGCACGCGATCTTCCCGCGGCCGCTGACGCTGTCGCCGCAGAACCGGCTGGTGATCCAGCTGCAACCGGAAGAGAGCATCCGCCTGTACTGCCTGGTCAAGCAGCCTGGCGACACGCTGGAGCTGACGCCGACCTCGCTCGACCTGGACTTTGCCAACTCGTTCAAGGTGCGCCGCGCCGGCGCCTACGAACGGCTGCTGCTCGACGTGATCCGCGGCCGGCTGGGCCTGTTCGTGCGCCGTGATGAACAAGTGCAGGCCTGGCGCTGGGTCGAACCCATCATCGACACCTGGGAGGCCAGCACCGTGCCGCCCAAGCCCTATACCGCCGGCACCTGGGGACCGGCCGCGTCGTCGGCGCTGATGTCGCGCGACGGCGGGCTGTGGCACGAGGAAGCCTGAGCCATGCGCGCGCAGAATCGCAAAGGAAACCATCATGCGTGTGTTTGAACATCCCACCCCGATGGACCAGGCGGAGGCGCTGGCCATCTCCATCGGCAATGCGCTGGAGCTGGCCATCCGCGTCAAGGGCTGGGCGGTGCTGGCGGTCTCGGGCGGACGCTCGCCGGTGGCGCTGTTCGAGCGGCTGCGCCACCGGCACGTGCGCTGGGAAGCGGTGACCATCACGCTGGTCGATGAGCGCGTGGTGCCGCCCGAGCACGCGGACAGCAACGCCGCCCTGGTGTGCGCGCACCTGCTGCGCGAGGCCGCTGCCAGTGCCGCTTTCGTGCCGCTGATTGCCGATGCGCAGGACGCTGCCGCGCCGGCACAGGCGGTGGCGCGCGCCAACAGCGCATTCCGCCAGCCAGACGTGGTGGTGCTGGGCATGGGCGAGGACGGCCATACCGCCTCGCTGTTCCCGGATGCGCCCGAACTGCAGGGCGCGCTGAGCGAGCCGCAGCCCGGCTACGTGATCACGCGCCCGTCAGCCGCGCCGCATGCCCGCATCACGCTCAACCTGGCGGCGCTGCTGGCCACCGAGCGCGTGTTCCTGTCAGTGTCGGGCGCGGCCAAGGCCGAGGTGCTCGAACGCGCGCTGCAGGGCCCTGTGCCGTCGTTGCCGGTCAGCCTGGTGCTGTCACGGCACCGGCACGGGCTTGACGTGTTCAAGACCTGACAGACTGATTCCCAAGCGGAGCGCTACCCGACACCATGGCCACCACTGCATCCTCCTGCGCTGACTTCCCCCGCCTGCTCGGCGATGTGGGCGGCACCAACGTGCGCTTTGCACTGGAAACCGCACCAATGCGGATCGGCCCGGTGACCGCGCTGAAGGTGGCCGATTTCCCGTCGCTCGAAGCAGCCCTGCGCCAATACCTCGACGGACTTGCCGCGTCGGGCAAGCCGGTGCCGCGCCACGCGGCGATCGGCCTGGCCAACCCGGTGACCGGCGACCAGGTCCGGCTCACCAACCACAACTGGTCGTTCTCGATCGACGGCATGCGGCGCGCGCTCGGGCTGCAGACGCTGGTGGCCATCAACGACTTCACCGCGCTGGCGCTGGCCCTGCCGTACCTGCCTGCCGACGGGCTGGTGCCCGTGCGTGCCGGCACCCCGGTGCGCACCGCGCCGCTCGCGCTGGTCGGGCCGGGCACCGGGCTGGGCGTTTCCGGCCTGGTGCCGGCGCCGGGCGGAGCAGCCGTGGCGCTGGCCGGCGAAGGCGGCCATATCGAGCTGATGCCCGACACTGACGACGAATGGATCGCCTGGCGCGCCGCCCATCGCAACGTTGGCCGGGTGTCGGCGGAGAGGCTCCTGTGCGGCAGCGGCCTGTCGCATATCCATGCCGCGCTGGCCGCAGAAACGGGTACGCTTTTGCTCGCGCCGCTGTTGCCGGAGCAGGTCACCACCGGCGCCTTCGAGCGCCACGACCCGCTGTGCCAGCGCGCCATGGCGGTGTTCTTCGGCCTGCTCGGCTCGGTTGCGGCCGACATCGCCCTGGTGCTGGGCGCACGTGGCGGGGTCTACCTGGGCGGCGGCATCCTGCCACGCTTCGTGCCGGCGCTGCAGGCCTCGGCCTTCGCCGAGCGCTTTGTCGCCAAGGGCCGCATGCGCGGCTGGCTGGAAGCCGTGCCGGTCCACGTCATCACCGCCAGCCACCCCGCGCTGCCGGGACTGGCGCGCGCACTGGCCGAGCAGCTCGACGGCCGCGGCCGGAACGCATAGCCATGCGCGTGCTGCTGGTGGAAGACGACGCCATGATCGGCGACAGCGTCAAGCTGGCGCTGCGCCAGGAAGGCTTTACCGTCGACTGGGTGCGCGACGGCGACGCGGGCCTGGCCGCGGCCAGCACCGCGCAGCACGGCCAGGCGTGCTATGACCTGATCCTGCTCGACCTCGGCCTGCCGCGGCGCCCGGGCCTCGACGTGCTGCGCACCTTGCGCGCGCGCGGCGTGCCGACGCCGGTGCTGATCCTGACCGCGCGCGATGCCGTCGCGGACCGTGTCGCGGGGCTCAATGCCGGCGCCGATGATTACCTGGTCAAGCCCTTCGACCTGCAGGAACTGGCGGCGCGCATGCACGCGCTGGCGCGCCGTGCCGCCGGCCGCGCAGAGCCGCTGGTCAGCTACGGTGACATCGTGCTCAACCCCACTACCCGCGAGGCTACCCACCGCGGCGAGCCGGTGCGGCTGTCGGCGCGCGAGTTCGCGCTGCTGTCCGCGTTGATGGCGCGGCCCGGCAAGGTCTGGTCGGTGCCGCAGCTGCAGGAACGGCTGTACGGCTGGGACGACGAAGTCGGCAGCAATACCGTCGAGGTTTATATCCACGCGCTGCGCAAGAAGTTCGGCGCGGCGCTGATCCGCAATATCCGCGGCGTGGGCTATGTGGTGCCGCGCCTCGATGGGGATGCAGCATCCGCGGGCGAAGGAGACACTCCCTGATGCGCTCCATCCAGCGAACCCTGCTGTGGTGGCTGGCCGCGGGCCTGCTTGCCGGCATCGCCATCGCCACGGCGCTGATCTACGGGCAGGCGCGGCAGGAAGCCAATGCGCTGTTCGACTACCAGATGAAGCAGATGGCCGCGGCATTGCCCAGCCAGTTCGCCAACCCGGTGGCGCCGCCTTTTCTGGGCGCGCCCGGCGACCTGACGCACGCCGACGAGGATGTGGTCATCCACATCTGGGACGGCTCCGGCCGCAGCCTGTACCTGTCGCATTCGCACCCGGCGCTGCCCGCGCGTGCGGAGCTGGGCTTTTCCAACGTGACCACGCAGCAGGGCGAATGGCGCCTGTACAGCATGCAGCTTGGGCCAACCGTGGTGCAGATCGCGCAGCCGATGAGCGCTCGGCGCACGCTGGCCGCGCGCATGGCGCTGCGCACCGTGGCGCCGCTGCTGTTGCTGCTGCCGTTGCTGGGCTGGCTGGTGTGGATGGCAGTGGGGCGCGGCCTGCGCCCGCTGCGCGAAATCGCCACCGAGGTGCGCGCGCGCGACGCCAACACGCTGGCGCCGCTGGCCGTGCGCCAGATGCCGGACGAGATCGCGCCGCTGAGCGCGGCGCTGAACCAGCTGCTGGCGCGGCTCTCGCACGCCATCGACACCCAGCGCGCCTTCGTCGCCGACGCCGCGCACGCCCTGCGCACGCCGCTGGCAGCGCTGCAGCTGCAGGCACAGCTGGTGGAGCGCGCCGACAACGGCGCAGCGCGTGACGAAGCCATCGGCAAGCTGCGCCAGGGGCTGGAGCGGCTGACCCACCTGGTCACCCAGCTGTTGACGCTGGCACGGCAGGAGCCGGGCGCAGCCATGCCCCGGCACGAACCGGTGGAGCTGCACCAACTGGCCGCAAGCGTGGTCGCGGACATGGCGCAGGCAGCGCTGGATCGCAATATCGACCTTGGGCTGGACGGCAGCAAGGACACATCGCCGGCGGTGGTGCGTGGGGATGTGGATGCGTTGCGCATCCTGCTGACCAACCTGCTGGATAACGCGCTGGCTTATATCCCTGCCGGAAGCCGTATCGATGTGCTGGTGGGTCGCAGCGCCGAAGGACGCGCGGTTGAGCTGGTTGTCAGCGACAACGGGCCGGGAATCCCTGCTGAAGAGCGGGCGCGCGTGTTTGATCGCTTCTATCGGGTGGCGGACGCGCCGACCGGCGGGAGCGGGTTGGGGCTGGCCATCGTGGCGGAGATCGCCCAGTCGCATGGGGCGCGGGTGGTGCTGGAGGATGCGGGGCCGGGGTTGCGGGTTAGGGTGGTGTTTGGGGCCGGCTAGGTCTTAGCTGCTGGTTGGGCTGTTGTCGGCGTACCATTGACCAATGCAAAACCTTCCTCCTCACCCCACCGGCGTCAACAACCCCTCCCCCGCAAAATGCCGCCGCACATTCTCCAGGAACTGCGTCACGGACGCCGTGATGGCCTCCGGCGACCAGCCGGCCACATGCGGCGTCAGCACGACGTTAGGACAGTCGAACAACACCACCGGCGGCGCCGGCTCGCTCTCATAGACATCCAGCCCCGCACCCCCTAGCTTGCCGGCGCGCAGCGCTGACGCCAGCGCCTCGGTATCCACCACGCTGCCGCGCGCGATATTGACGAGGAACCCGGCCGGCCCCAGCGCCGTCAGCACGCTTGCATCGACAAGGTGCCGCGTACCCGCCCCGCCCGGCGTGGCGATCACCAGGTAGTCCGCCCACGCGGCCAGCGCACCGATGCTGTCGAAGTACCGGTACCCCGCGTCCTCGCGCGGCTTGCGGTTGTGATAGCCGATCTCGAGGTCGAAGCCTTCGCCGCGCCGGGCAATACGCCGGCCGATGGTGCCCAGCCCGACGATCCCCAGCCGCTTGCCCGAGACATTGGGCCGCAGCGGCAGCGCGGTGCGCCAAGTGCCGGCGCGCGTGACCGCGTCCAGTTGCGGCACGGCGCGCACGGTCGCCAGCAGCAGCGCAAAGGCATGGTCGGCCACGCAGCTGTCGTTGGTGCCGGCGCCGTTGGCCACGGCGATGCCGCGCGCGCGGGCGTGGGCCACGGCGATGTTCTCGAAGCCCGCGCCCAGCGCGCACACCAGTTCCAGTGCCGGCATCGCGTCGATCTCCGCCGCGGTCAGGCCGGTGGAGCCGATGGTCAGTACCGCGCGGATGCGTTCGCCCTGCGTGGCGATCTGCGCGGCGCGGCCTTCGGCGTCTGGCGCGTAGAGGATCTCGAATCGTTCGGCAATGGCGTCGCGGTGGTGGGTGGCGACTTGGGTCAGGATCAGCAGCGTGGGCTTCATGGGGGACAGCGGAGCAGGCGATGGAGTCGGAGAAGGGTGACAGCGGGTGGGATGCACCCGGAGTCCGTCACGCGGATAGCGGGCAGACGTCACATTCTAGCGCTGCGGCGCCGGGCTTGCCGAAGGCGACAGCACGCGCGGAGGCACGCAGAAACGGGTACGCTTTGCCCGCGGCAGCGGGGTTTGCGATCGGTCTTGCAGAATGGAATATGCCTATAAACAAGGGTCGAACGCGTTTCCCGAAGGGCCGGCGATGCCGTTCCGCCGGTTTCGGCGAGGCACGCAGAAACGGGTACGCTTTGCTGCCACGACCCGCTCGGCGCCATGCCCGCACCACACCGTTGCGTATCATGCGTGTTCTCTTCCTCACTCGCGAAAGAATGACATGCGCGCAATCGGCAACTTCCTCTGGTTCATCCTTGGCGGCGTGGTCATGGGCCTGGCCTGGTGGCTGGTTGGGCTGCTGGCCTTTATCTCGATCATCGGGATCCCCTGGGGCAAGGCCTGCTTCGTGATCGGCACTTTCACCTTTTTCCCGTTCGGCAAGCAGGCCATCAGCCGGCGCGAGCTGAGCGGACGCGACGATGTCGGCACCGGCGCGCTGGGGCTGGTCGGCAATGTGCTGTGGTTTGTCTTTGCCGGCGTGTGGCTGGCCATCGGCCACGTGATGGCGGCGGTCGCCAACTTCGTAACCATCATCGGCATCCCGTTTGCGATCCAGCACCTGAAGCTGGCCGGCATTGCGCTGGCGCCGATCGGCCAGACCGTGGTCACCAATGAGGTGGCCGACGCAGCGCGCCGCGATGGCGCGCGCGTGCAGGTGGACAACCTGCGCCGCTGAAGGATCAGGCGCCGGCGTCTTCGGCGCCTTCTTCGTCCTGCTGGCCGGCGTGCGCGACCAGCCGGTCGAGCAGGCTGCCCAGCAGCGCCCGTTCGGCGTCGCTCAGGCAGCCGAAGATCTCTGCATTGCGCCTGGCGATCATCGTGATCGCCTGCCGGTACAGCGGCTTGCCCTGTGCTGTCAGTGACAGCACCACGCCGCGCCCGTCGGCCTCGCTGGCCTCCTTGCTGACCAGCCCGCGCGCCACCAGCGCCTGCGCCGAGCGGCTGGCCTGGCCCTTGGTCAGGTTGGCGCGGTGCGCCAGCTCGTTGACCGACAGCGGCGCAAAGGCGCCGATCGCGGCCAGGCAGCGGCCCTCGCCGAGCGGCAGGCCGCATTGCTCCAGGTAGGCGGCGGCGCTGTCCTTGTCGCTGAGCTTGTTGACCTGGTGCAGGCGGTAGGTCAGGAACTGGTCGAGGCGTGGCAGTGGCTTCATGGCGTGTCCTTGTCAGGCGTCGGCATTCTAGCGTCCTGTACTCCCTATTGCTGGCTGCGAGCCTCGGCTTCGTCGATCAACGCCAGCACCGGCGCCAGCGCTTCCTGCCGGCTCATCAGGCCCAGGCACACCATTGCCAATAGTAGCGGGGAGCGTGCTTCGCCGGCACGGCCCATGGCCTCGCACAGGCGGGTGTAGGCGAGGTCGAGGTCTTCAGCTTGCATGGCGGGCTCCGGTTTGCATCAGGGGGGCGAGGGTGGCGCGCACGGCGTCCCATGACGGTTCGCGCCAGCGTGCCAGGACATAGCCGTCGGGGCGGATGAGGTAGAGCGTGCCGGGTCGTGCGCCGTAGCGGGCGTGGGCCTGGCCGGCGACGTCGGCCAGCGCCGTGGCGCCGGCCACGTTGCCGCCGGTGACCACCACGTGTGTCTGCACGGCGTCTGGATGCGCATTCGCGAACGCGGCCAGTGGCTCGGGCAGCGTGGGCGCATCGCTGAAGTACAGCAACGTGAACCGTTGCCCGAAGCATTGCGTGAGGTGCACGACCTCGTCGGGGCCTGCCACGCGCATTTCCGGCGCGGGCAGGCCGGGCGCGGCGCCAGGACAGTCGTCGCCAAAGTCGCTGGGACCGTTCAGCGCCGAATCCGTATAGGCAATCGGTGCCGACTGCCGCGGATTGATCAGTGACCGCACCGCGGGCTCATGCTGCGCCAGACGCAGCGTGGCCTCGCGCATCAGCCGGAAGGCAAAGTCGGGCGGTGCCATGAACTCGGTGCTCTTGGCGCCGTAAGCGATGTTCTGCCGCGTGGCATGCACGCGTTCGGTCGAATAGGAATCGAGCAGGCTTTCGGGCGCCTGGCCGCGCAGCACCCACGCCAGCTTCCAGGCCAGGTTGCCGGCATCGTCCAGCCCGGAGTTGAGCCCGCGCACGCCAAAGATCGGCACCAGGTGCGCGGCGTCGCCGGCAAACAGCACGCGGCCGTGGCGGTAGTCCTGCAAGGTCAGGCACTTGGCGTTGTAGATGGAGATCCACAACGGCCGCCACGGCTCGGTCTCGCCGATCATGTCGAGGTGGCTCTGCACGCGCGGCAGCACGTTCTCCGGCTTGACGGCTTCGTCAGGGTCTTCGTCGTCGCGGATCTGGTAGTCGATGCGCCAGACGTCGTCAGGCTGGCGGTGCATCAGGATGGTCGATCCGGGGTTGGAAGGCGGGTCGAACCAGGCCAGCCGCTCCACCTCGCGCCGCGTCTTCTGCACGATATCGACGATCACGTAGCGGCCTTCGTACTGGGTGCCCTTCATGCGCAGCCCCAGTTGCTCGCGCACGGTGCTGCGCCCGCCGTCGCAGGCCACCAGCCATTGCGCGCCGACCTGCACCACGCCTGCGCCTGTCTGGATCTCGGCCACGACGCCGCTGCCGTGCTGGCGCACCGCCTGCACGCTCGCGCCGAAGCGCACATCCGCTGGCGCAGCGCCGCGCAGCGCGGCGTCGTGGGCGAAGGCTTCCAGGTAGTACTGCTGGATATTGACCATCGGGGCGAAGCGCTCGCCGGCCTCGCTGGGCATGCGGAAATGCAGCACCTCGGCATCGCGGTAGTAGCTGCGCCCGCCCACCCACGGCAGGCCGGTTTCGACGGTGGCGCGGTCTGCGCCCACCCAGCCGAGGATCTCCAGCGAACGCCGCGCCATGCAGATGGCCCGGCTGCCGGCGCAGTAGCCGTCGTCGGCTTCCACCACCAGCGCGGCTATGCCCTGGCGCGCCAGCAGCGCGGCCAGCGTCAGGCCGACCGGGCCGCCGCCGGCAATCAGTACCGGCACGCGCTGCGGCCATGGGCGCGATGACGAGGGCGGCGGTGCCGGCGGCACTGCGGCGTGGGGTGCGGTGGAGTCTGGCATGGTGGGGTCGTAGTGTCTCTGCGATGTAGTTGTGTACGCAACTATATCGACCAGATGGTTGCGCACGAAACTAGTGTTAACCCGGCCGGGAAACGGCCATCCGGCGAAAGTCGGGAACAAGTCGCACATCGCCGCAGACCGGCCTTGGCCTATGCTTCGCAAGAGGCACACTACTTCAGCCCGCCCGCTGCGCCATGCCCACGCTCCCGACCGATGCCGCACCCCGCGCCACCAGGCTGCCTTCGCCGGGCAGCTGGCAGTACCACGTGCTGCTGGGCGCGGCAGGCATGCTGGTGCTGGGCCCGCTGGGCGGCATCGCTGCCGCGTATATGAATTTCTCGCTGGGCTTCTTCGTCGGCGGGCAGGTGCTGGCGGGCATCCTCGGCTCGGTGGTGACGGCGGGCTATGGCGCGCCCGGGCGCCACGGCGCCAACTACATCCAGACCGCGGCGGCGTCGGTGGCGGGCATGGGCGGCATGGCCGTCGTGCTGCAGGCGATGGCGTGGCTGGGCATGGCGCAGCCGCCGCTGTGGCAGCTGGTGCTGTACATGCTGTGCATCGGCATGTTCGGGGTGGGTGTGGGCATGCTGTACACGCCATTGCTGGTGGACCGGATGCAGCTGACCTTTCCGTCGGGGCTGGCCGTGGCCAATATCCTGCGCGCGCTGACCGATCCGGCGCTGCTGCGGCGTTCGGTGGCGCGGCTCGGGGGCGGCATGGCACTGGGCCTGGGCTGCGGCCTGGGCGCCGCGCGCATGCCGTGGCTGGCGGCGCTGGACCTGTCGGCCGCGACCTTCGGCGCCGGGATGATCGTCGGCGCGCGCGTGGGCATTGCCGCGCTGGTGGGCGGGCTGGCCGGCTGGGCCATGACCCCGTGGTTTGTTGCCGCGGGCTGGATGGCGCCTGGCGAGCCCTATCGCAAGGCCACCTTCCTGGTGGCCCTGGGCATGATCATGGGGGCGGCTGCGGTCGATGTGGCCTTGCTGCTGGCGCAGGCGTGCCGCCAGTGGCGCGCGCGCCGCCACCCTGCGCCGCAGCGCGGGCCGGGCATGGGCTGGGTGGCGGCCTGGGCGCTGCTGTGGGGCGCGGCCACGGTGGCGGCGGGCGTGGCATGGTTCGGCCAGCCGTTGGGTTTCCAGTTGATGGCCGTGCTGCTGGTGCTGGTGTTTGCGCTGGTCAACGGCATCTCGGTCGGCATGGTCGACCAGAACCCGATCTCGTCGGCCTTCGTGCTGTCCGTGATCCTGATGGCCGCCGCCGGGCTGCGCGCGCCCCATGTCGGGCTGATCGCCGCCACGGTCTTGCTGGTGGCCACGGCCGAGGCGAGCGACATGCAGCAGGACCGCTCCACCGGCTGGCGCCTGGGCAGCGACCGCATGGTGCAGTTCGGCTACCAGGTGGCGGGCATCGTCGTGGGTGCGCTGGTTGCGGTGGCGATGGCACGGCTGTTCATGCATGCCTACCCGGTGCTGGCGCTGGACCAGACCAGCCTGCCGGCAGACCAGCAGCCGGCGCGCTGGACCTCGGCCATGACATACAAGATCGTGGGCGTGCTGCACGGGCTGGCGCAAAGCCGTGCCGGCCAGCATGTGGCAGTGGCAACGGGCCTCGCGCTCGGCCTGGCTACCGCGGTATTGCGCAAGGCCATCCTCGGCCGGCAGGCGTGGCAGCGCTTCGCGCAAGCCAGCCGGCGCGGGCGGGTGGCGGATTTCCTGCTCGATGCGGTGATCCTGCCTTCGCCCTATGCGTCATCTTTCGGTGGCTTCGTCAACCTGGCGGCGGCCGGGTGGATGGCGGCCGGCGGCGTGGTGGCGAGCGTGGCCGCCGCCGTGGCCAGGCCCGCAAGGCCGGCCCGGGGTTTGCCGCAGGATATGAGCACGGCATCGCTGGTCGGTGGCGGCCTGATCGCGGGCGATGCGCTGGCGGCGCTGGCCATCGGCGTGGCGGGCCTGTTATCCGCCACATTGGGTTGAGGCCGGCCGCGATTGTCAAATTATACTAACGCTTCTGTCCAAGTTTCAGTGGATTGTCAAATCCCGCGACCAGCGTACCATAGGCGGCCAGACTGACGCACTGGCTTGACCCGGAGAATCATCATGGCCCTTGACCAAGAATCCTTTGCCCTGCTGCGCGCCTCGGTGCAGCGCTTCATCGACGAACGCCTGAAGCCCGCCGAAGACACGCTGGAGGAAACCGACGACGTGCCCGCCGAGATCGTCGCGGACATGAAGGAGATGGGCCTGTTCGGCATCTCCATCCCCGAGAACTACGGCGGCATCGGCCTGTCGATGTCGCAGGAATGCGATGTGGTCTACGACCTGGGCCATACCGCCTTTGCCTTCCGCTCGGTGTTCGGCACCAACGTCGGCATCGGCTCGCAAGGCATCCTGATGGATGGCACCGAGGAACAGAAGCAGCAGTACCTGCCGCGCATCGCCAGCGGCGAGTTGATCATCTCGTTCGCGCTGACCGAGCCCAATGCGGGTTCCGACGCGGCCTCGCTGCAGACCAAGGCGGAGCTGGATGGCGACCACTATGTCATCAACGGCACCAAGCGCTTCATCACCAACGCACCGCGCGCCGGCGCCTTCACGCTGATGGCGCGCACCGGCGGCGCGGGCGCTTCGGGCATCTCGTCCTTCATCGTGCCGGCCGACACCCCGGGCATCTCGCTGGGCAAGCCGGACAAGAAGATGGGCCAGCGCGGCACCAAGACCTGCGACGTGGTGCTTGAGAACGTGCGCGTGCCGGCCGCCAATATCATCGGCGGCGTGCCGGGCGTGGGCTTCAAGACCGCGATGAAGGTGCTCGACCGCGGCCGCCTGCATATCTCGGCGCTGGCCTGCGGCATGGCGCATCGCCTGATCACCGACGCTGTGGCCTATGCCAGGGAGCGCAAGCAGTTCGGCAAGCCCATCGGCGACTTCCAGCTGATCCAGGCGATGCTGGCCGACAGCCAGGCCGAGCTCTACGCCGGCCTGTCGATGGTGCGCGACTGCGCCCAGCGCTACGACGCCAAGCCCGCCGGCAAGAGCGATCCGGAGGTCAGCATGCTGGCCTCGTGCACCAAGATGTTCTGTACCGAGATGGTGGGCCGCGTGGCCGACCGCGCGGTGCAGATCCATGGCGGCGCCGGCTATATCGCCGAGTACAAGGCCGAGCGCTTCTACCGCGACGTGCGCCTGCTGCGCCTGTATGAAGGCACCACGCAGATCCAGCAGCTGATCATCGCCAAGCAACTGCTGCGCGACTGACCAGGTAAACGCCCCGCGCGGCAGGAGTCGACATGAACACGATGCAGTTACGCGGGCCGGACAGCCCGCTGCAGGCAGGGCATGATGGCGATGCGCCGCACCGGCTGCGCGCCGTGGTGGCAACCTATCGTCCCACGCTGCAGGCCTATACGCTGGCGGTTTCGCCGGCCGAGCTGATGGCGCTCTGCGCGCTGCCGGCAGAGATGGCGGGCGGTGTGGGCGGCACCTGCGATCCACGCGCGCACGCGCACCTGGCGCGCTTGCGTGGCGAGGTCCAGGCCAGCGGCATTGCGTTGCCGGGTGCAATCGTGGTCGCGGTCAGCGGCGGCAGCCTGCAATGCGAGTCTGACCACCTCTACACGCTGTCGCTGCATCCGCGCCGTGGTGACCGGCTGATCGTGCTGGACGGCTATGAGCGGCTGCTTGCGCTTGCGCATGGCGAACGGCGGCAATGCAAGACGCTGGTGTCGGCGGTGCTGTGGCGCGCCGCGCTGGATGTTGCCGCGACGGTGCCGGCGGCGGAGGCCGCCAACGAAACGATCGACGCGGCCGTAGCGCAGTCGTCGTGCGCGGCGCGTTGGGCCAACGCCACGCGGGTGTGGCATTGACCGGGGCACCGGGCACGAAGAACGTGCTCAGCGCAATATGACGGAAGCCGCCTGCATGGCGGCTTTTTCTCTTCTAGTGGCCCGGCGTGCGCGCAAGCCGCTTATTGCGGCCACACGCCATCGACATCGCGCAGCAGGTGGCCGGCGAGGATATAGTCCCCGAGCCGCGTGGCCTTGGCCTCGAGGTCGAGCAGTTCATGGTCCGCCAGCGTGCCGAGATCGAACTGGCAATAGAGATTGCGTTGACGGAACGTGGCCTTGGGTTTGGCCAGCCCTTCGATCAGGGCTTCGCGGGAACGGACGGCGATGCTTTCTTGTCCGCGATACTGCACCTTGATACCGCGCTTTTCTCCGAGCCTGCCGAGTTCGACGGCATCCTGCCATCCTGTCTCGTAGTCCAGCTCAAGCGCCAGCACGCCTTCCGAGGCCAGAAGCCTGAGCGCTTCTGCCTTGCTGCCAGCTCGCACGATTGACATCCACACCTCTTATATCGACTTATACTGTACGAATATACAGTCAACCCGGGGTCGCGGCAAGGGGCTTGCACCGGACGCCTGCCGAGCGCTCCCTGCCTTGCCGCTGCGATGTTGCGCTGGCCGCGCCTGCGGCCTTTCGCCAGTGCAGCCGAATATTGTTTCCCGCGTATGTCAGGGCTGCGCCTGCGGTGCCGCGCCGGCCGCTTCGTTGCCTGTGCTGCCGGCCGCGCCGGAGCCACTTCCGCTGCCGGTTGCGCCCGCCTGCGCCGGTGCGCCGCTGAAGTCGCCAGCATAGACGCGCGACAGCGTGCCTGGCTGCATGTAACGCCGAATGGCCGCGTTGACGGCGTCCGGCGTGGCGTTGCGCAGGCGCTCTTCGAGTTCGGCGGTGAAGGCCATGGTGCGGCCCAGGTAGAGCTGGTTGGCCAGCGCGCCGGCCAGCGCGGCGTCGTTGCTGCGGCTGACCATGCCCTGCTGCAGCAGGCCGCTGACGGCCTCGGCCAGTTCCTGCGCGGTGATGCCGTCGCGCACGAAGCGCTCCAGCTCCTCGGTCACGGCGCGTTGCAAGCGCGGCAGGTTCTGCGGTGCGTATTGCGCCTGCAGGCCGAAGCGTCCCGCGCGGTCGAGCGCGCCCACCTGCACCCAGCTGCTCGCGCCATAGCTCAGGCCTTCCCGCTGCCGCAGCCGGTCAGCCAGGCGGCCGCGCAGGCTGGCGCCGCCGAGCACGCGGTTGGCAATCATCATCAGCGCATAGTCCGGCGCGTCGTTGGTCAGGTCGATCGGCGTGGAGGCCAGGTAGATGGCATTGGCCTTGCCCGGCGCGGGCAGCGTGAACTCCGCCGGCGGGATCGGCACAAAGGGGCGCTCGACGCGCGCGTAGGGCTGTTGCGCGCTCCAGTCGCCGAACAGCTGCGCTGCCTGCGCGGCCGCGGCCGCGGCATCGAAGTCGCCCACCAGGCTCAGTTGCGCATGGCCCGCGCCATAGAAGCGTGCGTGGAAGTCGCGCACCTGCGCCAGGGTGGCGGCCTGCAGGTCGGCGATGTTCTCGGCAAAGGTGCGCGCATGGCGCGGGTCGCCAGCGGGGTAGGGGTCGCCATGGCGGCCCAGCGCGTTAGACGCCATCACACCCGGCTCGCGCCGGATGCTCTCGATCTCCGCGATGCTGGTCTTGCGCAGCGTCTCAAACTCCGCCTCGGGGAAGGTCGGTGCGCGCAGCAGGTCGCGCAGCAGGGCCAGCAGTTCCGGCAGGTGCGCGCGGCGCGTCTCGAAGCTGACGGTCACGCGCTCAGAGCCGCCAGAGATGCCGACGCGCGCGCGCAGCGCCTCGATGCGGTCGGCGATCTGCTGGCGGTCCATGCCAGCCGCGCCGCGTCGGAGCATGGAGGCGGTCAGCGCGCCCACCGTGGTCAGCCCCTGCAGGCTCTGCGTGTCGCCGATGCGCAGCACCAGCGCGCCGTGCACCACTTCACCGCGCGCAGGCTTGGGCAGCAACGCCAGCTGCATGCCGTTGGCCAGCGTCTGGCGCGTGGTGTGGGCCTCGATATTGGCGGGGCTGGGATCGAATGCCGCCACCGCGGCCATCGCCTGCCTGCCCTGGTAGCCGCTGACCATGGCCGTGACATCGGGCGCCGGCGGCACCTGCGCGCGCGACGGCTGCTCGGCGGGAAGGAACACGCCCACGGTGCGGTTCGAGGCCTGCAGGTAGTTCAGCGCCACGCGCTGCACGTCTGCCAGCGTGGTGGTCTCGATGCGGTCGCGCGCCAGGAAGAACAGGCGCCAGTCGCCCTTGGCGATGGCCTCGGACAGCGCCACGCCGAGCGCGCCGGGATCGTTCATGTAGTGCTCGTACGCGTTGCGCATGCGCACGCGCGCACGTTCCAGCTCGGCCTCGGTCACGGGCGCCTCGGCAAAGCCCTCGACCTGCGTGATCAGCCCGGCGCGCGCAGCCGCGAGCGGCTGGTCTTTGGACGTCTCGACCATGAGCAGCAGCGCGCCCGGGTCCTTCATCGCATAGAGCGCGGTGCCGACCGACACGGCCTGGCCACGCTCGACCAGCGCCTTGTACAGCCGCCCGCCCGGCGTATCGCCGAGGATGAGGGTCAGCAGCGAGAGTGCCGTGCTGTCCGGATGCGCACCCGGGCTGACGTGGTATTGCGCGGCGACCAGGCTGTTGTCGCCGGGGCGCATCACTACCAGTTCGCGCGCGCCTTCCTGTGCGGGCTCGACGGTATGCTCGGGCGGCAGCACGCGCGTCGGGCGCGGGATTGGCCTGAAGTAGCGCTCGATGCGTGCCAGCGTGGCGGCGGGATCGAACTTGCCGGCCACCACCAGCACCGCGTTGTCGGGCTGGTAGTAGCGGCGATAGAAGGCGCGCAGGCCGTCGATGCTGACGTGCTCGACATCGCTGCGCGCGCCGATCGGGGCCTTGCCGTAGTTGTGCCAGCGGTAGGCGGCGGCCATGGTCTGCTGCATCAGCATGCGCCCGGGGCTGTTCTCGCCCATTTCCATCTCGTTGCGCACCACCGTCATCTCGCTGTCCAGGTCGGCACGCGAGATCACGCTGTTGACCATGCGGTCGGCTTCCATGCGCAGCGCCCAGTCGAGGTTTTCATCGTTGGCGCTGAAGGTGCCGAAGTAGTTGGTACGGTCCTGCGCGGTGGTGCCGTTCACGCTCATGCCGCGCCGGGCGAACTCGGTCGGGATGGTCTTGCCGGGCAGCGATGGCGTGCCCTTGAACAGCAGGTGCTCGAGCAGGTGGGCCATGCCGGTCTCACCGTAGTTCTCATGGCGGCTGCCGACCAGGTAGGTGATGTTGACGGTGGTGGTGGCCTTGGCCGCGTCCGGTGCCAGTACGATGCGCAGGCCGTTGGGCAGGCGGTATTCGGTGATGCCTTCGACCGATGCCACCTGCGTGGCCATGGCAGGCGTCGTCATGGGGGCGGTCTGCACCGGCTGTGCCAACGCCGGCGCGCAGGCAAGCGAAGCAAGCAAGGACAGGTGCAGGGCAGTGCGGCGCATGGCATCTCCGGGCGGGCGGTGGCAGTGGGTTGGCGGGTGAGGCACGAAGCGCATTCTAGCCGCCGCCCCTGCCAGGAACTGTGCCGCAGCCCACGCCCGCGCGCCAGAGGGAAATGTCCGAATCCAGCGGGTAAGCGGTTGCCGGTAGCGGTAGCATGCCGTCATGCACCTCGATCCCGACACCTGCTACAAGGCCGTGGCCTCGCACGACCGCCGCTTCGACGGACGCTTCTTCGTGGGCGTGTCGTCGACCGGCGTGTACTGCCGGCCCGTGTGCGCAGTACGCACGCCCAAGCGCGAAAACTGCACCTTCTACGAGAGCGCCGCGGCGGCGGAGAAGCATGGCTTCCGCCCCTGCCTGCGCTGCCGTCCGGAGCTCGCGCCCGGGCATGGGCTGGCCGATATTTCAGGCCGGCTGGCGCAGGCAGCGGCCACGCTGATCGACGAGGGCTTCATGGCCGAAGGCAGCGTGGCCACGCTGGCGGCGCGCATCGGCGTGACCGAGCGGCACCTGCGGCGCCTGTTCGATGCGCAGTTCGGCGTGTCGGTGCTTGAGTACGCGCAGACGCAGCGGCTGCTGCTGGCCAAGCGCTTGCTGGCCGACACCGCGCTGCCGGTGACCGAAGTGGCGCTGGCGGCGGGTTTCGGCAGCGTGCGCCGCTTCAACGATGTGCTGAAGACCCGCTACGGCCTGACGCCGCTGGCGCTGCGCCGCCGCGCCGCCGACGGCGTGGCCGACCGGCTGGTGTTCGACCTGGGCTACCGCCCGCCGTTTGCCTGGGAGGCATGGCTGCGTTTCCTGGCTACCCGCGCGGTGGATGGCATCGAGGCGATCCGGGACGGCACCTATATGCGCACGCTGCTGGTGGATGCCGGCGGCAGCACGCACACCGGCTGGGTACGGATCGAACACGTGCCGCGCCGGCTGGTGCTGCGCGTGACGTTGTCGGCCTCGCTGGCGCGCGTCATTCCGCAGGCGCTGGGCAAGGTGCGCCGCCTGTGCGACCTGGGCTGCCGCCCGGACGTGGTGGACCGGCACCTGGGCGAGCTTGCCGAGGCTATGCCGGGCGTGCGCCTGCCGGGCAGCGTCGATGGCTTCGAGATCGCGGTGCGCGCGGTGGTGGGGCAGGTGATCTCGGTGGTGCAGGCGCGGCGCATCCTGGGCGCGCTGGCGCGGCACGCGGGACAGGCGCTGGACGGCACGCCCCCGGACGGCCTGCGCTACACGTTCCCGAGTGCCGCCGCCATTGCCACACTGCCAGAGCAAGGCTTGCGCGATGCCGGGGTGTCGGCGGGCAAGGCGCGCACGCTGCTGGCGCTGGCGCAGCGCGTGGCCAACGGCACGCTGGCCCTCGATGCGCACGCGCAGCCGGAACTGACCGTGGCGGCGCTGCGCGAGGTCGACGGCATCGGCGACTGGACCGCGCAGTATGTCGCCATGCGCGCGCTGGGCTGGCCCGATGCGTTCCCCGGCACCGACTATGCGCTGCGCAAGGTGCTGGGCGTCAGTACCGTGCGCGCGATGCACGAGCGCACCGCGCAATGGGCACCGTGGCGTGCCTACGCCGCCATCCACCTGTGGCATCGCTACGAGGCGATGAAGGACGCGGCCAGCGCCGCGGCCGAACCGGAGACGATCACATGACCAGCTATCGCCATATCGACAGCCCGCTCGGCACCATCCTGCTGCGCGTGCAAGGCGCACACCTGACCGGCCTCTTCTTCGCCGGGCAGAAATACCATCCCGCGGGCATTGCCGACAGCCGCGATGTGCCGCCGGCCGATGCCGCGGTGCTCGACCGCGCCGCGTCGGAACTGGCCGAATATTTCGCCGGCCGCCGCGATACCTTCACCGTGCCGGTGCGCTTTGCCGGCAGCCCGTTCCAGCAGCGCGTGTGGGAGGCGCTGCTGGCCATCCCCTGCGGCGAGACCGCGTCGTACGGCGAACTGGCCCGCACCCTGGGCCTGCCGCCCACGCATGCGCGCGCAGTCGGCGGCGCGGTGGGACGCAACCCGCTGTCGGTGATCGTGCCCTGCCATCGCGTGCTGGGCAGCGCCGGCGCGCTGACCGGCTACGCCGGCGGCATCGAGCGCAAGCGCGCCTTGCTGCAGCGCGAAGGCGTCGGCACCACGCCCGGCTGATGGCGCTGGCCGCGCTGCCATGCCGCGCCTGTTCATTGCCGTGGAAGTCCCGCCCGCGCGGGCGGCAAGGCTGCTGGCGACCCTGCCGCCCGCGCACGGTGTGCGGCCGGCAGCGCCAGAGCAGGTCCACCTGACCCTGCACTTCCTGGGTGAGTGCAACGTGCCTGGCGCCGCGCTGGAGGCCGCGCTCGACAGCATCCGCGCGCCTGCCTTCCTGCTTCAGGCGGCCGGTACCGGGCGCTTCCGCAGCGGCCAGGGTTCGGTGCTGTGGGCAGGCCTGGCGCCAGGTCCCGGCCTGGACGCGCTGCGCGCCCTGCACGCCGATGTCGGGCAGGCGCTGGCCGGGGCCGCGGGCATTACCCCAGAGCGGCGGCGCTTCCATCCGCACCTGACGCTGGCGCGCTGCAAGCCGTCAGTGCCCGAAAGCGTGCTGCGCGCCTGGCTCGACACGCACCGCACGCTGGCCAGCGAGCCCTGGCACGTGCAGCGGCTGGTGCTGTTCGAAAGCCGACTCGGCCCGCAAGGCCCCCAGCATCTCGTGCGCCAGGCCTGGCCACTGACGCAGGCTGGCCCTACGCCAGGTTGCTGAACCCCAGCGCCACGCCCAGCCCGCACAAGGCCGAGCCGATGGTGCGGTCCAGCAGCCGCTGGCGCCGCAGCATCGCCGCGCGCAGCGCCGGCGCGGTGAATACGCACGCCACCAGGCTGAACCACGCCAGGTGCGCCACCGACATGAATCCGCCATAAGCCCATTGCACCGGCACCGGCGTGTGCGCACCGACCACCTGGGTGTAGGTGCTGACCACGAACAGCGTGGTCTTCGGGTTCAGCGCATTGGTCAGGAAGCCCATGCGCAGCGCCGCCCACGGCCGCAGCGTGCGCGCACCTTGCAGGTCTGCTGCCAGCGCCTCGCGGTTGCGCAGGGTCTGGACGCCGATCCACACCAGGTAGGCCGCGCCCAGCATCTTCACCACCGTCAGCATGCTGTGCGCATGGGCCATCAGCAGCGCCACCCCGAACATCGTATAGAGCACATGCACCTGCACCCCCAGCGCGATTCCGAGGGCGCTGAGCAGGCCGGCGCGGCGGCCGTACAGGTAGCTGTTGCGGGTCACCATGGCGAAGTCCGGGCCCGGACTGACAACGGCCAGCACGGTCACGGCGGCGACCGCCAGGGATTCGGCGATTGGGGGCATTTTCTGTCAGGTTACGTTGTAGTTATCCGGAGATCGCCACATCGGGAGATCCGGGCGTACCCAATTCTGCGTGCCGGAAAGTGCCGCCACAACCGATATATACTCGCGCAATTACGTGAGAAAAACTGACTGATGCACTGGCTGGGCTGGATCCGATTCTTCGAGGCCGCGGCACGCCACGAAAGCTTTGTCCGGGCGGCGGAGGAACTGCACCTGACCCATGGCGCGGTCAGCCGGCAGATCCGCCAGCTCGAGGACACGCTGGGCGTGGCGCTGTTCGAGCGGCGCAACCGCGGCGTCTTCCTGACCGAGGCGGGGCGCACGCTGTTCGCGGCATCGACGCAATCGATGGAGGTGCTGGCCGGCGCCGCCGCGCGCATCCGCACGCAGCCGCCGGGGCGAGCGCTGGTGCTGTCATGCGAGCCGACCATCGCCATGCGCTGGCTGATCCCGCGGCTGCCGCGCTTTGCCGCGCGCCATCCCGATATCCCGCTGCACCTGATGGCTGCGGGCGGGCCGATCGACTTCACCCGCAGCGGCGCCGACCTGGCACTGCGGCGCAATGACTTTGCCTTCGATGCGCGCTGGCACGCGCGCGAGGTAGCGCAGGAACGGGTGGGGCCGGTGTGCCGGCCACAGCTTGCGCAGGGGGCAGCCACGGTCCCGGCGCGGCTGCATACGCGCACGCGGCCCGAGGCATGGCAGCGCTGGCAGGCGGTGCGCGGCGATGCCGCCCCCGCCGTGCAGTGCGACGGCGACGCCTGGTATGAACATTTCTACCTCAGCCTGCAGGCCGCCGCAGCGGGGCTGGGCTGGGCCATGGCCTCGCAGCTGATGGCCGCCGACGAGATCGCCGATGGCCGGCTGGCCGCGCCGTTCGGCTTCGTTGCCGACGGAACGGCCTATCATTTGTTGTCGCCCGCGCCGTTTGAACACGACACGCGCCGGCTGGTGCTGCTGGCGTGGTTGCGCGAAGAGGCGCAGGCAACGCTTGCTGCGCCGCCGCCTTTACCCCCGGACGCCTGAAAGCGCCGTGCGCGCTACCCCCCGGAAGTCTGTGCTCAAGTTCTGCCACAGATCTGCCGAAGTGAGAGCATGCGTCTTGCCGGGCATCGGGACACGCGCTTAACATGCGCGCGGCCGGCAGGCCGAAGCCCCCGTACCCGGCGATCCCAGCCACTCCAGATGTTGCGTGAATCCATGAATCAGCACGATGCCTCCGGGCCAGCCGATAACGGCGCCGAATCCGACATTGAGCCGGCGGATGACCGTTATCGCCTGACGCACAACTCGCAGATCGGCACCGTGCTGCGCGACCTGTCCTGGCAGAAGTGCATGCTGAGCGTGCGCACCCGCACCGGGCACCAGTTCGTCACGTCGGTCCTGCACGTCGACCCGGTCGACCGCACCTTCGTGTTCGACTGGTGCAACGCGGAACCCGAGCGGATGTCGCTGATGACCTCGGATGAAAATGCGTTCTCGGGGCTGTTGCGCGGCGTGCCGGTCAACTTTGTGGTGGGCCAGCCGGCCGCCATGCGCTATGAGGAAGGCCCGGCCTTCGTTGTCGAATTCCCCGAGAAGCTCTACCACTTCCAGCGCCGCCGCCATTTCCGCGCGCGCACGCTGGTGACCAGGGGCTACCGCTGCGAGATCCACATGTCGGACAAGACCGTGCTGGGGCTCGATATCGCCGACCTGTCGCTGTCGGGCGTGGGGCTGCGCTCGAAGACGGTCTCGGCAGAGCACCTGCCGGTCGGCACCACGGTCGGCAAGTGCCGGCTGGACTTCCGCGAACTGGGCAAGCTTGAGCTGGACCTGCAGGTGGTTGGCCACTGGCTGGTGGGTCATGACGACAGCGCCATCCACCATTTCGGCTGCGCCTTCATCCATCCGGACGGGCGCATGGAGAACTTCCTGCAGCGGCTGGTATTTGCGCTGGAACTGGCGCACCGGGGCTGAAGCACTGGTGCCGAGGCCGCGCAACCCGGACCCGGCTTACCTCAATCCCGTGCGGCTGCCCGGGTAGTCAGCGGCAATCAGGAGCCGATCAGCCGGCCAATTGCCGCCGCGGCTTCGCGTATCGGCGGCAGCAGCCGCGAGATCATCTCTGTTTCAGAGACACGCGCGGCGCGCACGCTCACGCTCAGCCCCGCCAGCACGATGCCCGAGGCCGAGCGCACCGGGACGGCCATCGCGCGCAGGCCCGGTTCCAGCTCCTCATCGACGATCACATAGTCCACTTCGCGGGCGCGCTCGAAGCATGCTTCCAGCTCCTGGCGCGAGACCTTGGTCTGCAGCGTGCGCGGGCGCAGTTCGGCGTGCTCGAAGAAGCCGTCCAGCACCGTGGCGGGCTGGTGCGCCAGCAGCAGCCGGCCGTTGGAGGTGCAGTAGGCCGGCAGGCGGCTGCCCATGCCTAGCGAATAGTTCAGCACCCGCTGCACTTCGGAGCGCACCAGGTACAGGATGTCGGTGCCGTCCAGGATCGCCAGCGTGCAGGTCTCGTGGATGCGCGCGCTCAGGTTGTCCAGGATCGGCTGCGCCAGAGACACCAGCGAGGTCGACGAGAAATACGCGTGGCCCAGGTGCAGCACGCGCGGCCGCAGCGCGAACTGGCCGTCCTGCTGGCTGACGTAGCCGAGCTGTTCCAGCGTATAGAGGCAGCGCCGCACCGAGGCGCGCGACAGCTGCGTGCGCTGCGCCACCTGCGAGATCGTCAGCGGGCGCTTGCGTTCCGAGAACGCCTCCAGCACGGTCAGCCCGCGCGCCAGCGACAGCATGAAGTTGGGATCGCCGGCAAAACTGGCGAGCAGGTCGGCCTGGGGCCGGGCAACGCGGACGGTGTCGGCCTGTGCATGGCCAAGACCGAGGGGGCGGAGGACGTCCATTGGGAGGTGTGTTGTCTGGGCTTGTTGTCCGATAATCGCGCAATCTTAAACCGGCTGGCCGCCAGGGGCCAGCCTTTGCTGCATGCGCGCATCGCCCGCATGGCACGCGGGCCGGATGCTGCACGGCATCAACGCTCAGGAGCGCTGGCGCCGGCGCGCCAGTGCGAAGGCCACCACTCCCACCAGGATCGCGCCGGCCATGACAAAGGCGAGCGACGGGTCCCAGGCCCCGGCCAGGTCGAGAAACCCCAGGCACCTTGGTCGGGTTGGCCATGCCGGACAGGATCAGGCCGATGCCGAATACCAGCCCGGCCAGCAATGAGAAGAGCGTGCCCATCGGTCAGCCTCCCAGCCAATGGCGCTGCACCAGCACCGTCAGGAAGCCCGCCGCCATGAAGGTCACCGTGGCGGCCAGCGAGCGCACCGAGCCCCGCGACAGGCCGCACACGCCGTGCCCGCTGGTGCAGCAAAGGCGCGGAGCGCCCGCCAGTGCAGCCCGAGGCGCGGATCATAGGCGCCGCATGCCAGGCGGGCGCCCAAAAAAAATGTCGCCGCTGGGGAGCGGCGACCGGGGAAGGTCGTCATTCAAGAGGGGGTCTTGGTGACGTAAAAAGTATAGACATTTGAATTAAGACATTACATACAACTTTGGTAGGGTGCGGCCGGCTCACATTTTCTGGAGGGTTATGCTGACCGGCTCAGAAGGGTTTACCCAGGAACAGGTAAAAGCTGTATGTGCCTGCGGCGGCGCGGCCATAGGCCAGGTAAAGCGGGCCCAGCGGACTGTCCAGCGCCAGGAAGACCGAGCCGGACTTGAGCAGCCCGGTCGGGCTCCCCGGCACCAGCGGGTCGCCCATGCGGCCCGCCTCCAGCGAAAAGCCTGCGTACACGCCTTGCAGCAGGGTCTGGCGCGCCAGCTTGTTGTAGTAGACCAGCCGCGCAAACTGCAGGTTGCCGCCCAGCAGTTGCCCGGTGGCATAACCGGATTGCTGCAGGAAGCCGCCCCACTGGAACAGGTCATAGCGCGGCAGCGGCTTGCCGCCGATATTGCTGCCGACCTTGAAGGCCAGCGAGACCGTGTTGTCGCCGAACGAGTGGGCATAGATGCCGTCCGCCTGCGCCTTGACATAAGCCTGGTCGGCACCCAGCCCCGGCTGCGAGCCGTAGATGTGAAACCGGGCCGCATAGCCGAAGCGCGGGAAGTCGACGCTGTCGAGCTGGTCGAAGATGAGCCGCCCGGTGATGGCGCCGCGCCGGATATTGCCCGGGCCTGGCGACAGCGACTCCGGGCCGGTGCTCAGCGTGGCGTGTTCCGCGCCGGTCTGCAAGCCCACGCGCAGCTCGCCGTACTTGGTGAACTGGCTGCCCGCGTCCAGCGCGACGTCAAAGCGGCGCAGGTCATAGGTGGCGATGCGCGTGCTGCCCTGGAAGACATTGACCGGGCGCCGCTCCAGCTCGATGCGCGGCGCGATAAAGAAATACTGGCGCGTATCCAGAGGCTGGTAGAACTCACTGATCAGCGACGAGGTCTGGCCCACCTGCGCATCGGTGCGCCATTCGGCGCCAAGCGCATTGAGCCAGGTGCGCCGGTAGCTGCCCACCAGGTTGAAGTAGGCATCGCCGCGGAAATCCGAGCTCAGCCCGAGCCCGAAGCGCAGGTAGTCGGGACCGTAGGATTTCTCCACCGCATTGACCGCCAGCACGCGCTTGCCAGGCTCTTCCAGGATGCCGTAGTTGACGTGCTCGAAGTCGCCGGTGCCGAACAGGCGGCGCATGTCCTGGTCCAGCGTGGCCTGGTCGACCGGCTGCCCGGGCTTGGTTTCCATCACCGCGGTGGCGTAGTCCGGGTTGACACGCTGCAGCGGCGCCAGCCGGATCTCATCGACCGGGCGGGTGTCAGGCGGCTGCACCGCCTGTTGCCTGGCGCGCAGTTGTGCATATTGCGCCGGCGGCAGCGCCAGCGGCGCGAGGCGGTCGGCGACCTTGCGCGCGGCAGCCTCGCCGATGGGGATGGTTGCCGGCAGATGGTCGAAGTCGGTCGCGGAAAAATCGGCCAGCGCCGGCTCGATCAGCACGTCGGTGGGCCGCAGCGAGGCCAGCGACGCACGCACGTTCTGCTCGGTCAGGATATTGAGCATCTGGCCGGTCACGCCGATGATCGAGGTCAGTTCCTCACGCCTCATCAGCGGCGTGCCCAGGTTCACCGCGATCACGATATCGGCGCCCATCCTGCGCGCCACGTCCACCGGCAGGTTGTCGGTCAGGCCGCCGTCGACCAGCAGCCGCCCCTCGTACTCGGCCGGCGCCACCGCGCCCGGCACCGACATGCTGGCGCGCATCACGTTGGCCAGCTCGCCCTGGCTGAACACCACCGGCGTGCCTGCCACCAGGTCGGTGGCGACAGCGCGGTAGGGAATCGGAAACTGGTCGAAGTCCCGGTAGCCGGGCACCTTGGCCAGCTGGCGCAGCACGGTCTCCAACTGCACGCCCGAGACCGCGCCCTTGGGCAGCAAGAGGCCGCTGGCCTGCACTCCGATCTCGGGCGTGAACAGGTTGGTGAAATCGTCCTGCTTGCGCCGGATGGTCAGGTCCTGGCGCGGCGGGCGTTCCTTGAAGATCCTGTCGGTGCTCAGGCCGCCGACCAGCCGCTCCATTTCGGCGGGAGCCATGCCGGTGGCATAGGCGCCCCCCACCAGCGAACCCATGCTGGTGCCTGCGATGCAGTCGACCGGGATGCGCATCGCCTCCAGCACCTTGAGCACGCCGATATGGGCCGCGCCGCGCGCGCCGCCGCCCGAGAGCACCAGGCAGATGCGGGGGCGCGCGCCCGCGGCCACCTGCGGCGTGGCTGCCGCGGCCTGGTTTGCGGGCGGCTCGATGCCCGAGGCCGTCGGCATGGATGCCGGCTCAGCGGCCAGGACCGGGCCCGCAGCCAGTGCCAGGACCGCCGGCACGAGCAGTTTGTGCAAGCAATGGAATGAGGCTGCCTTCATGGCACCGTGGGGTTCGCTGTCGGCCGCAACGGGCGGCAGTGGCCCGGCCCGGCATCAGCCGGGCGGGGAGGTCCGGCTATCTTCGGGCAAAATGCGGCATTCTGGCCGCCCCCTCGCGGCCGTGCAAAAACAATTCATCACGCCGTTCGGAAGCGTGCAGATCGGCACGCGGCCCCATGGTGCCCTGCTCTAAGATGGACACAGGCGAGGTGCTTGGGGGTTGCATGTACGGTTATTTCTTTTGCCAGACCGCAGCGGGACAGCTCACGCTCATTCCCCGCGAGAAGGACTGGATGCTGATGCTGGGCAATGGCGTGATGGGGAGGTTCCCGGATGCCCAGGCAGCGGTTGATGCCCTGCACGAAGGCACACTGCGGGTGCAGGGGCGGCGCATCGATGCCAGCGCGCTGGGCGTGCCGGCACGCGCGCACGACTGGCTCTACCATGTACTGAGCCGCTGACGCGGCGTACCGGCGGACGCGCTGTCCCGCCAAAGGGGAATCGCCATGACTGCCCTGGTCGAGTGGGCCCGCGAGCATACCTGCCGGCTGTTTCCGATGTCGGCCGAATACCACCGCAGCGACGGCAATCAGGTGCAGGTCAGCTGGCAGGCCGAGCCGGCCGGCTCGCCCGGACGCTGCCGCCTGAGCGCGGCCCTGCAGTTCGACCAGAGCGTGATCGACGCCGTCTACCTGGCCGACGCCGCCGAACTTGCCCGCATCGGCGCCAGGCTGGCCAGCGTGGTGTCGCGCCGGCTTGCCGAGGACGACATCGCCTGCCTGGCGGGCACGGCGCTGGTGATCCCGGTCGGCGAAGGGCTGCTCAGTCACTGAGGGGGCCGGCGGCAGGCCGGGGCCGGCGGGAATATACTGGCAGTTGATCCGCCAACGCGCCTGTTCGCGAACTGTCAGTGTCCCAAGCGTCCCCTGTCGTGCCCCCCGACGACCCCCGCCCGGTGCCGCCAGAGCGGCCCGGCGATGACGAGTGCTGCGGCTCCGGCTGCGATCCCTGCATCTTCGACTACTACTACCAGGAAATGGACCGCTACCGCGAGGAGCTGCGCGCCTGGGAAGCGCGCCAGGCGGCGCGTCATGCCGAGGATCCGGCAAATTGAGCGAGCCGCTGCAACTCCCGCACCCGACGTCCGCGCTGTTCGATTTCGTGCAGCGCCACCCGCGCCTGTTCGTGCTGACCGGCGCGGGTATCAGCACCGATTCCGGCATTCCCGGCTACCGTGACGCGCGCGGCCAGTGGCAGCGCTCGCAGCCGATCACGCTGCAGGCCTTCCTGGGCTCGCACGCGGGGCGCCAGCGCTACTGGGCGCGCAGCATGCTGGGCTGGCCGGTGGCGTGGCAGGCGCGGCCCAATGCCGCGCACCATGCGCTGTCGCGCCTTGGCGCGCACGGCCGGCTCACGGCGCTGGTCACGCAGAATGTCGACGGCCTGCACCAGCGCGCCGGCAGCGAGGGTGTGATCGAACTGCATGGCAGCCTGGCCAGCGCCATCTGCCTGGACTGTGGCACACGCCATGACCGCGCCGGCCTGCAGGACTGGCTGCTGGCACAGAACGCCGCGCTGCGCGACGTGATCGCCGAGCCCGCCGCCGATGGCGACGTGCATTTCGAATCGCCGCTGTTCGCGCAGTTCCGCGTGCCCGAGTGCGGGCGCTGCGGCGGCATCCTCAAGCCGGACGTGGTGTTCTTCGGCGAATCCGTGCCGCGCCCGCGGGTAGATGCCGCCCGCGCGGCGCTGGAAGCAGCGGATGCCATGCTCGTGGTCGGTTCGTCGCTGATGGTCTATTCCGGCTACCGCTTCTGCGTCTGGGCCGGACAGATGGGCAAGCCCGTGGCCGCGCTCAACCTGGGCACCACGCGGGCGGACGCGATGCTGGCGCTGAAGGTGGAAGCCGGATGCGCGCCGACGCTGCAGGCGCTGGTGTCCCGGCTGGAGCAGCGCACAACCGAATCGCGTTGACGCGATGGCCGCACAGGCATAGCATCGCCAGACCACATCTTCGAAGTCTTCAATTCCCGCCATGACCGCAGACCGCCAACGCCCCGTCAACGCCGCGCCCCCGGGCCGCGCGTTGCCATGCGTGCGTCGCCAGCCTGCGTTCACATCTGTCGCGCCGCCGCCGTGCATCGGCGGTGTGCACCCGCCGCCGCCGCCGCGCGGCTGACGGGCACGCCCCCCAGCCTCATTCGTCTCCGGTAGTCCCGCATCCGTGTGCCTGTGCCGCACGGCAGCCGCACGCCTGTGCGCGCTGCCGCCGTGCCATGGCCGCATGCGCGTCGCCGGAGCCTGCCAAGCTGACGACAGATGACATCCATGACAACCGACAAAGACTGCACGGCGCATTTCGACGCCGCCACCGGCACACGCACCACCAACACTTCCGCCTGGGCCACGCCCCTCTTCGTGCTGCTGTGGAGCAGCGGCGCCATCGCCGCCCGGCTGGCCCTAGACCACGCCACGCCCTTCGCCTTGCTGACGCTGCGCTTCGCGCTGGTCTGCGCCGTGCTGGGCGCGATCGGCCTGGCCAGGCACCGCCTGCTGCCGCCGCGCGGCGAGTGGCGGTACACCGCCCTGACCGGCTTGCTGCTGATCGGCGGCTACTCCGTCTTTTACTTCCTTGCACTCGACCACGGCATGACACCCGGCGTGCTCGCCACCGTGCTTGGTGCCCAGCCGATGCTGACGCTGCTGCTGACCGAGCGGCACTTCAGCGCCGCTCGCATGGCGGGCCTGGCCCTCGCGCTCGCCGGGCTGTCCATGGTGGTGGCGGACAGCCTGCTGCTGGCCAGGCTGTCGCTGGCAGGCGTGCTGTGCGCGCTGGCCTCGCTCGCCTGCACGACCGTCGGCGCCATCCTGCAGAAGCGCATCACGCGCGCACCCGCAGAAGTGCTGCCGCTGCAATACGGCGTGAGCCTCGCGGCCTGCCTGCTGTGCCTGCCTTTCCAGCCCTTCGCCTTCGATGCTTCGCTGGCTTTTGCTGCGCCGCTGTTGTGGCTGGCGCTGGTCATTTCGATCGGCGCGACGCTGCTGTTCTACCGCCTGATCCGCGCGGGCAACCTGGTCAACGTCACCAGCCTGTTCTACCTGGTACCGGCGGGCACGGCGGTGCTCGACTACCTGCTGCTGGGCAACCGCATGGCGCCGCTGGCGATGGCGGGGATGGGGGCGGTGCTGGCGGGGTTGGGGGTGGTGTTCAGAGGTGGCCGGGGTTGAGGTAGAGGAAGAAGGAGCGAGCCTGGCCCGCAGGCTATGCCTACCGCTGCTTCACCTCCACCCGCACCTCATCCTTGCCCACGGTAATCGCCCCCGGCTCCACGTCCTTGCCGCCGACGCGCAGTTCTTCGGGTTTGAACGTATAGACCGGATAGTCCTTCAGCAATTGCTGCGCAACCACAGCGCCGATGGCGTTGAGCTGCTCGCGGTATTGCCCCATGCCGGCGACTTCCACCTGCTGTACGGTCGGGTTGTCGAGCAGCACCGCGCGTTTGGCCGGGTCGTAGCGCACGCCGCTGTTCAGCGCGAGCTTGCCGTCTACCGGCGGGGAGGGCAGCAAGGCGTTGGTCAGGCGTGCGTCGACATGGGTGGTGACGCGGTTGTTGGCCTCGTCCAGCACCAGCCGGGGATGGCTGAGCTGCACGCTGACGACTTCGGCGTAGCGCAGCGTGGCGGGGAAGCGCTGGTCCAGCGCGGTCTGCAGTTCCTGCCGGGAGAGGGAGTACTCGCCGGTCCAGATGTTGTAGCCGGCCAGCGCCGAGGAGGCACCAGCGACGCAGGCGGCGGCAATCAGCAGGGAGAGTTTCAGACGCATGTGGCGGATGGGGCGCGCCTGTCGAGGGCGGCGGTGAATGGAGCCAGCCTGTCAGACCGCGCGGGCGGGGTGGCGTTCCATCACATCGGCGATCGGCCTGCATGGCGCGGGCCGCGTCGATCAGTAGTGCGGCGGGATTTCCTGCTGGGGATCGGCTTCGGCCGCGGTGGTGGCGGCGCTGCGCACCTGCTGGTACAGCGCGCGGAACTGCTCCTGCAGCAGGTCGATCTGCTGCTGCTGGCGCGCCACGGTGCTGTTCAGGGTATCAAGCAGGTCTTCCTGGAAGGCGAGCTTGATTTCGAGTTCGTTGATGCGATCGTCCATGGCGTGGTTTCTCCGGCAGGCGGCGCATTGTAAGCCCTTATGCTCAAGGGGCGCGTCGCTGCCGGGAAACCTGCGCGATGCGCGGCTTACTTCGGTGCCGACAGCAGCATCCACATGATGCCGAAGCGGTCGGTGACCATGCCGAACTGGTCGGCAAAGAAAGTCTTGTCCAGCGGCATCATTACCTGGCCGCCTTCCTTCAGGCCGTTGAAGGCCTTTTCGACCGCAGCCTTGTCAGGATAGTTGATCGACAGGGCGAAGCCATGGAAGTCGGGCTGGTTCGAGCAGCGGCCGTCGGAGGCCATGATCACGCTGTCGCCGATCTGGAACTCCATGTGCATGACCTTGTCTTCGGTGCCGGCGCCGGGCTGGCAACCCTCGCCGCCCTTGCCGGCCTCCGGGTTGTCCTTGAACGTCATCCGCATGTTGACCTTGGCGCCGAGAATCTTCTTATAGAACTCAACGGCTTCATCGCAACGGCCTTCGAAGAACAGATAGGGCTGGACTTGCATGACAACTCCTGTAGGCAGGCCGCCGCTCGGGCGGCCGTGGATATCGGCATGGCGCGCGAATCAGGCGGCGCGCTGGCAACTGGCGCATGCTTTTGTGTACGCCGTCCACAATACCTTAGCAAAGAAAATGGACGACGTCCACATTAAATGGGCGGAGTGTGTGCAGGCTGGAGGGCGGGCGGGAAGTCCACGGTGCTGCACTAGAATGGCCGCGACACCACCAAGCGCCAATCCTTTCGACCGTCCTGCCCCAAACGGAGTTGCCTTGCGTTACGAACTGACCGACCTGCGCCTGTTCCAGGCCATTGCCGATGCGCAAAGCCTGTCAGGTGGCGCTTCGGCCACGCATATCACCGCGTCGGCGGCGAGCTACCGGCTGAAGAACCTGGAGCACGCGATGGGCACGCCGCTGTTCGTGCGTACCGCGCGCGGCATGGAGCTGACGCCGGCCGGCGAAACCCTGCTGGTCCATGTGCGCGAACTGTTGCTTGGCGTCGAGCGCATGCACGGCGAGGTGGGACGCTTTTCTGCCGGACTGAAGGGCAATATCCGGCTGCTGGCCAACAGCAGTTCGCTCAACGGTTTCATCATCCCGAGTGTGAGCCGCTTCCTGCTGGCCAACCCGGATGTGAACATCGACCTGGAGGAGCGCGCCAGCCAGTCGATCCTGGCGGCGGTGGCGGCGCATGAAGCCGATGTCGGCATCCTGGCGGGCGATTTCCAGACGGGCGGCGAAGCCACCGGGGTGCGCTCGGTGCGCTACGCGCGCGACGAGCTGATCCTTGCGGTGGCCGCGGATCACCCGCTGGCGCGCGAGCCCGAAGTGCGCTTCGGCGCGGCGCTGGCCTTCGACTTTGTCTGCATGAGCCGCACCAGCAGCAACTTCCTGTTCCTGCGCGACATGGCGCAGCGCGCGGGCAAGGGGCCCAACGTGCGGCTGCATGCGCACAGCTTCGATGCGGTGTTGTCGCTGGCCGAGGCCGGAGTGGGGGTGGCGCTGGTACCGCGCAGCGTGGCGGCGCAGGCCCTGCGCGAGGCGCGCGTGGTGGGGGTGCGGCTGGCAGAGCCGTGGGCGCTGCGCGAACTGAACCTGATCGTGCGCGCCGACGGCAAGCTGCCGGCGTTTGCCGAGGCCTTTGCGCAGTTCCTGCTGAACGATCCGCGCGTGGTGGCCACGCGCGAAAGCGGCGCCGTGGCAGCCACGGCGCCGTAAACACTTTCCCCGCGCTTCAGCGCTTGCGGTTCAGGAAGGTGGCCATGTGCTGCTGTGGCTCGCCGGTGTCGAAGGCGCTGCCGAACTCGGTCACGCTGTTGTTGATCGAGACTTCCAGCGGCGCATCTTCCCACTCGCGCAGCAGGCGCTTCTGCTGGCGCACCGCGACCGGGCCGAAGCCGGCCAGCAGCGCGGCCACGCGTTCGATTTCCAGGTCCAGCTCCGCCAGCGGCACCACGCGGCTCACCAGCCCCCATTGCAGCGCCTCGGCGGCATCGGTGATCTCGCCCGTCAGCAGCATCCACGCCGTGCGCGCATTGCCGATCAGGCGCGGCATCAGCGCGGCGTGGATCACCGACGGGATGCCGACCTTCACTTCCGGCATGCCCAGCTGCGCGTTGTCGGCGGCGATGCGGATATCGCACGCCAGCGCCAGTTCCAGCCCGCCGCCCAGGCACCAGCCCGGCATGCGCGCGATCACCGGCACCGGCAGGTGGCGCACGGCGTCGCACAGGCGGCGCAGGCCGCTGATGAAGGCCTCGGCGCTGGCGCGGTCCAGTGCGGCCATTTCCTTGATGTCGGCACCGCCGACAAAGCCTTTCTCGCCGGCGCCGCGCAGCACCAGCACGCGTACCGCGTCATTGCCGGCCAGCGCTTCGATGGCGCGCGTGAGCGATGCGATCACTGGCGTGCTCAGGATATTGAGCGAGCCCGCCTCGCGGATGGTGACGGTGGCGATGCCGCGCGCGTCGATCTCGACGCCGGCGTGCGGTTCTTGCTGAAGTGCGCTCATGTCGTTCCTTGTGGCTTACTGGAGCCTGGTGAAATGGATGTCCTCGACGACTTGCTTCCAGTGCGCATTCTGCGCCCGGATCAGGTCGCCGAAGGCCTTGCGCGAACTCGGTGCCGGGATCGCACCTTGTTTCTCGATGGCGGCGATCACCTCGGGCTCGGCCAATACCTGGCGCACGGCGTCGTTGAGCTTGTCGAGAATGGCCGAGGGCGTGCCCGCCGGTGCGCCCAGGCCGAACCACGACGGGTTGTTCATCGCCGGCAGGCCGGCCTCGGCATAGGTCGGCACATTGGGCAGCACCTTCAGGCGCTGCTGCGCGGCGACCGCCAGCGGCTTCAGGCGCCCGCCCTGGATCAGGCCAGACGACGACGGGATATTGTCGAACACCACCTGGATCTGGCCTGCCACCGCATCGTTGAGCGCCGGGCCCAGGCCCTTGTATGGCACGTGCAGCATGCGCGTGCCGGTGGCGTTCATGAACAGCTCGCCGTTCATATGGCTCAGTCCGCCGTTGCCGGACGAGCCGAACGAGTACTTGCCCGGGTTGGCCTTCAGCAGCTTGATGAACGACTGCAGGTCCGTGGCCGGGAACGCCGGGTTGACCACCAGCACGTTGGGCACGTCGGCCAGGTTGCTGACCGGCGCGAAGTCCTTGACCGGGTCATAGGCGGTCTTCAGGTAGACGTTGGGGTTGACGGCGTGCGAGCTCTCCACCTCCATCACCAGCGTGTAGCCGTCGGCCGGCTGCCTGGCCGCGTAGGCGCTGCCGACCGCGCCGCCGGCGCCCGGGCGGTTCTCGACCACCACCGGTTGCCCCAGCACCGGGCCCAGGCGCGTGCCGACGATGCGGGCAATGATGTCGGTGGTGCCGCCGGCGGCGTAGGGGACGATCAGCTTGATCGGCCGGTCGGGATACGCGCTTGCATGTGCGGCGCCGCTTGCGCATGCCGCCAGCAGCGCGATGGCGGTGAAGGTCGGTTTCATCGGTGTCTCCGTGTCGGTGTTTTTGGTCTCGTGGGTAGCTGCGCGCCGTTCAGCCCGCCGGGCTGTGTTCGCCCAGCAGCGGCGGCGGTGGCAGCGGCAGGTCGCGCCCGGCCAGCATCGGGTTGCGCACCATGGGTACGCGGCCCATGACGGGGTGTTCGGCCATCTGCATCAGCCCGCGGTGCTGGACCTGCGGGTGGGCGAAGACTTCGGCCATGGTGTGGATCGGCCCCCAGGGCACGCCGGCCGCATCGAAGGCATCGGTCCACGCAGCGCGGGTGCGCGTGGGGAAGAGATCGGTCAGCAGGGCGCGCAGCGCGGGCAGGTGTTCGATGCGCGCGGAATTGGTGGCATAGCGCGGGTCCTGCGCAAGATCCGGCATGCCGGCAACGGCGCAGAAGCGCGCAAACTGGCTGTCATTGCCGATCGCCAGGATCAGGTGGCCGTCGGCGCAGCGGAACACCTCATAGGGCGCGCAGTTGGGATGAGCGTTGCCGCTGCGCTGCGGGTTCTGGTCCGACACCAGGTAGTTGGCAGCCTGGTTGGCGTTCATCGCCACCGCGACATCGAGCAGCGCGATATCCAGGTGCGCACCGAGCCCGGTCGCCTGGCGCTGGTACAGCGCGGCCAGGACTGCGGAGGTGGCATACATGCCGGTGCTCAGGTCGACCACGGCGACGCCGGTGCGCAGCGGCCCGGCGCCGGGCGTGCCGTCGGGCTGGCCGGTGTAGCTCATCAGCCCGCCCATGCCCTGGAATACATAGTCGTAGCCGGGTTTGTCCGCCATCGGCCCACTCTGGCCGAAGCCGGTGATCGACAGGTAGACCAGGCGCGGGTTGAGCGCCTTGAGCGTGTCGTAGTCCAGCCCGTAGCGGCGCAGCGTGCCGACCTTGTAGTTCTCGACCAGCACGTCGGCCTCGCGCGCCAGCTCACGTACCTGCGCCGCGCCCTCGGGCGTGCCGTAGTCGATCGCGACCGAGCGCTTGCCGCGGTTGCAGCAGATGAAGTAGCCGGACAGGCGCCGGGTGTCGCCGCTGCCCTCGGGCGCTTCCAGGTAGGGCGGGCCCCAGCCGCGGGTATCGTCGCCGCGCTCCGGGTGCTCGACCTTGGTTACCTCGGCGCCCAGGTCGGCCAGGTTCTGGGTACACCAGGGACCGGCCAGGATGCGCGACAGGTCCAGGACCCGGACTCCTTCCAGGGCACGATGCAGCATGACGACTCCGCTTTCAGACAACAGTGCGGCGGAGTATAGGGAGGGGTCCTGGCGCGAACCAGTCGAGAGTTTTGAAAGGCGCGTTCGCGGGATTTGAATGGTCCGGCGGGCCCGGATGCAGGTGGCGCCGGCGCCCCCGCCAGTCCCGGCGTTTGGCGCGTGGGCGCTGCCGTGTCACAATTCGCGTTTGGCACTGACGCGGCGCGTGACTCGGCCGGCCGCGTCGCCGTGCTTCCCGCCGCCCCGGCGCGCGTATTGGAAGCCCGCCCAAGAGCCGACAAATTCACTTAGATTTTCTGGCGATGACTACCATCCTGCAGCACATTCCTTCCGGCCAGCGCGTCGGAATCGCCTTCTCCGGCGGCCTTGACACCAGCGCGGCACTCCTCTGGATGCGCCAGAAGGGCGCTGTCCCCTACGCCTACACCGCCAACCTGGGCCAGCCCGACGAGCCCGACTACGAGGACATCCCGCGCCGCGCCAAGGCCTACGGCGCCGAGGAAGCCCGCCTGGTCGACTGCCGCACGCAACTGGTGGCCGAAGGCATCGCCGCCATGCAGTGCGGCGCGTTCCATATCTCGACCGCCGGCATCACCTACTTCAACACCACCCCGATCGGCCGCGCCGTCACCGGCACCATGCTGGTTGCTGCGATGAAGGAAGATGGCGTCAATATCTGGGGCGATGGCAGCACGTTCAAGGGCAATGACATTGAACGCTTCTACCGCTACGGTCTCCTGACCAACCCCGGCCTGCAGATCTACAAGCCGTGGCTGGACCAGCAGTTCATCGACGAACTGGGCGGCCGCGCCGAGATGTCCGAGTTCATGCGCCAGAACGGCTTCGACTACAAGATGTCGGCCGAAAAGGCGTACTCGACCGACTCCAACATGCTGGGCGCCACCCACGAGGCCAAGGACCTGGAGCACCTGGATTCGGGCATCCGCATCGTGCAGCCGATCATGGGCGTGCAGTTCTGGCGCGATGACGTGGAAGTCAAGCGCGAAGAAGTGACCGTGCGCTTCGAGGAAGGCCAGCCGGTCGCGCTGAACGGCCAGACCTTCGCCAACAGCGTCGACCTGTTCATGGAAGCCAACCGCATCGGCGGCCGCCATGGCCTGGGCATGAGCGACCAGATCGAGAACCGCATCATCGAAGCCAAGAGCCGCGGCATCTACGAAGCCCCGGGCCTGGCGCTGCTGTTCATCGCCTACGAGCGCCTGATCACCGGCATCCACAACGAAGATACCATCGAGCAGTACCGCGACAACGGCCGCCGCCTTGGCCGCCTGCTGTACCAGGGCCGCTGGTTCGACCCGCAAGCCATCATGCTGCGCGAAACCGCCCAGCGCTGGGTGGCCGGCGCCATCACCGGCGAAGTCACCATCGAACTGCGCCGCGGCAACGACTACTCGATCCTGAACACCACCTCGCCCAACCTGACCTACAAGCCGGAACGGCTGACCATGGAAAAGGGCGAGTCGATGTTCACGCCGCTGGACCGTATCGGCCAGCTGACCATGCGCACGCTGGATATCGTCGACACGCGCGAGAAGCTGCAGACGTATGCCAAGAGCGGCCTGCTGTCGACCAAGGTCAGTGCCTCGCTGCCGAAGCTGGAAGACTGAGCGTCGCCGCGCCTCGCCTGACGGCGGGCCAGCCAGAAACCGGCACCTTCGGGTGCCGGTTTTTTTTCGTCTCGGCGTTTTCCCCAGCTGTCCCGGAATGTCAAACGTACGTCCCGGAATATCAAACCGCGCGGTCCCGATCGCCAGATACTGCGTGCGCTCGTCGCCCTTCGGGGGCGGGCTGTGAACGCACGGCGGCGCGAAGACCGCCGGTCTGCTTCCGGAGACGCCCATGTCCAGACCTCGCCTTGCCCTTGCCGCAGAGCCGGCCACGCCGGCCCTGCCGGCTGTTGCCGGACCGCGCTATGCGTGGCTCGTCTTTGCGCTGACGTTCGCGCTGCTGCTGTCGGACTACATGTCGCGCCAGGTGCTCAACGCGGTGTTTCCGCTGCTGAAGGCCGAATGGCAGCTCGGTGATACAGAGCTGGGCGCGCTCGGCGGCGTGGTGGCGCTGATGGTGGGCGTGCTCGCGATTCCGCTGTCGCTGCTGGCCGACCGCTGGGGACGCGTGCGCAGCCTGATCCTGATGGCGGCGCTGTGGAGCCTGGCCACGCTGGGCTGCGCGGTGGCGGACAGCTTCGGCCAGATGTTCCTGGCGCGGCTTTGCGTCGGCATCGGCGAGGCGGCCTATGGCAGCGTGGGTATCGCGGTGGTGGTGTCGGTGTTCCCGCGCCATCTGCGCGCCAGCCTCAGCGCGGCATTCATTGCCGGCGGCGCGTTCGGCTCGGTGCTTGGCATGGGGCTGGGCGGCGTTCTGTCGGCCCATTTTGGCTGGCGCATCGCCTTTGCCGGGATCGCCGGCTTCGGCCTGGTGATGGTGGCGCTCTACTACCTGACGATCAGCGAGCATCGGCTGCGCGGGCTCCAGCAACGCGTGGGCGCGGCCAACGGCGACGCCGCGGCCTCGGCCCGGCAACTGGAGCCGCGCCGGATCGTACGCGAGCTGCTGACGGTGCCTTCCATGCTCTGCGCCTGCGCGGGAAGTGCGCTGCAGCTGCTGGTGATGGCGGCGCTGCTGGGCTGGCTGCCCAGCTTCCTGTCGCGCGACTACGGCATGGCGACCGGGCGCGCCGGCGTGGCCGCGGCAATGCTGGTGCTGATGGCCGGCGTAGGCATGGTGGCCTGCGGTGCGCTGACCGACCGCGTGGCGCGGCGCGTGCCCGCGCGCAAATGGCAGATGGCCATCGCCTACAGCGTGATTTGCTGCGTCTTGCTGATGACGGCGTTCCGGCTGCCCGCGGGCCACGCGCAGCTGGTGCTGATCGGCGCGGGCATGCTGGTGGTGGGCGGCACCGCCGGCCCCGCCAGTGCGATGGTGGCCAACCTGACGCGGCCTGCCATCCATGCGACCGCGTTTGCCACGCTGACCCTGATCAACAACCTGCTGGGGCTGGCACCAGGCCCGTTCCTGACCGGCGTGCTGGCCGACCACATCGGCCTGACCGGCGCGCTGCAATGGATTCCGCTGGCCGGTGCGGCCGCGGCCCTGCTGTTCTGCCTCGGTCGCCGGCATTACGCGGCGGACCTGCGCCGCCTGGATGGCCACGCTGTGCCTCACGTTATTCCTGCCTGACTCTTTCCAATCCGACCATGACTGCTACCACCCACACTGTCCTGATGGTGCCGGGCCTGCGCGACCACGTCGCCGAGCACTGGCAAACGCTGCTGCAAGCCGAACTGCAGGCGCAGGGGCACGACGTCCGCTGCGTGCCGCCGCTGGAGCACGACAAGCTCAGCTGCGCGGCTCGCGTCGCTGCACTCGATGCGGAACTGGCGGACATCGACAAGCCGGTCGTGCTGGTCGCGCACAGCGCCGGCGTGATGATCACCGTGCACTGGGCGGCACGGCACCAGCGCCAGATCCTGGGCGCGCTGCTGGTGACGCCGCCGGATTTCGCGCAGCCGCTGCCGCCCGGCTATCCGGCGCCGGACGCGCTGGTGCAGGGGGGCTGGCTGCCGACGCCGCTCGCGCCCCTGCCGTTCCCAACTTTGGTTGCTGCCAGCGGCAACGACCCTTTGGCCAGCCATGCGCGCGTCGCGGAGATGGCCGCCGCATGGGGCGGCCGGCTGGTGGACCTGGGCAACGTCGGCCACCTCAACCCTGCCGCGGGCTACGGCCCGTGGCCGCGTGCCCATGACTTGCTGGCGGAACTGGGCACCCTGGTCACGCGCGATTCGTGACCTCGCCGCATCCGCGGCACAACAAAAGAATCCGGCCGCAAAGGCCGGGCAATCAAGGAGGAGAAAAATGAAAACCAGAAGCACCGTCATGGCCCTGATGCTGGGCTGTCCGCTGGCGGCCGCCGCGCAATCGTCGGTCACGCTGTATGGCGTGGCGGACGTCAATGTCGAGTACGTGAACCGCGTCGGCGCTGTGCCGGTTGCCACCAACGGCTTCAACCCGGGGCCAGGCGACAAGGTGTTCCGCATGGCCTCGGGCGGGCTGTCCGGGTCGCGCTGGGGCCTGCGCGGCGCGGAAGATCTTGGTGCGGGATGGCAGGCGTCGTTCGTGCTGGAAAGCGGCTTCAGCCTGGACAGCGGCACCATGCAGCAGAGCGGCCGCCTGTTCGGCCGCCAGGCCTTTGTCGCGCTGCAGCGCGCCGGCATCGGCCAGCTCAGCCTGGGCCGCCAGTACACGTCGATCTTTGAAGCGCTGGCGAACTTCTCGCCTACTGCCTACGCCACGCAATATGAACCGGTGGTGCTGCAGGCGGGCGCCAATTTCCGCGAGGACAACACGGTCAAGTACACCGGCCAGTTCGGCCCGCTGACGGCGCGCGCGCACTGGTCGTTCGGCGCCGGGCTGGCGCTGCCGCAAACGGTTGGCATTGCCACGCCGATCGGCGGCAATGGCGAAGTGCCCGGACAGTTCCGGCGTGACACCGCCTACGGGGCCTCGCTGGCATATGGCACCGGGCCGTTCGGCGCCACTATTGGCTATGACCAGTGGAACCCCACCATCGGCACCAGCAATGGCACCGTGCGCAAGGCGGTCGTGGCGGCGAGCTATGCCTTCGGTCCGGCCAAGATCATGGGGGGCTATCGCTGGGGTCAGAACAAGAATGCCGCTGACGTGGTGATCCAGCGCGATGACTATTACTGGATCGGCGCCAACTACCAGGTCACCCCTGCCGTGGGGCTGACGCTGGAGTACAACTATGACAATGTCAGGAGCCTGTTCGGCAATACGCAGGTCGCCAATCCGTGGCAGCTTGCTTTTGTTGCCAACTATGCGTTCTCGCGGCGCACGGATGTGTACCTGTCTACGGCCTATGCTCGCAATGCCGGGCTGATGCTGGAGTCGCTGGCCACGGTCTATGCCAACAGCCTGTCGTTGGGCAACAGCTATGCGGCGGCCAACGGGCAGCGCAGCATGGTTGGCGTGGCTTTGGGGATGCGGCACAAGTTTTGAGTTGGCTGCAGTTGGATTGTTGCCATGCGGTCGGTTGTCGTTCTTGGCATACGTGGCTGTTTCGCCGGCTTAGCCGGACCTGTCAGAAATTTTGTGTTTAGGGCATAACATGTCGCCAAGGAGCATGTATGCCACGCAAGACGAAGACCAGCCAAGCCGCAGGCCGTGAACTGCCGGCTATTCCCGAGGACCTGATCGCTCATTTCGTTAAGGGTCCGATGACCGCCGAAGCGGTTCAGGACGCCTCGATGGCATTCAAGAAGGCCCTGATCGAGCGGGCCCTAGGCGCCGAGCTAGGCCATCACTTGGGCTACCAGCCGGGCGCGGAGCGCCCGGCTGGCACAGCCAACCAGCGCAACGGCAAGAGCGCCAAGACCGTTCTAACCGAGGATGGCCCGCTGCGGGTCGACATCCCGCGCGACCGCGACGGCAGCTTCGATCCGATCCTGATTCCCAAGCACGAACGGCGCTTCACTGGGTTCGATGACAAGATCATCGCCATGTACGCCCGTGGCATGACCGT
>NZ_KB944491.1:0-98085 GCF_000389805.1 Cupriavidus sp. GA3-3
CTCGCGCACGGTCATGCCACGGGCGTACATGGCGATGATCTTGTCATCGAACCCAGTGAAGCGCCGTTCGTGCTTGGGAATCAGGATCGGATCGAAGCTGCCGTCGCGGTCGCGCGGGATGTCGACCCGCAGCGGGCCATCCTCGGTTAGAACGGTCTTGGCGCTCTTGCCGTTGCGCTGGTTGGCTGTGCCAGCCGGGCGCTCCGCGCCCGGCTGGTAGCCCAAGTGATGGCCTAGCTCGGCGCCTAGGGCCCGCTCGATCAGGGCCTTCTTGAATGCCATCGAGGCGTCCTGAACCGCTTCGGCGGTCATCGGACCCTTAACGAAATGAGCGATCAGGTCCTCGGGAATAGCCGGCAGTTCACGGCCTGCGGCTTGGCTGGTCTTCGTCTTGCGTGGCATACATGCTCCTTGGCGACATGTTATGCCCTAAACACAAAATTTCTGACAGGTCCGTCTGGCCATTCGCGCCGCCAGCCTTTAGCACTCGATACTGTACGTGGCACTCTCCGCAGGCATACTGCATGTGTATGACATCGATTGTTGTGTTCTCGTCCGACAGATGAAAGGGGTATAGGAACGCAGCCAGGAGTCCAGCAGCCAACAGCCAACAGCGACACTGGGATAAACACACGGGCTGCGATCTTGGCCGCGCTGTATCTGTACATGGGACACCCTAAGAGTTGCATGTCCAACTTTTGAGGCCCAGATCAGTGTGACCGGGCCTTCTTTCAACCGAACAGACCAACGCCTAGCGGCGGGTCGAAAGATTGGGCTTCGTCCGTCCATCCCTCAAGGCTCCCGCACCTGACCCGAAACGAAACCAAGCCCTTTGTTTCAACTTGAATCAACCTGCAGAAGGTGCCTGATGGAACGGTACCGCTGAAAGGCCCTTGCCGTTTGAACACGTCTAGCGGCTCTTCGTGCAGGGGTACGGGTGCGACGGTGGTTCGCCCTAGCAGGTCGATACTACAACCGCTCCACCATGCGTAAAGCAGCGCGAACGCCAACCCCGACACACCTAGAGCAACGACTGATTTCCTACCAATTGCCGGAGGCGCCACCTTCGTAACCCTTTCCATAGAATCGGCGTTCAACAAGCCGGTTAGATTTCGATAGCACCGCCAACAGATCGGCCGGGGATACCGGCGTCGGGAAGTAGCGTGGATCGTGCGCCATGATACCGACCAACTCGAGAATGTCCGCGACGTTGGAGCTACACGAATTACTGAACACGCTGTACTTCTCGTCTTCGACCACTCGTCTCTCTAATTCGTCCTGAACGATCCTCCTTTCGCGTGGCGACACCCATAGGTACAGACCAACAACATCGCGCTTCACCCCTTGCGTATTGCTTCTCAGGTATTCCGTAAGCGAGCCCTTGAAGTACTTTTCATGTGCGCGGCTATAGACGGTCCCATCAATCCCAATTGCAGCATGACCGAATGCCGAGGCCGGACGAGGTAGCTTATCGAAGATGAGCACTTCCAAATATTCCCGCTCCACGGGAACCGGTTTAGGTGCATTCGCTGGCGTTGGCGTTGTCGTGCGCCTGGCGACAGGAATCAAAGTCTTGCCAGATGGGGAAACAAGCGCGCTCGACATTCAATCACCCCTCTACGTAAATGGTCACTTCCGCTGCGTGCATAGTGGAAGTCAGCAGATGGGTTCTTCCCTGGCCATCGGTCTTGCCAAACTCAGGACTGGCGCCTTCACGCACGACCGCATATTCGGTATTCGGCAATGGCGTTCCGGTCGAACTGTCCTGGAGCACGTACAGGTCGTCATACGCGTCGTTCTTGCCCCATGCACCTGCGATATGCGCCATCCCGCCTTCCGCGCTTGCAAAGCCCGTTCCCCCGCGCGGGTGCTCAACGTTTGCAAAGCCACTGGTTGACGAAATCAACTGCGCCCCGCAGGCCGTATGCATGCCATGCAGTGCGATCGACTTGCCATAGGCGGTAAAAGACGTATCACCTTCAATGATCGGGAACGCACCTTTGCACTGTGGACACGAAACCATATGCCCTACCGCGGCGACAGGTACGCCGTGGATCCTAAAATTCGGTATACCTTCTAACACCTCGCCGCCGTGCGTGGTCGTGTCGCCCTGCCGAATGATGCCCTTTCTCATCACAGGATGTCCTCCAGCAAATAGCTTGAATCGAGGAATCTAAACGAAGGTAGTCATTCGATCTATAAGTCTTTCCCTAAAAATGCGGTTTGACTTATTCAAATCAGATGTTAGCGAAATATCGCCCTGGTTTTCAGGATTTTTCCCCAGGCGCTGGGAGACAATGGCGCAGTATCATTTTGCCGATGGATTTATCTGGATGAAATGCAGGCCAAGCACGGTGGCTCACCCTTGGGGATCTATGGGCTGCAGGCGTTGGCCGCTCGAATCGTAGCGGAGGGGTGTGAGGTGATGGTTCTGCGTTGGTTATTCCTGCTGCCTTCCGTATTGCTGCCTGCTTCGCTTATCGGGCTAAGCCTCTTTCACATAGTTGCTGCGCCAACACGGGACGATATGTTCGTTGGCTATGCGGGCGTTGTGTCAGCTGCGGTACTTCTGGCTGACCTGATCCTTGTGCTGGTATGGCTTGGGGCGTTGGGATACTTGCTCTGGACCATCCCCGACCAGCGTCGCTCATTGCTGATGGTAGCCGGCATAGCCGTGGTGGCCTCCGTTGCCTGCTATGCCTTGGACACCAGAGTGATTCGAGTCATGTTCTCAGTGGCTGCGGCGTGACGCACGAATTGCGGTAGCACCATGACGGAGTTTGGGCTCCATCCAACGGTCGCGCCGGACGGGGTACCGTGGGATAGCACAGCATCAACCATTTTTTCCTGCGTGCCCTCCCCCATCTAGCGCGATTTGACGAAGGGGATAGACGGGCTTAGGTAGATGAACCGCAACGCAAGCAAGGTGGTTCGCCTAGTGGATTCTATGTGCCGCGGCCATGACCTTGCTGGGTATAACGTTCGCGGTGATTGCCGCTCGGACGCCCGTTACACTCGCACGAGCCACAACCGGCCCATTAGCTGCGATAGCTGGCACCACCGTTTTCTGCGCAGCTGTATTGGCGCTCATCGGTCTGTTGCTTTTGCTTTTTGTCTTTCTGCGCCGGCCGGGCAAACGGCTGCGGGCGTCTCTCTCCTACGCCATTGGTGTCTGCCTGTTTGTAGCGGTGTTTCTCGCGACGGACCGACGGGTTACGCGTCCGCTTCCTGAGCGGCATAGCGCCGCACAAGTTGGCCTTCTTCCTCAAAATCCGCGCAGCGTTCCCCGGAATTCTTCGAAGAACCTTTTTTTGTTGCCATCGGACTCCTGTTCCCCGGCCTTGCGGTCCTCTCACTGGTAATGGGTACATTCACTACTACCAGTTTCCAGGTATTGCACAGGGCCTGGCGCGGACTCATGATGGACTACCTTTGCTGAGCCAATAGCGCTGCGCGAAAGCCGGCGCTAGCACTGCTCATCATTCCAGTCTACAGGAGGCACCACATGAAACCCACCCTGATCAGTCTGGAGGCATTTAAGAGTAAGACTGCGCTTTCTGGCTTTCGAGGCAGGAAGAAGCTACTGCAAATCGACTTTCTGCTGGAGACATGGGTGACCAATCCACCGCCGACAGCAGATGGGCGTATGCAGCATCTTGGCACCCTCTTGGGTGCGTGTGACGAGTGGATGAAGATTAAGGAGGGGAAAGAATCGAAGAACAGCGCGTTGCGAAGCGTTGCTGTGCAGGACCTTCGCAAGCAGGTGCTCTTACTTATGAATTACGAGCAGTTCCAACGCAAGAAGCAACTCTACGGCCCCCGCATAGGCGTTCCCCTTCAACCTGGCTACTCCGTCGAGCGAATGCTGTTCATTCAAGCTAGGAACCAGTTTCGCGATGCGATAACGTATGGATTGGACGTGACGATTTCGCCGGTGGGCGGAAGCTTCGTCCATGATGTTCACACAAGGCAGCCATCTCCGTTGGTCCAAGGTCGACCGTTCGATCAGTTCAGGCCAGAGGACTTCACTGCCTACGAGAAGCTGGCTCCCATCTCGAGCCAAAGCATGTATGTCCACTATATGCGCAAGCATGAGCGCCTTGGAACGATGCTTACCGTGTCAAATGGTCAGCTTAGCCGCAACGGTGCCTGGTATTCGACGCCCAAGGGCATCACGATCTATGCCATGGATCTCTACGGAAACCTGTTCGTGCAGAACAGCACCGAAAACGGGCGCCTGGTCGGCAACGTCAGCTCGCAATTCAATCACTCGTCGCTCAATGCTGGCAATAGTGTGATCTGCGCTGGCGAGATTGTGGTCAAAGAAGGCATCCTTCGCGAAATCTCCAACGCCAGTGGGCACTATCGCCCTACCAGAGAAAATCTAATCGAATGCCTGCGCGTACTAGCGGATGATGGCCTGAACATGGACGAAGCAATAGCGATCGTCCATACGGCTACAGGGGACGAGCACGATTCTGTCGCCGCCCTTTGCGCGCCGGGGCAAGCGGCCGCTTCGACCCCGCCGCCTGGCAGGCCGCGAGCGAACCGCCACGCGCCGCCGCCTCGATTTGAGCCTGCCGCCGAGCCAAGTCGCGAATGGACGAGGGGCACGAAGCCTCAGGCCCCGCCGCCTCAATCAGAACCCGTCGCCGAGCCGAGCCGCGGATGGAACAACGGTAAGCCATTGTAAGGTTGAGCCTACAAATGGCTTAGAGCTACCTAAGCCCCTGGACAGCCGCTTGCGATCGGTCACAGCCGGCGGTGTAGTGCATGGATCACGCCGCCCGGCTCATCATCGAGCATGGCTTTGGCGCCACCAGCGTGGAGGCCATTGCCGCCGCCGGCATTTCCAAGAAGACCTACTACACCCGCTTTGCCGGCAAGGCAGAAGTCTTCAAGGCGGCCATGCAGTGCTACGCGGCGCAGAATCTGCTATCTGGCCTATCTGGGCGGAGTTACTTTCGCCAGCCCATGGGCTAGGCGACTGGGAAAGATTGGCGTCGCCGCTGGGTTGCGGTGGCGAGCCTCTCCCCAGGCTCCATTTATGAAGCTGGGTCAGCAAGCAGGAATCTCCCCAGGACCTGCAACCACCCCAGATCGCCCTGCTTCGCAGCGCGCACTTTCATTGCACCATACAGATTCACGTGAGGCCCCATCGACAGGCATTGCAGCATGCTCACGCAGGCCAACGGTTAATCGCAAGCTGCCCCGATACCGCCCGGTAGCTCATATCATTCAGGCGCTTGCACACGTCGCGCCACAGATCATCATCCAGTGCACAGTAATCGAGCAAGAAGCGAATCGAGTTAATCTCGTTAAGTAGGATCAGAAGCGAGATTGCATGGCGGAAGGCCAGAGATCCATGCAATGCCGGCATGTAGGCACTGACGAACGCGCGCCACAAAAAGGCCGCATCGCATCTGCCGTCAATCTCAAGCCACCATCCAATGGCGGCCAGATCGAACCATTGCAGCCCGCATCCGCAATCGTCGAAGTCGAATAACGTGATCCGGGGGCCATCGATCCGCATGTTCCCCACACGATAGTCGCCGTGGCAAAAGCCGAACGGCATCTCAGCAGCCGACCAGCCCGCCGCCACCAAGCGCTCACAACGCTCCCGAACCGCAACCGACGGCACTTCCAGCGAAGGTGAATTTTTCTGCTAGACGGTTCAGCGTCCGACCAGCTTCACGAATATCTGCGATTTGCCTGCGAGGCGCGTAATCCTTTAGCGACGGCTGGTCATGAAGGCGTTTCAGCGCCTGCGCTGCCACGCCAAGATCATCCCTCGTCATTTCCAACGGACGCCCGTCTGCCCCATAGAACAACGCTGCATGACGCATCGCGCCATCCGACAGGGCAACACGAAAGCTACGCGCTCCTTCTAGCGTTGGATGTGCGACCGATACTGCCAGCACCTCATCCTGCTCGATCCGCTCAAGCAACCGCAACTCGGCGTCAACATCGTCTTCGCCCCGGCCATGGGTTCTGTACTGGCGAAGATAGTACGTCCGATCGCCAGAGTCGCAGAGGGAGAAGGTGCGGTTCACCCCCCGTACGACTTCACGCACATTGATCACGTCTATGCCATAGGCGGCCACGATGGCCTGGCACACGAGCGCGACGTCGTTGGAGGAAGCGGTTTCGCTGTCCGATGTCATAGCTTATGCGGTCAGTCGCATGAATCGTTCAATGGAGCCGGGTGAATATATGGACGCAATTTCAACGGCCACTTTAGGATTTGCCTGATTGATTCCATACCGCACGGCTAGTTCCATGTCTTGGTGGCGACCTGCCATGCTCATGGAACACGGAAAATGGCCTCAATCAGAAACGATAACCTTCATCTTGAGAGATCGAAAGACCTCTGCCCTGCGCCGATCTTGGCTTACGTTCGTTCCGACGCTGAGGGCGCGCCATGGTGACCCGAACCTATCTGGTCAGAGGCGACAAGGCCGACAACGGCGCTGTCATCGTTGGCGGCAGCAGTTCCTACTTCTGGCACAGCAAGCCAGTTGCCCGCGAGGGCGATGCCGTCTACTGCCCTGTATGCAAGCGCCCGGGCGTGATTGTCTGTGTCGGTCCGCGCATCCCCTCTAGAGATAGAGGCAAGGAAGTGGCCCTCAGCGGAGACATCTGTGCATGCGGTTGCCGACCAGCGCCTGTCTTTCATGCCTCGCGTCCGTTCACGATGACTATCACCGCGGACCACATTGCGAAGCTGCGTGTCGCTATGCCCAGCGGCTTTGCTGCGACCACGCAAGCGTTGCACTCAGGCGAGCCCGCCAGCTACGACCAGCGCATCCAGTTGCTTGATGAAGGCAGCGGACGGCCCTTGGCAAACTGGCGGTATCGCCTGATCGGCGATACCGGAACGCATGAAGGCCACACCGACAGCAACGGCTTCACCACACCTGTGTTCGCGGACCGTGCGGCGACGGTCAGGCTTGAGGTCTTTGGGGAGGGTGCATAACCATGCAACCGCTCAAGACTGTCAACGTCCGGCTGACGCCGGTTTCGGATAGGGAACCAGTCCAGGTGTACCTGTTGCGGCCGCGGGGGTACATTGTATTGGGGTGGTGCTGGGCTGGATGGCCAATACGTCCAACCTCAGCTGGCAGCCTTCCGTCGAGCCGGCATTTCCCAGTGCTTTGCCGGGCTGACCAACTCTGCAACGCACGCGTTGCCGCAAGACTACGCCTTGGGTGGCATGCTGCTGGATGCCATCCGGTCTGGCATGGTGATCCGAAACCGCGACGATGGCGAATGGACAATCACCAGCGGCATGGCTGCGGAGGCACCTCAGTTCAACCTGATCGGCTACAGCTATGGGTCATTGCTGGCCGCTCAGACCGCGTGGTCATACGCCAGGCAAGGGCATATCATCGACCATCTGGTTCTGGTAGGGTCGCCAATCGCCGAAGCGTTTCTCACGGACCTGCGCGGCCATCGGAACATCCGGAAGGTTATCGTGATTGACCTGGTGCAGTATGGGGATCCGATCCATGCAGGCATTCCGTGGCTGGAGTTGGTGGCTGGTGCCCCATTGCTCAGCAGGCAGATGCTTGCAGGAAAAGGCGAAGGACATTTCTATTATGCTCATGTCGTTTCGGACAGTCCGCGACGTTGGGCGGCACTGGCGGAACGTCTTGTTGCCGAAGGGCTTAGGTAGATGAAACGCAAAGCAAGTAAGGTAGTTCGCCTAGTGGATCTATGTGCCATGGCCATGACCTTGCTGGGTATAACGTTCGCGGTGATTGCCGCTCGGACGCCCGTTACGCTCGCACAGGTCACAACCGGCCCATTAGCTGCGATTGCTGGCATCACAGTCTTCTGCGCAGCTGTATTGGCGCTCTGCGGTCTGCTGCTTTTGCTGTTTGTCTTACTGCGCCGGCCGGGCGAACGGTTGCGGGCATCTCTCTCCTACGCCATTGGTGTCTGCCTATTTGTAGCGGTGTTTCTCGCGACTGATCGATGGGTTACTCGTCAGCTTCCTGAGCGGCATAGCGCCGCACAAATTGATGCGCCGCGGATGCATTCCAACACCCTTGTCATCGCGTCGCAAAAATGTCGAGCACATCGCGGGCCACATTGGCCCTTCTGAGTAAGTTGGTAGCAGGGCTCTGGCTCGAGTCCTGCAAAGAAGCGTTGCGCAGAGCGAGCTGATCAAGCTTGTCGTGAAAGCGAACGGCTGAGAGCAAGATGTTCCTCCAATGCGGCAAACGCTCAGGATTCTGGAGCCGGCAATATCAGCCACCTTGGCGGAGCAGTCCGCGATCTCCTGGGAAGGGATGAAAGGGTCCCCTTTCTCCCATCGGCCTGCCGTGCCAGTCAGTATCGCCCGCCCCTATCACGCACCCGCAAGCGTCCTGGGCATCCCCGCCCCCGAGTACGCACTCAGGTTGTGCTGATAAGTCGTCTCCCCCTTGAGCGCCTCGATCTGCTGATCGAACGCCGCCAGCGTGGCGGCGATCTTGCGTTGCCGGACCTCGGGGTCACTCCGCTCAAGCAGGCGCTGGTAGCGGTTCGAATTGGCGAAGACCGGCATCAGCCCGCTCCACCAGTTGCGTTGCACGCCCAGCTTGTCGGCAAAGTCGTCGCCGTGGAACAGCCGGCAGAAAGCGTGCATCAGACCCACCGCCGCGTCTGCGGGCATGCCCAGCGCAGGCCCCAGGCGTTGGGCGGCCGCATCCAGCATCTTGGCCGTCAGCGTCGCGGCGGCCTGATCGGGCTCGCCGGCGGCGGCGTCGATCAGCGCCAGCATTTCCGCGCCGGACGCCTGGTCGGTCACCCGGCGGTAGTAGCGGTCTTCAATCCCCAGCAAGTGGGCCACCAGTTGCCACACGTGGTAGAGGTCGCGGAACTCGTCGGCATCAAATTCAATGCCGATCTTCTCCAGCGCGTTGAAGGGCACGTAGGTGAAATCCAGCCACGTGCGCAACATATCGAGCTGGCTGATGGGCATGCCGCGTTGCGTGGTGTCCCATCCACGCGCCAGCAAGCCGACCCGGACGCGGGCGTGCAGAATGCGAACCTGCAAGGTATGGATATAGCCCGGCGCGCCGGCCGCCAGGCCGCCCGGGCGCAGCGTCTGCTGCTGCCAGACGGCCGTTTCCAGCAGGCGCCGCGGAGATTGCGCATCCAGGTTGCCGGTGGCCATCAGTACGCTGGCAATGGCCGGAGAACTATAGGTATGCGCCAGCGATCCCGGGCCAAGCGAGATGCTAGTCCACAGCGCGCCAATGCTCAGATAGGCTTCGGCCCCGCGCCGTATGCGTTCGGGATCCACCCACGGCGGCATCGACTCGGCCTGCCGGAGAAAGGTGTCGATAGCCTCGGGCGGGCTCGACAGGCTTGCGCGCCCTTCCCGCAGGCCCGCTTGCAAGATCGCCGGATGGCCGGCCTGTCCGCTGTTCAGCGCGGCGATGGCCGCATCGGCCAGCGGATCGGCGCTTGCGGCCATTTCCATCACCAGCGCCGTGGCTTCGGCGCCGAAACGCGCCGCCAGCGCGGCCTGGTCAATTGCACGGCCCGGCAACGCGGGGGACAGGCTGCCATCATGCGACATTCGGGTCTCCTGGATCAGCGGGAGAGCTGCATGCAGCCCTCTTATAATTCTTGGCCAAATGGACGGGTCGTTCTATAACGAAAACGGCAAAGGAAACGGTATCGTTTCCTTTATAGGACTCCCGATGCCGATGCGCAAGTCCATGCTTTCCCTATGCCCAGATGCGGGCCCGCATCTGCCGTGGCACTCACCCAATCAGGCCGACAGCTAAGAACAGTATTGCAATGCGCAAGGGCAGAGAAACCGCAATGACGGCGGCGCCATCCAGACAACCATCCGTGCGACCATCCGGACGCCCCTCGCTGGAACGGGCCGGGCAGCTTGCCGACACCATCGTGGATCACGCCACCCGGCTCTTCATCGAGCATGGCTTTGGCGCCACCAGCGTGGAGGCCATTGCCGCCGCCGCCGGCATTTCCAAGAAGACCTACTACACCCGCTTTGCCGGCAAGGCAGAAGTCTTCGAGGCGGCCGTGCTGCGCTACGTGGCGCAGAACCTGCGAACCGGACAGCCGGCGCAAGCCGACAGCGAGCCGCTGGAGGAACGCCTGGTCCGCATGGCCTGCGAGCTGCTCGAATGGATCCTGCGACCCGAGGTTCTGGGCCTGTATCGCGTGACGATTGCCGAAGCACCGCGGTTTCCACAACTGGCCCGAACCGTAGTCGACTTCGCCATCCTCGGCGCGGCACGCTCATTCGAGCCGGTATTCCGCACCTGGGCTGCCGGCAATCCGAGCGATGACGAGATCGCCTTCGTGGCCTCGCAGTTCCTGCAGAGCGTGGCGGCCGAGCCGTTCCATCGGGCGGTTCAGGGATTGGATGCGGCGGGGTTGGATGCGGCACGGCGGGAGAAGGTGGGGCGGGCTGTTCGGTTGTTTTTGCGGGGGTTTTTGCAGCGGGGCGAGGGGTGACCGGCCGCGTCGGCAATCTGTCGCCCCTTCCGAGCCCGTACCCACCACCGACCTTCTCATCCGCCTGGCCAGACGAGAAAGGGCAGACGAGAAAGGGAACCGGGAAAGGGGACAGATCTATTTCTAATCTAGGAAATAGATCTGTCCCCATTCTCCCAGTCCCATTGCGTCTTACTCCGCCAGTTGGTAACGGCGTTGCTTCCCAAGCGTGCATCTATAGAGGGTGGCTGTCACCACGGGCAGCATGTAGGCTTCTTCTCGTCAAGTGCCGAACACACTCCAGCAACGGCTTTACCGCGCCCGGACAGCTTGCGGTGACTTCCTTCCAAGCCGCTATGACAAAAGAATTCTTGCCGTATGTTCGCACTCTTACGACGGGCCTCACTCACTTCCCTGTCACGCCAAGTGGTAACAATGGCTTTACCGGTCTCCGAGCAGTTCCATGGCTCCGATTGAAGGGCGTCTGGTTAGAGAGGGCGGGCTTTACTGTCGGGCGAACTGCCAGGATCGAGGTGCGGCAAGGGCAAATTATTATCTTCGCCGAATAACTGCTCGTGGCTATGCCGGTCCAAAGTACCAACATGGCTGTGACCGGCATCGCCCTATCACCCGTTCACTGGAACTCAGCATAGGTTCCAGCCCCCTGCAACGAGCCCCTTCGTTGTTCTGCCCACTACCTTTGCCTCTCGCGAATCCAAGGCACGCGCGGAGCGCTTTCGTCCGCAAAATACTGCAAATCAAAAACTCGCGACTCGTGAAGGACTTGCGGCCATGACCTGCAACCGTATTTCGCTGGCACTTGCTCTGGCTGCTGGCTTTCGACTAGCGCAATCACGTGATCAAGTCTCGCCCACTCTCCAGAGTCGAGTTCTGAGATCGCATTGCGAAGCGCCTTGACAATGCCGGCCGCCTCCCAGGAGACCGTCCCATCGGGTGCTATACCGTTTATAACAAATTCACTGAACGCCGGTGTTTGCACGAAGGCCGCAGTCGCGAGTTTCGCCTCATCCATGCTTTTTGCCCAAGCGCGCAATAACTCATATTGCCTGCCAATCAGAGATAGGCAATCGTCTAGATGGACGCAGGCAGCGGAACAGCCACCGACTGATTGGAGGTCAAATCTATCGAGGAAATGGTGTACAAGGTCGTTTCGCAAAGCGACCAGATGAGTTAGATCCGATGCTGCCTTGGCATAGGCATCAGCTGACATTTCAATAGAGCACTTATAGCGAAGCGTGACCGACTCGATTGGCAGCTTGCTGTCGTCTTCAGTGATGGAAGTTTCCCCATCAGTCGTGAGATACGACTTCAGGAGCACGCCTATCAGGGTTCCAAGCGTTTTCGTTGCGTATTCATCCGCACGCTGTGCATGGTTCTGCTCTAGTTCGTGTACCGGCCCACCAAGTTCATGGGTAACAACAACAGCCTTTGCCAGCCTCTCAAATTGCTGCAGCCGAAGCAGGCAGCGACCGAGAAGTCGCTGAACTACTTGCTGCATCGTTGGCAGATCGTTAATCTTCATGGTACCGGCTTGGCAAAGAGCTTTTACCCTCTCACAGTTCGGATCAGATTCTTCAACACAATCGAAGCGGACACTCAACACTGGAATCGACAACGAAAAAGGACAGCTCTATTACTAAATTTTGAAATAGATCCGCCCCCTTTTTTCATCTATATTCAAAGATTCTCTGACAAACGAGAATAGGCTGCCAATCTAGAAAGATCAAAAATCGGTGCCCGTCTAAGAAGGGAAACCAATTTCAAAACTGTGTCACCGATTCGGGCGGCTTCTGCACTGCGCGTCCGCTTAAGCACCAAGTGGCCACGCTCAAAGTCGAGCACATGGATACCTTGCTTAAAGCGAGAGCCAGAGTATTGGCTCAAATCGAGAAGATATACCTCTGCTCTTTGCCCAGCATGATGTTGATCCGACAGACTCGGATTAATTAAGTGAAGCATGCGAAGATCTGCTAACGCTTGCAACACGCGATACTCCGATGAATGAGCTTCCTTATCACGAAAATCGACTCTAAAATAAGTGATCTCTTCGCTTGAAAGCAGAAATTCTCTTACTATGTTCAACGACGCGATCAATTCTCCGGACCGACCCAGCGTAGCAGCCGCGTCATCTTCGAGCTCCTGGAGTTTGGTCTGCCCCGCGACGCCAGCCGCGTTATTGACATCCTGTACCCCAACAGTCTTCGCATTTGGACGCTGGCGCGCGGTCTGAATGGAAGACGCACATAAGGTCAAAAAATCGCGCGGTACACCACCAGATGCCAATACGAGCCTATCTAAAGCCGCAGAGCTTAAGACCTTGCTGAGCGGTAGTGCATTAGACTCTTCGACATAACCGCGAAGCACATTTCCCAGGAAATCTTTCGCTCGTTCAGGATGCTCAAGTGTGACATCAAGATTGATAATTGTCGCGTCATGACCTGTTTGCAACCCAGTTGGAGGCACCGGGATAAACCATCTGGTCTGATGCTGAATGCCTGCCACTTTCAGCCAAACAAGGTTATCTCGAGTGACGCCATGAAGAAGATCGAGAAAATAAGGAACTTCCGAGCTGGGAAGATAATGGATATCATCTATGAAGAGATAGATGGTCCGTTGCGCCTGCAGAGTAAATCGCGAGCATTCCTGTTGAAGCTGCGGGACCAAAATAGCCACGTCTTGCAACGTTGAGCCATTTGCTGCAAAACGCTGTTCGATGTTCGCCCTTAACGCTCTCAATGCATCGAATCCCGCTTGCGACGAACGAACGGCTTCCTGTGCGGACAAAAGCAAATCGCAGAGCTTCAGAGCGACAGTCAGGAAGGCGCTCCCAACACCAAGACTGCGCAGGGATTGTACATTAACCCACAAAACATAAGCACCCTGATTCTCCAGGAGCCTTTTAGCCTCCAATAAGAGCGAGGTCTTACCTACACCACGACGACCAAATACGAGATGATGGCGCGGGGTAATAGCAACACTCAACCTTTCCTCGACGTCTTGAATATATTGAAGGCTGGGTTGACTTTCCGACGTTCGGGAGCGAGTACTAAGCAAGCTGAGCAAATCACCTACCCTGGAGTCATGAACTCCAACGACAGGCTGGTAGGCCTTCTTGCCATTTCCGATTTTGATCTGCCGAACCGTCACGAAGCCATTCTCGATTCTTGAATCAAGCTCCTGCGCAATGGTCAACGCTCGCTGATAGTCATGCTCCACCTCGACGATCGCGATTATTTCGCCCGGGAAACTTCTAATTTGAATTGAGACAGGAGATATTCCAGCCTTTCGCATCTCCTGCTCAATCACTCCCCTAATATCCGATTCAATCATCATTCTGAGACCTTATTTTTTCATTGATGTATCTTTGCGCAACACGGACAAAATCCTTCGCATCCCGGATCGTTGCTGCGCAAACATCTTCAAAATCCATTTCATCAATCGGGTACGGATCATAATCAGCGCGATTTCTCTCATACCGTGCATTCTTCAGCTTATTCCGCCATTGATCCGAACTGGGGAAATCAGCCGGCAATTTCCCGGGAAGCGCTGAGTGCTCCTCGTGATCATCGCCCCCATACGAGAGGTACGTCGCTGCACGAGCCGCGTGATACATCGCATAATATGCTCTACTAATAGCAGTGCGCGCGAGCCTCGGTGTTAATGAGGATACCTGAACCGCGTCCCTTAATTGCGCCTGTGCCAATTTGAGGCGATCCTTAGCTACTCGCGCGCGAAGACGCTCGATTGAGGAGCGTGCGCGACGACAAATAGAAACCCCATCCGCAAAATTTCTGAGCTTCTCGATCTTTGCCTTGGAGATCAGCAAGAGTTCGCTTTCAGTGATTCTTGTCATTCTTTTGTTGGCGATGGGCTCTTATCGAAAAAAAGAATTGCTTGTAAAGCTATTGGGGATGGCAGCCATTGCGAGACGGGCGGGTCTTCTAATATGGCAGCCGTCCACTGGACTGTTAACTGTACAACCAGCTCCCGGATTTAGTCCAGCGCCAAAAAATGCTTGCCGTATAGCCGAGCAGCAAAGAGATGGCCCGTACAAAGCAATGACCACTCGTCGATGATACAAAAGAAAAAGGAGCCCATTGGGCTCCTCGCTTCTCAACAAGTCATAATCACAGATCAATCCCAGCTCAACGCCCCACCCGTCTGATACTCAATGACGCGCGTCTCAAAGAAGTTCCGCTCCTTCTTCAGATCGATCATCTCCGACATCCACGGGAACGGATTCTCCTCATTCGCGAACAGCTGCTCCAACCCAATCTGCTGGCAACGACGATTGCAAATGAAGCGGAGGTAACCCTTAAACATCGGCGCATTCAACCCCAGCACCCCACGCGGCATCGTGTCCTCCGCATAGCGATACTCCAGGTCAACCGCCTTCTTGAACAACTCAGTAATCTCAGCCTTGAACTCCGCCGTCCAAAGATGCGGGTTCTCCAGCTTGATCTGGTTGATCAGGTCGATACCAAAATTGCAGTGCAGCGACTCATCGCGCAGGATGTACTGGTACTGCTCCGCAGCCCCAGTCATCTTGTTCTGGCGGCCCATCGCCAGGATCTGCGTAAAGCCCACGTAGAAGAACAGGCCTTCCATGATGCAGGCAAACACGATAAGGCTCTTCAGCAGCTTCTGGTCGTTTTCCGGCGTACCAGTCTTGAACGACGGATCCGTCAGCGTGTCGATAAACGGAATCAGGAACTCGTCCTTGTCGCGGATCGACTGCACTTCGTGGTACGCGTTGAAGATCTCGGCTTCGTTCAGGCCGAGGGACTCCACGATGTACTGGTAGGCGTGCGTATGGATGGCCTCTTCAAAGGCCTGGCGCAGCAGGTACTGGCGGCATTCCGGCGCAGTGATCTGGCGGTAGGTGCCCAGCACGATGTTGTTGGCGGCCAGCGAGTCGGCGGTGACGAAGAAGCCGAGGTTGCGCTTGATGATGCGGCGCTCGTCTTCGGTCAGGCCGTTGGGGTCTTTCCACAGGGCGATGTCGCGGGACATGTTGATTTCCTGCGGCATCCAGTGGTTGGCGCAGCCGGCCAGGTATTTTTCCCACGCCCACTTGTACTTGAACGGCACCAGCTGGTTGACGTCGGTCGAGCCGTTGATGACGCGCTTGTCGGCGGCGTTGACGCGGCGGTTGCTTTGCGCGGCGGCGGCGTTGGGGTTGTTGCCCAGGATGCCGGCTTGCGTGGCGCTCGGCGGCAGGACGCCTTGCTGGTCAGCGGTGGCAGCCGATGCAGCGGGTTGCAGGGCAGGCTGCGGTGCGGCCTGCGGGGTGGCTTGAACGTCGTCGTCCCAGCTAAGCATGATGTGGTTCTCCGTGATTCGGTTTGGGGGCGGCGGTGGTCAGTGTTTTTTGACTTGTGCAACTTCGTGGTTGCGCCGGCCCTCTCCCCCGGCCCCTCTCCCGCGGGCGGGAGAGGGGAGCAAACCGGGGGGTTAGGTAAGACTTATTGGCAGGCTTCGCACTCTTCGAAGCCGGGGTCGCCCGGGCGCATCGTGCAGACCGCGCCTTCGGCTTCCGGCATGGCCGGGGCCGATGCGGCGGCTGCGTCCAGGGCGGAGCCGCTGTCGCTGCCCGACGACACCGCGTTCAGCGAGCCGCGCGACACGGTGGACTTTTCCACGTGGGTGGCAGCCATCGTGCGCAGGTAGTACGTGGTCTTCAGGCCGCGCACCCATGCCAGCTTGTAGGTGTCATCCAGCTTCTTGCCCGACGCGCCGGCCATGTAGATGTTCAGGGACTGGGCCTGGTCGATCCACTTCTGGCGGCGGCTGGCGGCTTCCACCAGCCAGGTCGGCTCGACTTCGAACGCGGTGGCGTAGATGTCGCGCAGGTCTTGCGGAATGCGGTCGATACGCGACAGCGAGCCGTCGAAGTACTTCAGGTCGGCAACCATCACTTCGTCCCACAGGCCGCGTTCCTTCAGGTCGCGCACCAGGTAGTCATTGACCACGGTGAACTCGCCCGACAGGTTGGACTTGACGTACAGGTTCTGGAACGTCGGCTCGATGCAGGCGGACACGCCGATGATGTTCGAGATCGTGGCGGTCGGCGCGATCGCGATGCAGTTCGAGTTGCGCATGCCGTGCTGCTTGATGCGGGCGCGCAGGCTGTCCCAGTCCATCGTGGCAGACATGTCGACTTCCAGGTAGCCGCCGCGCTCTTCGGCCAGCAGCTTGAGCGAGTCTTGCGGCAGGATGCCACGGTCCCACAGCGAGCCTTCATAGGTGCTGTAGCGGCCGCGCTCTTCGGCCAGCTCGGTCGAAGCCTGGTAGGCGTAGTAGCACACCGCTTCCATCGAGGTATCGGCAAACTTGACGGCGGCATCGCTGGAATACGGCGTGCGCAGCACGTGCAGGCAGTCCTGGAAGCCCATGATGCCCATGCCGACCGGACGGTGGCGCAGGTTGGAATTGCGCGCCTTGTCCACGGCGTAGTAGTTGATGTCGATCACGTTGTCGAGCATGCGCATGGCGGTGCGCACGGTCTTCTGCAGCTTGGCGTGATCCAGCGCGTAGGTGCCGTCGGCCTGCTTCGCCATGTGGGCGACCAGGTTGACCGAGCCCAGGTTGCAGACGGCGATCTCGCTCTCATTGGTGTTGAGCGTGATTTCCGTGCACAGGTTGGAGCTGTGCACCACGCCCACGTGCTGCTGCGGGCTGCGGATGTTGCACGGATCCTTGAAGGTGATCCACGGGTGACCGGTCTCGAACAGCATGCCCAGCATCTTGCGCCACAGTTGCAGCGCCGGCAGCTTCTTGAACAGCTTCAGTTCGCCGCTGGCGGCCTTGGCTTCATAGCCCAGGTAGGCCTTTTCGAATTCCTTGCCGACCTTGTCGTGCAGGTCCGGGCAGGTGGCCGGCGAGAACAGGGTCCACTCACCGCCTTCCATCACGCGCTTCATGAACAGGTCCGGAATCCAGTTGGCCGTGTTCATGTCGTGGGTGCGGCGGCGGTCGTCGCCGGTGTTCTTGCGCAGCTCGAGGAACTCTTCGATGTCCAGGTGCCACGTTTCCAGGTAGGCGCAGACAGCGCCCTTGCGCTTGCCGCCCTGATTCACGGCCACGGCGGTGTCGTTCACCACCTTCAGGAACGGGACCACGCCCTGGCTCTTGCCATTGGTTCCCTTGATGTGCGAGCCGAGTGCGCGCACGTTGGTCCAGTCATTGCCCAGGCCGCCGGCGAACTTGGACAGCAGCGCGTTTTCCTTCAGCGCTTCATAGATGCCTTCCAGGTCGTCCGACACGGTGGTCAGGTAGCACGACGACAGCTGCGAGCGGCGGGTGCCGGAGTTGAACAGGGTCGGCGTGGACGACATGAAGTCGAACGACGACAGCAGCTGGTAGAACTCGATGGCGCGCGCTTCGCGGTCCTTCTCGTTCAGCGCCAGGCCCATGGCCACGCGCATGAAGAAGGCTTGCGGCATTTCGATGCGGGTTTCATCGATATGCAGGAAGTAGCGGTCGTACAGGGTCTGCAGGCCCAGGTAGTTGAACTGGAAGTCGCGGCCGGCGTCCAGCGCGGCGCCCAGGCGGGCCAGGTCGAAGGTGGCCAGCTTTTCGTCCAGCAGCTCGGCTTCGATGCCGCGGGCGATGAACTTGGGGAAGTACTCGGCGTAGCGGCTGGACATCTCGGCCTGGGTCACTTCGGTGCCCAGGATTTCCTTGCGGATGGTGTGCAGCAGGATACGGGCGGTGACCTGGCTGTAGTCCGGGTCCTTTTCAATCAGGGTACGCGCGGCCAGGATGGCGGAGTCGTACACCTGCGTCATCGGCACGCCTTCGTACAGGTTCTTCAGGGTTTCCTTCAGGATCGGCTCGGCGCTCACTGCGTTGCCAAGGCCGCTGCAGGCGTTGTCGATCAGGTCATGCAGCGCGGCGATGTCCAGCACGTGGGTGACGCCGCCATCGGTCACGTTGACCGAGATGCCGCCTTCCTGCACGCGGGCCACGGCCTGGGCGTTGGCCTGGGCGCGCTCGTCCTTGCGCTTCTCGCGGTACAGCACGTAGGCGCGGGCCACTTCATGCTCGCCCGAGCGCATCAGCGCCAGTTCCACGTGGTCCTGCACGTCTTCGATATGGATGGCGCCGCCGTTGGGGCGGCTGCGCACCAGTGCGCGCACGACGTTGTCAGTCAGTTGCTCGACGATCTCGCGCACACGCGCGGACGCGGCGCCCTGCCCGCCGTTCACGGCGAGGAAGGCCTTGGTCATGGCAACGGCGATCTTGGACGGCTCGAAAGCCACCACGGCGCCGTTGCGTCGAATGATCTTGTGATCCGGGTAGTTCGTATTGGCGGCGTTGGCGGGGGTCTGCTGCGCGGTCGGTGCAATACCGGCGGCGGCGCCACCCGTGGTGATTTCGTTCTGGGCCGTTTGCATGAGAACTCCTGTTTTTACCCTGGAAATAAGAGACAAAAGAGTCCCTGGCGAAATGCGGCGAAAAGAACGTCCCTCCCGGCGTGAGGTCGGGGGCGGACAGACTGCCTTTACGTGAACATTTCGCCAGGGACTCTTGTGATTCGCTGGCCTTAGCGGGCGGTTTCGAGACGATGCACGAACTTCGTGATCCCTGACTCACCCTTGGGGCCGGCTCCCCGGTTGGACTACTAGATATAGTGTGTGACGCGTGAAACTGGGCTAAGTATAGTGAAACGAATCCGAATGACCAGTCTTGACAAGCGCTATTTCGGGGGCGGTTGCGCCGATGCGGCAGCGCCACATGCCCGCAAGCCTAATACTCGCAAGGGTTTTCGCCAGACCGTTCGCAACTGCACATTCCACAAAAATTTTTTTGATTGTTGCGAGGTTGCGATAGCCCCACCCCGAGGTAGGGCATGTGCGCCGGAACGGGGCGCACGGGGATGGGGAATGAGGTTAAGGATTCGTCACCTGGCCAGCCGCGCCAGGGCACTGGTAGGGCAACATGCCCGGCGCCACGCCTGCCTGCCTGGCGAAGCGCGCCCAGTCGAAATGCGGGCCGGGATCGGTCTTGCGCCCCGGGGCGATGTCGCTGTGCCCAGCAATCGCGCGCACCGGGTAGGCGGCCAGCAGCGCCGGCACCAGCGCGGCCACGGTGTCGTACTGGGCCAGGGTGAACGGCAGGTCGTCGCAGCCCTCGATCTCGATGCCGATGGAGAAATCGTTGCAGCGGGCGCGGCCGAAGAAGTCGGACTGTCCGGCGTGCCAGGCCCGCTGCGTGCACGGGACAAACTGCACCAGCTCCCCCTCGCGCGTGACCAGGAAGTGCGCGGACACCTGCACCTGGTGGATGGTGGCAAAGAACGGGTGCTTGTTGGGATCGAGCCGGTTCTGGAAGAAGGCCTCGATGTCGCCGCTGCCGAACTGGCCGGGCGGCAGGCTGATGTTGTGCAGCACCACCAGGTCCACCGGCATGCCGGCCGGGCGCTCGTCAAAGTTTGGTGACGGCACGCGGCGCGCGGCGGGGACCCAGCCGTCGGCCTCTGGCAGATAGCGGTGCTCGGGCTTGCTCATGACGTGCCCTCGCCTTCCACGGTGCTGCGTTCGGCGGCGTCCATGGCCTCGCGGATGCCCAGTTGCTGGATACGGTAGCGCAGCTGGCGCAGGTTCAGGCCCAGCAGCGGCGCGGCCGCGGTGCGGTTGAAGTTGGTCTGCGCCAGCGCCTGCAGGATCAGCTCGCGCTCCACGGCTTCCAGCCTGGCTTGCAGGTCGATCGGGAAGACGATGCCGCGGCAGGCGCGTTCGGCGGGATCGCCGGCGGGCTCGGGTTCGGCCGCGCTGGCCGGGGCCGGCACCACGGGCGGCGGCTCTGCCGGGGCCGGCGCGGGCGCGGCGGCCGGCGGCACCGGCGCCCACATGCCTGCGGCACCCCAAGGGGCGGAATAGTTGGTGGGCGCCATCGCCGGCGCGGGGGCATGCATCAGCCCGGCGCGCTCGGCGCCGGCGTCCAGCGGGCCCAGGTCGGCCAGCTCGATCTCTTCGCTCTCGGCAAAGGCGTAGGCGCGCTCCAGCAGGTTCTCCAGCTCGCGCACGTTGCCGGGGAACGGATAGGCCACCAGCCGTTGCAGCGCCGCCGGCGACAGCCGCTTGGGGCGCGGGTCGCCGTAGCGCACCGCCAGGTGGTCCAGGATGGCGCGCGCCAGCACCGGGATGTCTTCACCGCGCTCGCGCAGCGTGGGCATGCGCAGCGCCAGCACGTTCAGGCGGTAGTACAAGTCCTGCCGGAACTGCCCGGCCGACACCATCGCCGCCAGGTCCTTGTGGCTGGCGCACATCACGCGCACGTCGACGGCGTCTTCGCGGCTGGCGCCGATCTTGCGCACGCGGCGCTCCTGCAGCGCGCGCAGCAGCTTGACCTGCATCGGCAGCGGCAGGTCGGCCACCTCGTCGAGCAGCAGCGTGCCGCCGTTGGCGGCCTGGAAGAAGCCGCCGCGCTCCCCGTCGGCACCGGTGAAGGCGCCTTTGACATGGCCGAAGAACTCGGACTCCATCAGGTTCTCGGGGATGGCGCCGCAGTTGACGGCGATAAACGGATGCGCGGCCCGGCCGCTGGTCGCGTGGATGGCGCGCGCAGCGCGCTCCTTGCCGCTGCCGGATTCGCCGCTGATCACCACCGGCGCCATGCTGCGCGCCAGCCGCGACAGCGAACGGCGCACCTCCAGCATGGCGGCGGAATGGCCGGGCAGCAGGGCGGCGGCGCGGTCGGCGGCCTGCTCGGCCGCGGCGGCTTCGGCATCGGTGCTGTCGCGTTGCTGGCGGCCCAGCGCGTTCAGCACCAGGCTGCGCAGCTGCTCCAGCGATACCGGCTTGGCGATGTAGTCGAAGGCGCCGGCCTTGAGTGCTTCCACGGCGTTGTCGGCGCTGCCGTAGGCGGTGATGACCGCCACCGGGATGCGTTCCGGCGCGGCCGACAGCTGGCGCACGATCTCGATGCCCAGGCCGTCGCCCAGGCGCATGTCGGTCAGCACCAGGCTGTAGCGGCGCTGCGCCAGCTTCTCGCGCGCCTCGGCGAGCGAGCCGGCCAGCACCACGTCATGGCCCATGCGGCGGATCGAGATGTCCAGCAGCTCGCGCAGGTCGGCCTCGTCGTCGATGACCAGGATGGGATCGGGCGCTCGGGACATTCGGGGTGGCATGGGGTGGTGGCTGGGTTGGGACAGGTCAGGCGGCGGCCGCATCGGCACTCTCGATGCGCAGCGTCAGCACGAAAGCCTTGGCCGGCAGTGTATCGCGCGCGGCGGCGGCCAGCATGCCAGTGCGCTCCAACAGCGCCGGCAAGGCGATGGCGCCGTAGCGCACCTGGGCGTCATTGGCGCCGCACAGCTCGCGCGCCATGAACAGGCCCAGCCCGGTGCCCTGGGCGTTGCTGGTGAAGAACGGTTCGAACAGGCTGCGCTGGTGCTCGCGCGCGACTTCGGCGCCGTCGTTCCAGACGATCAGCTCGGCATGGTGCTGGTCCAGCGCATGCGCCAGCAGCCGGATCGATCCCGGCAGCCGGCTGCAGTAGCGCCAGGCGTTGTCCAGCAGGTTGCCCAGCACCTGCTGCAGCTGCGAGGCGTCGAACACCACCGGCTGGGCCACGTCCACGGTCAGCCGGATGGCATTGGCGTTGATGTCGGCCCGGCCCGCCGGGCGGGTCTCGCCGGCGCGCGGGCGGCGCGAGCGCATTTCGGCGCGCCAGCGCTCGACGATCTCGGGCAGCGCCTGCGCCAGGTGCACGGTGCTGCGGCCGGTGCGCGGGCGGCGCGACATCTGCAGCACGTCTGACACCACCTGGTCCAGCCGGCGCACGTTGTCGTTGATGATGCGCAGCAGGCGGGCGTCGATATCGACATCGGCGCCGCCATGGTCCTGCGCGGCGGGATCGCGCCGGCCGGAATCGCCCAGCAGCTCGCTGGCCTGGCTGATTGCCGCCAGCGGGTTGCGGATCTGGTGCGCGATGCTGGCCACCAGCCGGCCCATGGCGGCCAGCTTTTCCTGCTGCACCTGCTCGGCGATGCGTTCCCAGCTTTCGATATGGACCAGCACGGTGTCGCGCATCTCGTTGCGCAACAGGGCCTCATCCTCCTGCGACCAGGCCATGGCCTCGTTCTGGGCGATGGCCAGGCGCAGGCGGCCGGCGGCTTCGGGCGACAGTTCGCTCCAGGCGGCGGTATCCAGCGTGGCCGGCACGGTGCGGCCATGCGCCATGGTCGAGCGCAATCCTGCCAGCCCCGGCAGCACAAAGCGCAGCCGCAGCCGGGTGTGCTGCATGGTGCCGTCGGCCAGCGCGGTGCCGGACGCCATCGGCAGCAGCTGCAGGATGCGCGGCACGTCGTCCTTGCTGTGCAGCCAGTCGCGCAGCATCTCCATCAGCGGCTGCAGGCGCGGGATGCGGCGCAGGTCGAACAGCACTGCTTCTCCGCCCTGACCTGCCGCACCACCCAGCCGGCGCGAGTAGATGCGCTCATGCGGCTGCACGCCCAGCAGCACCACCGCCGCGGGGTTGGCGGCCACCACCGCGCCGTTGGCGCGCACCAGCATCACGCCGTCCTGCATGTCGTTGACCATGAGCCGGTTGACCAGCTGCTGCAGGCGCAGCTCCTGCTCGCGCGCCAGCGCCAGGCGCTCCTGCGCGATCTGGCGGTTGGCCAGCATATACATCAGCAGCGCCGCGATCATGAACACCAGGCCGAACAGGCCCGAGCCCAGCAGCCCGGCATCGGCCTGGCGCAGCAGGATGGTGTGCATGAAGGGCCCGCTCATCACCACCAGCGCGGAGATCGACGCGGCAAACAGCGCGAACAGCAGGCTGGTCAGTGCGCCGGCTTCCAGCGCGGGCAGCAGGAAGATCATGGCCAGGCCCTCGGCCTGCCCGCCCCGCCCCAGCACGCTAAAGACCAGCGCCAGCAGGGCCAGGTCGGCCAGCACCTGCACCCGCACGCGCAGATGGAAGTGCCGGCGCCACAGCGTGCCGGCCAGCATCGCCACGGCAATGCCAAGATAGGGCACGGCGATGGTCATGGCCGCCGCGTGCTCGATGCCGCCCAGGCCCCCGAGGTCGAACGGCACGGGCGGGATCGCATTCGTGATGGCGGTGACGGAGGCCGGCTCGCCGCGCCGCATCAGCGCAAAACCGACCAGCAGCAGGCCCACGGCCACACGGGTCCAGCAGAAATAGCGCAGCAGGCGCCAGTGAAAGTCAGGCGGTTCAGGCTGGCGCCACAGCTGAGCCAGGCCGCGCCAGGCGTTCAGCCGCTGCCAGCCCGACGACGCCGGCTCTGTCATGGGCGGGGGCCGCTGCTGCTGTCGCTGCCCTCGGCCCGGCTTTCGTCAGGCAGGTGGCTGCGGCGGCAGTAGTGCAGGCCGCGCCAGGCAATGGCCTCGCCCTGCGGCAGGTGCACGCCGCACTGGGCGCACTGGACCATGGGTTCGGCGGTGGCGTCGGCCGGGCCGGCGGCGGCAGTGCGCTCGCTGGCCTCGCGGGCCTGGCGTGCGCGGTGTTCAGCCAGCCGCGCCTCGGCGCGGGCGCGCAGCCACCAGATGACGCCCAGCACCACGGCCAGCAGGATCAGGATACGTGCCATGGGGAATCAGAGGCGATGCAGGACGACTTCAATCACGAAACGGCTGCCGACATAGGCCAGCAGCAGGATGCCGAACGAGGCGATGACCCAGCGCAGCGCCACCTTGCCGCGCCAGCCGCGGAAGATGCGCCCGGCCAGGATGCCGCCGAACATGGCCCACGAGATCAGCGCGAACACCGTCTTGTGGTCCAGCCGGAAGGCGCGGCCGAACAGGTCTTCAGAGAACAGCAGGCCCGAGCCGATGGTCAGCGTCAGCAGCACAAAGCCGGCGCCAATCAGCCGGAACAGCAGCTTCTCCAGCGTCAGCAGCGGCGGCAGCAGGTCCAGCCAGCGGCCCAGCCATTCGCTGGGTTGCTGCTCCGGCGGCCGCGCCGGCGCGTGCCGGAAGCCATGCAGGCGCCGTTCGGCCAGCAGCATCAGGAAGGCGTGGAACGCCGCCAGCGTGAACAGCCCGTAGGCCACGTTGGCGATGATGAAATGCAGCTTGAACAGCGGCCGCGCCGCGTAGCCCAGGATCTGCGAGCCGGGGAAGGCCAGCGGCATCAGGCTGGCCACCAGCGCCACCGGGATCACGATCAGGCCCAGGCCCGCCAGCGAGAAGAAGAAGCTTTCGATCCAGTAGATGCCCACGCCCAGCCACAGCATGGCCGACAGTGCGAAGGCAAAGCCGAACATCATGCGCTCGGCCGGGAAGATGGTTTCATGCAGCAGCATGCCGTGGCTGGCCAGCGCCGCCAGCATCAGCACGTGCCACCAGGCCGGGCGCCCTTCGCCGTGCGCGCCGCCCGCCGGGGGGATGGGGCCGCCGCCGGCCACCAGCACGGCCGAGGTCGCCCCCCCTGCCGGGCCGGCAGCGGTGGCAAGGCGTGGGTGGCGCGTGGCCCAGCCGTGAAAGGCCAGGCCGCAATAGAGAAGTGCCGTCAGGGCATACAGTACAATGACCATTTACGCAGTTTACCTTAGTGCCCACGGACGGTGGCGGCCCGCTTGAACCGGTGTAACCGGTGTTCCAGGCCCGCCCCGTGTGCAAGACTGCCTCCGATTTCAGCCCCGAGCCCTGCTCCGACTTCTCCCCCGATTCCTGCCATGCTGGACAATCTCACTCAACGCCTGGCGCGTGTGGTCAAGACCATGCGCGGCGAGGCGCGCCTGACCGAGGCCAACACCGCCGAGATGCTGCGCGAAGTGCGCCTTGCCATGCTCGAAGCTGACGTGGCGCTGCCGGTCGTGCGCGAATTCGTTGCCCGCGTGAAGGAAAAGGCCATGGGCGAGGAGGTTGTCAGCAGCCTCACCCCGGGCCAGGCCCTGGTCGGCGTGGTCCAGCGCGAGCTGACCGCCGTGATCGGCGGCGCCGACGCGGCCAGCGGCAACAACAAGGAAGCCGAGCTGAACCTGGCCGTGCAGCCGCCCGCCATCATCCTGATGGCCGGCCTGCAGGGCGCCGGCAAGACCACCACCGTGGGCAAGCTGGCCAAGTGGCTCAAGGAAAACAAAAAGAAGAAGGTGCTGACGGTCTCGTGCGACGTCTACCGCCCCGCCGCTATCGCCCAGCTCAAGACCGTTTCCGAGCAAGTCGGCGCTGACTTCTTCCCGTCGCAGCCGGACCAGAAGCCGGCGGACATCGCCCGCGCGGCGGTGGACTGGGCGCGCAAGCACTACCACGACGTGCTGATCGTCGACACGGCCGGCCGGCTCGGTATCGACGAGCTGATGATGCAGGAAATCGCCGCCCTGCACGCCGAGCTGAAGCCCGCCGAAACCCTGTTCGTGGTCGACGCCATGCTGGGCCAGGACGCGGTCAACACCGCCAAGGCCTTCAACGACACCCTGCCGCTGACAGGCGTGGTGCTGACCAAGCTGGACGGCGACGCGCGCGGCGGCGCGGCGCTGTCGGTGCGCCATATCACCGGCCGCCCGATCAAGTTTGTCGGCGTCGGCGAAAAGCTGGACGGCCTGGAGCCCTTCTACCCCGACCGCATGGCCCAGCGCATCCTGGGCATGGGCGACATCCTCGCGCTGGTCGAGGAAGCCCAGCGCGGCGTGGACATGGAAGCGGCCGAGAAGCTGGCCAAGAAGATCAAGAAGACCGGTGACTTCGACCTGGAAGACTTCAAGGCCCAGATCGGCCAGATGAAGAAGATGGGCGGCCTGGGCAGCCTGGTCGACAAGCTGCCGGCGCAGTTCGCCCAGCAGGCGCAGGGCGCCAACATGGACCAGGCCGAGAAGCAGGTGGCCCGCATGGAAGGCATCATCAACAGCATGACGCCCACCGAGCGCGCCAAGCCCGAGCTGATCAAGGCCAGCCGCAAGCGCCGCATTGCCGCGGGCGCCGGCGTGCCGGTGCAGGAAGTGAACCGCCTGCTCAACCAGTTCGACCAGATGCAGTCCATGATGAAAAAGCTCAAGGGCGGCGGCATGATGAAGATGATGCGCCAGATGGGCGCGATGAAGGGCGGCATGAAGGGCCTCTTCAACCGCTAGAATCCGTCCGTCGCACCCCGACTTGCCTCCCCCCGCAAAAGAACAGGAAAGACATCATGATGAGTGCCGTACAGGCCCGCGAGCTGTGGGCCAACTCCGAGGAAATCGTCTCCGCCGCGGAAGTCCAGGCGTCGCTGGACCGCATGGCCGCGGAAATCACCGCCAAGATGGGCGATGCCTTCCCGCTGGTGCTGTCGGTGATGGGCGGCGCGGTGGTCTTCACCGGCATGCTGCTGCCCAAGCTGGCCTTCCCGCTGGAGTTCGACTACATCCACCTCTCGCGCTACAACAACAAGACCGTGGGCGGCGAGATGCAGTGGCGCGTGGCCCCGCGCGAGTCGGTCAAGGACCGCGTGGTGCTGGTGCTGGACGACATCCTGGATGAAGGCGAGACCATGGCCGCGATCCGCGAGCGCATCATGGACATGGGCGCCAAGGAATTCCACGCCGCGGTGCTGTGCGAGAAGACGCTGACCAAGATCAAGCCCATGCATCCGGACTTCTGCGGCTTTGCCGTGCCGGACCGCTATGTCTTTGGGTGCGGCATGGACGCCAAGGGCTACTGGCGCAACCTGGACTCGATCCGCGCGCTGGTTTGATCAGTTGAATACAGGCACCCGCCCGGGTGCCTGCCCCGGCGCCATCCTCAGGCGCCCAGGATCGGCCACAGCGAGGCCAGCAGCAGCACGGCCATGCCGATATTGAAGGCGCGCAGCACCCGCGGACGCGCCAGCCAGCGCCGCAGCGCCGAGCCGCACAGTGCCCACATCGCCACGCTGGGCAGGTTCACCACCCCGAAGATCCCCGCCAGCAGCAGCACGTTGAGCCACAGGTTGCCGTGCAGCACATAGGTGCTGCACGCACCCACCGCCATCACCCACGCCTTGGGATTGACCCACTGGAACGCCGCCGCGGCCCAGAAGCCCATCGGCCGCTTGACCTGCTGGTCCTGCACGCCGCCGGCCGTGGCCAGCTTCCACGCCAGCCATATCAGGTAGACCGTCGCCACCACGCGCAGCACCTGCCAGGTCCACGGGAAGGCGTGGAACATCGATCCCAGCCCCAGCCCGACCAGCCCCACCATCAGCGCAAAGCCAATGCTGACGCCGAGCAGGTGCGGCACCGTGCGCACGAAGCCGAAGTTCACGCCCGAGGCGAGCAGCATCGTGTTGTTGGGACCGGGGGTGATCGACGACACCAGCGCAAAGCCGGCAAACGCGGCAAAAACACCGGTTCCGGCGGCGAGTTGGGACACTTCCATGACTGACTCCAGGACGTTCAGGGAAATCAGTCTACGGTCAGTTAGCGGTACAGTACCGGTACAATTTTTGGAATTAATGCCGATACGGCGCCGGGCACTGGATCAGTACCGCGCAGTGCGCTCCTGCGAAACACAATCAGGCGTCGCTGCGGTACGGCCGTTCGCGCAGCCATTTGGTGGCGATCCACTTCTCGCCGGATGCCACCGGCAGGCCCGCGTGCAGGGTGCGTTCGTCCAGCGTGCCGTCGGGCAGCAGGTAGCTGAAGTACACCGCGTTGCCCTTGACCGGCGCCACCTCCAGCCCCACGCGCGGGAACGCGGTGGCGCCGCCCGCCTCGGGCGTGTTCAGGTAGATCACCAGGGTGGCGATGCGCTGCCCGCCGACGGACAGCTGGCGCGCCTCGCCGGGGCGCTGCGGGTTGAAGTAGTCGAAGTGCGGCTGGTACTCGCCGCCGGGCTTGTAGTTGAGGATCTGCAGGCCTTCGCCGTGCTCGGCGGGCACGCCGGTGACGGCGGCGATGCGCGCCTCGATGCGCGCGATCAGGGCGTGCTCGGCCACCTGGAACATCGCGCCCATGCTGGTGCGGGCATCGATCAGGTTCTCGTCGCCGGTGTCCGGGTTGACCACCGGCGAGCGCGCCAGGCGGCCGCGCGACAGCGCCACCAGGGCATCGCACTCGTCGTCGGTCAGCAGTTGCTGGAACAGCTGGACCTGCGGCGACGCGAGCCGGAACAGGATCGGCACCTGGCGGTCGCCGCCATCGGCCGCGTAGAGCGCGGGCGGGCCGGCGGTGGCGGCAGGGCGGGCCGGCGCGGCGCCATCGGCGCCTTGTGCGAAGGCCGCGGCCACGGCCCGGCGCGCAAAGGCGTCGTCATAGCCCGAGCGCAGCATCGACAACACCAGCGCATCGGCGGCAAAGCCCTGGGCGATATGCCGGGCCAGCCATTGTTCAAGTTCGGGCGAGGATTCGGTGTAGCCGGTCTTGCCGCCGGCAACGGATGCTTCGCGGATCATGACGGATTGGCGGCGACGCGCTGCGACGAGAACGGGTTGCGGGCAGGCGGCTCGGACACCGGTGCGCGCGGGCGCGACGGCGCGATCTCGGGCTCGCCGGCCACGGTGACCGTGGCTTCGGAATACTGCCAGCGCTTCCACGCCGCCAGCACCGCGTTCGGATATTCGGGGCGGCCGCGGCTGCCGTTGTAGCGGCCCAGCGCCAGGTACAGGTCGCCCTGCTCGCGGTCCAGGTAGTAGCGCAGGATGGTGCAGCCGTAACGCAGGTTGCTCTGCAGGTGAAACAGCTTGCGCGGGTCGCTGTCGCCGATGGCGCGCACCCAGAACGGCATCACCTGCATCAGCCCGCGCGCACCGGCCGAGCTGATCGCGTACTTGCGGAAGTTGCTCTCGACCTGGACCAGGCCCAGCACCAGCGCGGGCTCCAGCCCGGCGCGCTTGGCCTCGTAGTAGGCCACCTCGATCAGTTCCACGCGCACCTGCGGCTCGGGGATGCGCGAGGCCAGGCGGGCGGACATCTCGCCCAGCCATTTCAGGTAGGCCAGGCGCTCGCCGCCGGACGCGAATACCGGCCGCGTGGGCCGGTCATCGGCAATGGCGGCGGCCAGTGCGCCGCGCACGGAATCGGCGAGGTCTTCTTCCTTCTGCGCGCCGGCGTGGGCTGCCATGGCCGCGACGGCCAGCAGCAGCCCGCCCGCGCAGCGGCGGGCGGCACCGGTCATGCCGCGGGCGGCGCGCATGGGGCTCAGTTCGCCAGCTGGCTGCGCACGTGGCCGACCACGTCGGCCACGCTGACGGCGGTGGCCTGCGCGTCGCGCCGGCCCTGGTACTCGACCTTGCCTTCCTTCAGGCCGCGGTCGCCCACCACCACGCGGTGCGGCACGCCGATCAGCTCCCAGTCGGCAAACATCACGCCCGGGCGCTCGCCGCGGTCGTCCAGGATGACGTCCACGCCGGCGGCCAGCAGCTCGGCATGGATGCGGTCGGCCTCGGCCTTGACGGCTTCGGAGCGGTCGTAGCCCACCGGGCAGATCACCACCGCGAACGGCGCGATCGCGGCCGGCCAGATGATGCCGCGCTCATCGAAGTTCTGCTCGATCGCCGCGCCCAGGATACGGGTGACGCCGATGCCGTAGCAGCCCATCTGCATCGGCTGGGTCTTGCCGTTCTCATCCAGGAAGGTGGCGTTCATCGATTCCGAGTAACGCGTGCCCAGCATGAACACGTGGCCCACCTCGATGCCGCGGCAGATTTCCAGCGTGCCCTGGCCGTCCGGCGAGGCGTCGCCGGCGACCACGTTGCGCAGGTCGGCCACGACCGGCTCGGGCAGGTCGCGGCCCCAGTTGACGCCGGTGTAGTGGTAGTCGCGGTAGTTGGCGCCGCAGACGAAATCGCTCATGTTGGCGACGGTGCGGTCGGCCACCACCTTGACCGGCTTCTTCGCACCGATCGGGCCCAGGTAGCCCGGCGGCGAGCCGAAGGCGTCGACGATCTCGTTCTCGGTGGCAAAGCGGAAGTCGGCCAGGCCCGGCACCTTGGACGCCTTGACCTCGTTCAGCTCATGGTCGCCGCGGATCAGCAGCAGCCAGATCTCGGCGCCGGCCTCGGTGTCCTTGGCCAGCACGATCGACTTGACGGTGCGCTGCAGCGGGATGCCCAGGAACTCGGCCACGTGCTCGCACTTGGCCTTTTCCGGGGTGGCGGTCTTGACCAGGTCTTCGGCCGGCGCGGCGCGGCTGGCCAGCAGGGGCAGCGCCTCGGCGGCCTCCATGTTGGCGGCGTAGTCCGAGGTCGGGCAGTAGACGATGGCGTCTTCGCCGGTGTCGGCGATCACATGGAACTCATGCGAGCCCGAGCCGCCGATGGCGCCGTTGTCGGCCGCCACGGCGCGGAATTCCAGGCCAAAGCGGCGGAAGATGCGCACGTAGGCGTCGTACATGTTCTCGTAGGACGTGCGCAGGCCGTCCGTGTCGCGGTCGAAGGAATAGGCATCCTTCATGGTGAACTCGCGCCCCCGCATGATGCCGAAGCGCGGCCGGCGCTCGTCGCGGAACTTGGTCTGGATCTGGTAGAAATTGACCGGCAGCTGCTTGTAGCTGCGGATTTCCGAGCGGGCGATGTCGGTCACCACCTCTTCCGAGGTCGGCTGGACCGCGAAATCGCGCTCATGGCGGTCCTTCAGGCGCAGCAGCTCGGGGCCCATCTTGTCCCAGCGGCCGGTTTCCTGCCACAGCTCGGCCGGCTGGATCACCGGCATGGACAGCTCCACCGCGCCGGCGCGGTTCATTTCCTCGCGCACGATGTTCTCCACCTTGCGGATCACGCGCAGCCCGATCGGCATGTAGTTGTAGATGCCGGCGCCCAGCTTCTTGATCATGCCGGCGCGCATCATCAGCTTGTGCGAAACGATTTCCGCGTCGGCGGGCGCTTCCTTGAGGGTGGAAATGAAGAATTGCGAGGCTTTCATCCGTAATTTCTCTCTGGGCCGCCGGGCTCGGGAAAACCCGTCCCGGCAAAATCCGGGGGCCGGCGGCACTGAATTGTGGGCACGCGCCTGAAACTGCCCTTCCGCTCGGGGAAAACCAGCATCCCCCGGTCCGGGCCCGGCTGCGCGCTTCCTTTATAATCAGCGTAATTCTAAAGGATTCGAGGTGCAGTCATGCTCGATCGTGAAGGCTTTCGCCCGAACGTCGGCATCATCCTCCTCAACGCACGAAACGAGGTTTTCTGGGGCAAGCGAATCGGCGAACACTCCTGGCAGTTCCCGCAAGGTGGCATCAAGTACGGCGAAACGCCTGAACAGGCCATGTACCGTGAACTGCATGAGGAAATCGGCCTGCTTCCGGAGCACGTCAGGATCGTCGGTCGCACGCGCGACTGGCTGCGTTACGAGGTGCCGGACAAGTTCATCCGCCGCGAGATCCGCGGCCACTACAAGGGCCAGAAACAAATCTGGTTCCTGCTGCGCATGGCCGGCAGGGACTGTGATATCCATCTGCGTGCCACCGAGCACCCTGAATTCGACGCCTGGCGTTGGAGTCATTACTGGGTGCCGCTGGAGGCGGTGATCGAGTTCAAGCGCGATGTCTACCAGCTGGCGCTGACGGAGTTGTCACGCTTCCTGAACCGGCACGCGCGTGTGCCGCTGAGTCCCTATGGCACACACGGCACGCACGGCCCCCACGGCATGCATGGCCGGCATGGCGGGCCGCGCAGCCAGGCGCTCAGCCGCGCCCAGCAGGCGCAGCAGGCCGACGCCGACTGCAATGCCGAGGCCGCGCACGCGACCGAGCACGATTCACCGGCAACGCCGGTTTCCACCTCACGGAGCACTGATGACTAGTTTCACCGGCCTGGGCCGCCGCCGCGGCCTGACCGCTGCCGGCATGCTGATTGCCGCGGCCAGCCTTGCGCTGGCCGGCTGCAAGACCACCGGCAAGGAGATGGCGGAGGAAGAAAGCACCTGGCTCAACCCGTTCGCGCCCAAGACCTTTGATGAGGCCAAGGCGATGCTGCCGGCACCGCCTCAGGACGCCAACCTGATCCCGTTCTCGGTGTCGGGCACCGGCTCGCTGTCATTCGCGGTGGACGGCAAGTCGGTCTCGGTCGGCAAGGACAACGTGGTGCGCTACACGGTCGTCACCACCAGCCAGAGCGGCGCACGCAACGTGACCTTCGAAGGCCTGCGCTGCGATGCGTTCGAGCGCAAGCTCTACGCCACGCTGCCCAAGGGCGCCACCGAGTGGGTGCCCAACAGCAGCGACTACGGCGAGACCTGGCACCGCATGGAGACTGGCGTGCGCAATGCCTATGCCGCCACGCTGGCGATCGATTTCTTCTGCGAGGGCCGTACCGTGGCCGGCACCGCCGACGCCATGGTGCGCGACCTGCAATCGCGAGCGCCGCGCAAGCGCTGAAGCGCGCGGCGTCGACATAAAAAAACGGCGGGACTGCCTGGCAGCCCCGCCGTTTTTGTTTGCGCCCGGCCTGTACGCCCGTCAGACCAGCACCAGGTTGTCGCGATGGATCAGTTCGGGCTCGTTCAGGTGCCCCAGCACGGACTCGATCTCGGATGAGGGCTTGCGCGCGATCAGCCGCGCCTCGGCGCTGGAATAGTTGGTGATGCCGCGCGCCACCTCCTTGCCCTGCGCGTCGACGCACGCGATCACCTCGCCGCGGGCGAACTCGCCCTGCACTTCCGTCACGCCGATCGGCAACAGCGACTTGCCGCCGCTGGTGAGCTTCTCGACCGCGCCGTTGTCGATCACGACCCGGCCGCGCAGCTGCAGGTGGTCGGCCATCCATTGCTTGCGCGCCGTGAGCCGCCCGGTCGGCGCCAGCAGCTGGGTGCCGATGGCCTCGCCCGCGGCCAGGCGCTCCAGCACGTTGGCCTCGCGCCCGGAGGCGATGGTGGTATGGGCGCCGGACTTGGCTGCGCGCTTGGCCGCCAGGATCTTGGTCAGCATGCCGCCGCGCCCGATCGACGTGCCGGCGCCGCCGGCCATGGCCTCCAGCTCGGGGGTGCCGGCCAGGGCCTCGTCCACGAACTGCGCGGCCGGGTCCTTGCGCGGGTCGGCGGTGTACAGGCCGCGCTGGTCGGTCAGGATCACCAGCGCGTCGCCTTCGATCAGGTTGGTCACCAGCGCGCCCAGCGTGTCGTTGTCGCCGAACTTGATTTCGTCGGTGACCACGGTGTCGTTCTCGTTGATGATCGGCACCACGCCCAGGGACAGCAGCGTGAGCAGGGTCGAGCGGGCGTTGAGGTAGCGTTCGCGGTCGGCCAGGTCGGCGTGGGTCAGCAGCACCTGCGCGGTGCGGATGCCGTAGCGGCCGAACTGGCTTTCATAGACCTGTGCCAGGCCCATCTGGCCGACGGCGGCGGCGGCCTGCAGCTCATGGATTTCCTTCGGGCGGCGCACCCAGCCCAGGCGCTGCATGCCTTCGGCGATGGCGCCGGAGCTGACCAGCACCACTTCCTTGCCGGCCACGCGCAGCTTGGCGATCTGGGCCGCCCAGCGGGCGATGGCGTCGTGGTCCAGCCCCTTGCCGTCGTTGGTGACCAGGCTGGAGCCGACTTTGACGACGATGCGCTTTGCCTGCGCGATGACCGATTGCATGACGGGAATCCTGTCTCCCGGGCAGCCGGCGGCGGGCGCCGCGCCCGAATTGTCCGTGGGTATTCTTCTGTGGTGGGGCGCCAGCGGCGGCCCCGGCTTATGCCTCGCCCTGCCCCTGGTCGACGTTGTGCAGGCGCTCGTCCAGCCGGATGTCCGGCTCGGCCAGCGCCGCGGCTTCTTCGGCCTTGATCGCCTGCAGGTGGTCCTTGATCGCGTAGATCAGCTCGCGGCAGCCTTCGCCGGTCAGCGCCGAAATCTGGAACACCGGCCCCTTCCACTTGTAGCGCTTGATGAAATCCTTCACGCGGGCCGCGCGCTCGTCCTCGGGAACCACGTCGAGCTTGTTCAGCACCAGCCAGCGCGGCTTGTCGTACAGGGTTTCGTCGTACTTCTTCAGCTCGTTGACGATGGCCTTGGCCTCGGCCACCGGGTCGACTGCCTCGTCAAACGGCGCCAGGTCGACAATATGCAGCAGCAGGCCGGTGCGCTGCAGGTGGCGCAGGAACTGGTGACCCAGGCCCGCGCCTTCGGCGGCGCCTTCGATCAGGCCGGGAATGTCGGCGACCACGAACGATTGCTCGTGGTCCACGCGCACCACGCCCAGGTTCGGGTGCAGGGTAGTGAACGGATAGTCCGCCACCTTCGGGCGCGCGTTGGAGATATGCGAGATAAAGGTCGACTTGCCGGCGTTGGGCATGCCCAGCAGGCCGACGTCGGCCAGCACCTTGAGCTCGAGCTTGAGCATGCGGCGCTCGCCCGGCTTGCCGTCCACCTGCTGGCGCGGCGCGCGGTTGGTACTGGACTTGAAATGCAGGTTGCCCCAGCCGCCCATGCCGCCTTCGGCCAGGCACACGCGCTGGCCGTGCTCGGTCAGGTCGGCGATGACTTCGCCGGTGTCCATGTCGGTGATCAGCGTGCCCACCGGCATGCGCAGCGTGATGTCCTCACCCGCCGCGCCGTAGCAGTCGGAGCCGCGGCCGTTCTCGCCGTTGCGGGCAACGTGCTTCCTGGCGTAGCGGAAGTCGATCAGCGTATTGATATTGCGGTCCGCCACGGCGAACACGCTGCCGCCGCGGCCGCCATCGCCACCATCCGGGCCGCCGAAGGGCACAAACTTCTCGCGCCGGAACGAGGCGCTGCCATTGCCGCCGTTGCCGGCGATGGCTTCGATTCGGGCTTCGTCTATGAACTTCATGATGATGGGTTTCCGTGATGGATCGGCGGATCAGCGGCTGGAAGCCTCCGACCGGGCTGGCGAACTGACATTGTCGCCAGAAAAGAAAAGGCCCCGCAAGCGTTGCGGGGCCTTCATCCTGCAAAGGCTGTTATCAGGCCGCCGGAACGACGCTGACTTGCTGCTTCTTGGCAGGGCCCTTGACGGCGAACTGCACGTGGCCGTCCACCAGGGCAAACAGCGTGTGGTCCTTGCCCACGCCGACGTTGTCGCCGGCATGCACGCGGGTACCGCGTTGGCGGATGATGATGCCGCCGGCGTTGATGGCCTGGCCACCAAACACCTTCACGCCCAGACGCTTCGATTCGGAATCACGGCCGTTCCGCGTGGAACCGCCGCCTTTTTTCTGTGCCATGTCTTACTCCTGTCGCTTTACCTGGTTACGCTCGATCGATCAGGCAACGATCGCTTCGATGCGCAGTTCGGTGTAATTCTGACGATGGCCCTGACGCTTCTGGTAGTGCTTGCGACGGCGCATCTTGAAGATCTTCACTTTGTCGTGACGACCTTGGGAGATAACGGTAGCCTTGACGGAAGCCCCGCTAACCAGCGGCGTACCAAACTTGATTTGGTCGCCGGCGCCCACTGCGAGCACCTGGTCGAGCGTGATTTCTGCGCCAATGTCTGCCGGTATCTGTTCTACTTTCAGTTTTTCGCCAGCAGCAACCTTGTATTGCTTGCCGCCGGTTTTTACGACCGCGTACATTGTCGAACCTCTCGGATGTGAATAAAACGCCGTATGCCGGCACTGGCGCACCCTGCGCGGCCGGTCAATTGCACGGCCTGGCGCCTGGGCGGGCTCAATGCGGCCCGGTTATCTCCCGCCGGTCAGAACCCGCAAAGCGAGCGCAGCTACCGGAGGAAACCGGGAATTATAAATGAGATCCGGGAAAAGGGCAAAGAAAACAGGCACATAGCCTGTGTGCGGCGGCATCGCCACAATGCAACCGCGCCCTGGCTCAGGTCAGGTCGGCGAGCAGGAATCCCGCCAGTGCCGCAAACGCCACCCAAAGGGCGGTGCGGCGCAGGTGGCGACGAGGCACGGGCTTGTTCATGGCTGCATTATAGTTGCGCGCCTTGCGAACACCCTGAGCGCATACCCTGAGCGCGAATCTTTAGAAGCGCGCCATACGTGGAACGCCACGCGCATCGCATATAATCGTCCGGTTTTGCGTAACGGTGATCATCTTGTCCCAGCCTTCCGCCACTGCCTTGCTTGCCCCGGTCGCTGCAGACATGCGCGCGGTCGATGCTGTTATCCGCCAGCGGCTGTCTTCTGAAGTCCCCCTGATCGAGCAGATCGGCGAATACATCATCGGTGCCGGCGGCAAGCGCCTGCGCCCGGTGATCCTGCTGCTGACAGCGCGCGCGATGGGCTACGACGGCAACCGCCACCATGAGCTGGCCGCCGTGGTGGAGTTCATCCACACCGCCACCCTGCTGCACGACGACGTGGTCGACGAGTCCGAGCTGCGGCGCGGGCGCGATACCGCCAATGCCGTGTTCGGCAACGCCGCCAGCGTGCTGGTGGGCGACTTCCTCTATTCGCGCGCGTTCCAGATGATGGTCGATGCCGGCAGCATGCGCATCATGGAGATCCTGTCCAACGCGACCAACGTGATCGCCGAGGGCGAGGTCCTGCAGCTGCTGAACATGCACGACCCCGACGTCACCGTCGAGCGCTACCTGCAGGTGATCCGCTACAAGACCGCCAAGCTGTTCGAGGCCGCCGCGCAACTCGGCGCCGTGCTGGCCGGCGCCGACGCCCAGATGGAAGAAGCCGCGGCTGAATACGGCCGCCGCATCGGCACCGCCTTCCAGCTGATCGACGACATGCTGGACTACACCGCCAGCGCCGAGCAGATGGGCAAGAACGCCGGCGACGACCTGCGCGAAGGCAAGCCCACCCTGCCCCTGCTGCACCTGCTGGAACACGGCACGCCCGAACAGCGCCAGTTGGCGCGCGACGCCATCGTGCGAGGTGGCACCGAGCATTTCGATGCCGTGTTTGCCGCGATCCACGCCAGTGGCGCGCTGGACGTCACCTTCGAAGCCGCGCGGCGCGAGGCTGAAGCCGCCGAACAGGCGGCACGGCAGTTCCCGCCGTCGGAACTGAAGGAAACCCTGATCCAGCTCTGCGCGTTCTCATTGCAACGGCAGTCCTGACGCAACCGCGGGGAAGGCAGCGGAAGCGGGCAGAACGGCGATTTTCCTCGCCCTCTTCCATTCCCCAAAAAACGCTGCTAAACTTACCTTCTTTGCTGCAGACGGTCAGACGTTTGCCAGCAAACCAAATCGGGGTGTAGCTTAGCCTGGTAGAGCGCTACGTTCGGGACGTAGAGGCCGGAGGTTCGAATCCTCTCACCCCGACCAGATTTAAAAGGCCGGATCAACGTCAGTTGGTTCGGCCTTTTGTCTTTCTGCCCCCCTCCCCGATCCTCCGGCAACTCATCCCTTGATCGCCTTGCGCTGACGCTTGAATGCCTTCAGGTCGGCCGCGGAAAACAGCTGGCTACGACCCACTACCGCATGGGGCGCGAGCTTGCCGTCGCGCACCAGCCGCCGGAAGGTGGCAATTGAAACTTCGAGGTATTCGGCCGCCTCCGCGGCGGTGAAATCTGCTTCCGCGAGGTGGCCAAAGACTTCCTCGTGCGAGAAGTCCTCGTCCTTGAAAGCCTGCTCGCCCACCAGCGTGAAAAACTTGATGCGCTCCTGCGCGGGCATCTTGCTGACGGCCTTCATCAGGTCTTCTGCGGTCATGATGATCATCCCTTTCTCTCTTCATCCTCGATCGCCAGGTACAGCGGCTTGTGCGCCTTCTTGACGAACTGCATGAAGGGCTTCCTGCAAATTGGCGTCACGCAGTGTTATGCACGCACTTTTGATTCTATATCGGATCAAAAAAGGCGTGGCGTCTCCCGTTGGGAAAAGGCCAAGGCAAACATGGGCGGGGACAGGGATTCCTCTCAAAAGGGCACCTATCCCGCGCGCAAGGAAGCTGCCTGAAACGCCGCTTCTTCCCCGCGCAAGTAGGGTTGCGCCCGTGTCGCGCAAACGCCAACACCGCGCCCGCGCCGGCTTTACAAAAAGTGACCCCGGCGGCAAACTGCCCCGATCCGGGGACGTGGGTCCGTCCGCCCCCGCCTGCGTGGCATCCGCCACCGCCTAACCGCACCGCACAGCGCACCTGCCATGACACTCGGTCTTGCCCTGGCCCAGAGCCGGCGTATCGCGCCCGCCCTGCTTGCTCAGCTGGAGCAGGCCGCGCGTGAAAAGCAGTCGCAGCTGATCGACGAGATCGTCGGCAGCGGCACCATGAGCGCGCACGACCTGGCGCTGTTTGCCGCGGACAAATACCAGCTGCCGCTGCTGGACCTGGCCCAGTACAACCTGAACAAGGTGCCGCCGGCACTGGCCGGCAACCGTGAATTCCACGCGCACCGGCTGCTGCCGCTGGGCCGGCGCGAGAACCGGCTGGTGCTGGCGATGTCCGACCCGTCCAACCAGGCCGGGCTGGATGCGATCAAGGAAAAGTACAAGCTGCCGGTCGAAGCGGTGGTGGTCGAGCACGACAAGCTGATGAAGCACGTGCGCTCCGCCGGTGAGGCCCTGGGCACGCTGAAGAACATCTCGCCGGTGCAGGCCGAGCGCAAGATGATCGAATACGATCCGGTGGCCGCGGCCGGCAACCAGCGCAACCGCACCACCGCCGACAATATCGACGACGCCCCGGTGGTGCGCTTCCTGCAGAAGCTGCTGACCGAGGCCTTCCATCGCGGCGCGTCCGACCTGCACTTCGAGCCGTTCGAGACTTTCTACCGCGTCCGCTTCCGCGTGGACGGGGTGCTGCAGGAGGTCGCGCGCCCACCGCTGGATATCCGCGACAAGATCGCCACCCGCATCAAGGTGCTGTCGCGCCTGGATATTTCTGAAAAGCGCGTGCCGCAGGACGGCCGCATGAAGCTGCTGATTGCCCTGCCCAAGGACAAGGACGCCAAGGAGACGGTCGAGCGGGCAGTGGATTTCCGCGTGTCGACGCTGCCGACGCTGTTCGGCGAGAAGATCGTGATGCGGATCCTGGAATCTTCGTCCGACAAGCTCGACATCGACCAGCTCGGCTATGAGCCCGAGCAGAAGGCGCTGCTGCTGGACGTGATCAAGCGCCCCTATGGCATGGTGCTGGTGACCGGCCCCACCGGCAGCGGCAAGACGGTGTCGCTGTACACCTTCCTGAACCTGCTGAACCAGGGCGACATCAATATCTCCACCGCGGAAGACCCGGCCGAAATCCAGCTGCCCGGCATCAACCAGGTCAACGTCAACGACAAGGCGGGCCTGACCTTTGCCGCGGCCCTGCGTTCGTTCCTGCGGCAGGATCCGGACATCATCATGGTCGGCGAAATCCGCGACCTGGAAACCGCCGACATCTCGATCAAGGCCGCGCAGACCGGCCACCTGGTGTTGTCGACGCTGCACACCAACGATGCGCCGACCACGCTGACGCGGTTGATGAACATGGGCGTGGCGGCCTTCAATATTGCCTCGAGCGTGCTGATGATCACCGCGCAGCGGCTGGCGCGGCGGCTGTGCACCTGCAAGCGCGAGGGCGAGATCCCGCGCGAGGCGCTGCTGGAGGCGGGCTTCCGCGAACAAGACCTGGACGGCAGCTGGCAGCCCTACCACCCGGTCGGCTGCGAGCGCTGCAACGGCACCGGCTACAAGGGCCGCTGCGGCATCTACCAGGTCATGCCGATCACCGAGGCCATGCAGGAGATCATCCTGACGCATGGAACGGCATTGCAGATCGCCGAGCAGGCGCGCAAGGACGGCGTGCTATCGTTGCGCGAAGCGGGGCTGCTGAAGGTGAGGCAGGGCGTCACGTCACTCGAAGAAGTGCTGGCGACTACGAATACTTAGGGAAGCAGGACAAACGTAAATACAAGACGCAGAACAAGCGTCATTTACATCGGGGGTCAATATCATGGCGACGCGTGCACCAGCGGCGAGCGCCCGGACGGCGGCACCGTCACGGGCGAAATCAGGGAAGGGGCGCAAGGCACCCACCCAGTATATCTTTGAGTGGGAAGGCAAGGACCGCAAGGGCAAGACCTTCACCGGCGAGCTGCGCGCCGAGAACCAGGCCGAGGTCACCGCCACGCTGCGCAAGCAGGGCCTGACCATCGTCAAGCTGAAGAAGCGCAAGGCCGCGCGCGGGCGCAAGATCACCGAGAAGGACATCGCCTACTTCACCCGGCAGCTGTCGACCATGCTCAAGGCCGGCATTCCGCTGCTGCAATCGATCGACATCATCGCGCGTGGCCACGTGAACCCCAACTTCACCCAGCTGCTGTCCGACATCCGCTTCGACATCGAGGCCGGCAGCAGCATGGCCGCGGCATTCCGGCGCCATCCGAAGTACTTCGATACGCTGTACTGCAACCTGATCGATGCCGGCGAACAGGGCGGTATCCTGGATTCGCTGCTGGAGCGCCTGTCGCTCTACATGGAAAAGACCATCGCGCTGAAAGGCCAGATCAAGTCGGCGATGATCTACCCGATCGCGGTGCTGACGGTGGCCTTTGCCGTGACCGTGATCCTGATGCTGTTCGTGATCCCGGCGTTCAAGGGCGTGTTCTCCAGCTTCGGCGCCAACCTGCCGGCGCCGACGCTGCTGGTGATCGCCATCTCGGACTTCTTTGTCCAGTACTGGTACCTGGTGATCGGGGCGCCGGTGGCCGGCATCTCCTTCTACCTGCGCGCGCTGAAGAAATCGGAGAAGGTGCAGCGCGCCACCGACCGCGCGCTGCTGAAGCTGCCGATCTTCGGCAGCCTGTTCCGCAAGGCCGTGATCGCGCGCTGGACCCGCACGCTGGCCACCATGTTCGCCGCCGGCACGCCGCTGGTGGAGTCAATGGAGTCCGTGGCCGGCGCGGCCGGCAACTGGGTCTACTACGACGCCACGCGCGAGATCGAGCAATCGGTGCGCATCGGCACCAGCCTGACCAACGCGATGCAGGCCACCCATGTGTTCGACAACATGGTGCTGCAGATGACGCAGATCGGTGAGGAGTCCGGCGCGCTGGACAACATGCTGCTGAAGGTGGCGGAGTTCTACGAGCGCGAGGTCGACGATGCCGTGGCCGCGATCTCCAGCCTGATCGAGCCGCTGATCATCGTGGTGCTGGGTGTGCTGATCGGCGGCATGGTGGTGGCGATGTACCTGCCGATCTTCAAGCTGGGACAGGTGGTGTAAGCGATGTTGTCTTCGTGGTCTGCTTCCCCCTACCCTTCGTCGGCCTCCACCGGCGGCGCGCCGCTGGTGGAGGCACTGGCGGCGTTGCCGCCCGCCTTCCTGGTGGCGGCCGCCGCGCTGCTCGGGCTGGTGGTCGGCAGCTTCCTCAATGTGGTCATCCACCGGATGCCGCGCATGATGGAGCGCGACGAGGCCAACTATATCGCCGAGCTGCGCGGCGACCCGCTGCCCTACCCCGGCCGCTACAACCTGATGGTGCCGCGCTCGGCCTGCCCGCATTGCGGCCACGCGATTGCGCCGTGGGAGAACGTGCCGGTGCTGAGCTACCTGTTCCTGCGCGGGCGCTGCTCGGCGTGCCAGGCGCCGATCAGTGTGCGCTATCCGCTGGTCGAGCTGGCCTGTGGCGTGCTGAGCGCGCTGGCGGCGTGGCGCTTCGGCCCCGGCGGACAGGCCCTGGCCGCGCTGGTGCTGGTGTGGGCGCTGCTGGCGCTGACCATGATCGATGCCGATACGCAACTGCTGCCGGACCAGATCACCCTGCCGCTGTTGTGGCTGGGCCTGCTGCTGAACCTGGGCGGCGTGTTCGTGACGCTGCCCGACGCCGTGATCGGCGCGGCTGCCGGCTACCTGGTGCTGTGGACGGCCTACTGGCTGTTCCGGCTGGTGCGCGGCAAGGAAGGCATGGGCTTTGGCGACTTCAAGCTGATGGCGGCGCTGGGCGCCTGGCTCGGCTGGCAGGCGCTGCCGGCGCTGGTGCTGCTGTCGTCGGTGGTCGGCGTGCTGTTCGGGCTGGCCAATATCGCGCTGCGCCGGCAGGAACGCGACACGCCCTTCCCGTTCGGGCCCTTCATCGCGCTCGCCGGCGTGGTGGTGCTGCTGTTCGGCCCCGGCGTGCTGCCGCTGTTTGCATGGCCATGACGGTGTCCGACGATCTCCGCTGAAGCTGGTATCGTTGCGGCAACATCGTCAACAGAGCCTCACATGCTGGAAATCGGACTGACCGGCGGCATCGGCAGCGGCAAGACCCGCGTGGCCGACATGTTTGCCGCGCGCGGTGCCGCGATCATCGACACCGACCTGCTCGCGCACGAGATCACCGCCCCAGGCGGGCGCGCCATCCCGGCGCTGGTCGAGGCCTTCGGCCCGGCCTGCCTGCGTCCCGACGGCGCCATGGACCGCGACGCGATGCGCGCACTGGTGTTTGCCGACCCCGCAGCCAAGGCGCGGCTTGAAGCGATCACCCACCCGCTGATCCGTGCACTGACCACCGAGCGCGCCCACGCGATCCGCGATGCCGGCGACCATCCCTACCTGATCTACGTGGTGCCGCTGCTGGTGGAATCGGGCTCATGGCGCGAGCGCGTGGGCCGCGTGCTGGTGGTGGACTGCACCGAGGCCACCCAGGTGGCGCGCGTGATGTCGCGCAACGGCTTCAGCCGCGAGCAGGTGCAGGCCATCATGGCCAGACAGGCCACCCGCGCCGAGCGCCTGGCATGTGCCGACGACGTCATCGACAACGACGGTCCGGTGGAGGCGCTGGTGGACCAGGTCGACCGGCTCGACCGCTACTATCGTGAACTGTCGGCGGCGGCCAGGGTCCATCCATAACGCGCAACCCGGCGCGCCAGCGCATGGCATCATGCACGCGACATTGTCCTCGGCCCGTGTCTCGCATAGAATGCGCTGGAATATGCGGGGAAATCACCGCATACTGGCGGCAACCGCCCGCCATATACCGCCCCTTCCGGCATTTCCCGGGCCTCATTCTGCACCGGGCCGCTCCTGAAAGCGCCCGACGCCCTGCACGGACATTGCACTTGATTCTGTACGAATACCCTTTCAACGAACGCATCAGGACACTCCTGCGCCTGGAGGACCTGTTCGATCGGCTGGAATACTTTCTCGGCCAGGATCATGCCCACCAGCACCATGTCGCGCTGACCACGCTGTTCGAGATCATCGACGTCGCCGGCCGCGCCGACCTCAAGACCGACCTGATCAAGGAACTGGAACGCCAGCGCCAGGCACTGGCGCCGCTGCGCGCCAGCCCGCAGATCGACCAGGAGGCGCTGGACGCCGTCATCGGCGAGATCGAGCAAGGCATCGCCATGCTCAACCAGACCGTGGGCAAGGCCGGCCAGCTGCTGGCCGACAACGAGTGGCTGACCAGCATCCGCAGCCGCGCGATCATCCCCGGCGGCACCTGCGAGTTCGACCTGCCGGCCTACTATGCCTGGCAGCACCGCCCCGCCGAAGACCGCCGCGCCGATATCCTGAAGTGGGTACGTCCGCTGCTGTCGCTGCGCATGGGCACCACCATCGTGCTGCGCCTGCTGCGCGAAGCCGGCCAGAGCGGCAAGGTGATCGCCACCGGCGGCAGCTACCAGCAAATGCTGTCCGGACGCAGCTACCAGCTGATGCAGGTCTACCTGGATGACTCGCTGCTGGCCTTCATCCCCGAGATGAGCGCCAACAAGTACATGCTGTGGGTGCGCTTCACGCAGCAGGACGGCGACCTGCGCCCACGCTCGGTCGATGCGGATATCCCGTTCCTGCTGAAACTCTGCAATTTCTGAAGCCTGCGCTGAACGCTATGCCTGCTGTCGTCAAATGCCCCACCTGCGGCACCGAGGTGGCCTGGGTGCCCGACAACAAATTCCGCCCCTTCTGTTCCGAGCGCTGCAAGCAGATCGATCTCGGCGCCTGGGCGTCCGAGAAATACGTGATCGGCGGCAAGCCGGGCGAGACCTCCGCCGACCAGACTGAAGACGAGGACGACTGAAGCGCCCTCGCCTTCAGCGTCCCTCGCGGTTCAGTGCGCCGCCGCCAGCACGCGGCGGTAGAAGCCCACGCATACCAGCGCGAACACCGCCAGGCCCAGCCACTGCGCGGTCGCTTCAAACCCGGGCCCGGCCAGCGCCAGTGGCGCATCCCTGCCCGACAGGCCGATTACCGCGGCCAGCATCACGCCGACCAGGCTTTCCCCCACGATCAGGCCCGAGGCCAGCAGCGTGCCGCGCCGCTCGGCATGTTCCAGCGCCAGCTTGACGTCGTCGCCGCGCGCGCTGGCGCGGCGGCGCTCGCTGCGCAGCAGGAGCCACGACAGCACCGCGCCGACCACCAGCGCCGAGCTGATGGTCGGCGGCAGGTAGATGCCGATGCCCACCGCCAGCACCGGCAGCCGCGCCGCGCCGCGGCGGCGGCGCAGCACCTCGTCGATGGCGATCAGCACCACGCCCAGCCCGATGCCGATCAGGATCATGGTCCAGTTGAGCTGGCGGGTGAAGATGCCGGTGGCGATCGCGGTCATCAGCGTCGCCTGCGGCGCGGCCAGCGCCTGGTTGGGGTCCATGTCCGCACGCGGCAGCGCGCCGGCGAAGCCATAGGCGCTATAGAGCAGGTCCAGCACCGGCGGAATCACCGCCGCGCCTACCGCGCAGCCGATCAGCAGCGCCACCTGCTGGCGCCACGGCGTGGCACCGACCAGCCAGCCGGTCTTCAGGTCCTGCAGGTTGTCGTTGGCGATCGAGGCGACCGCCACCACCGCCGAGGTGGTGAAGATCGCCAGCGCAATCGCGAAGTTTCTGCCCTCGGGCGTGGCCAGCAGCCCGTCGGCCTTGCCCGCCAGCAGGATCAGCAGCGACACCAGGATCACCGCGATGATGCCGATGCCCGAGATCGGGCTGGCCGACGAGCCCACCAGCCCGGCCATGTAGCCACACGCCGCCGCCACCAGGAAGCCGAAGATAAAGGCGAACACCACCGCGTAGATCACCAGGCGCCAGCGTGCGCCGCCATCGAGCGGCGCCGGCGCGAGGAACCAGGCGAATACCGTCACCAGCACCGCCAGCAGCCCCAGCATCACCAGGCCGATCCATCTGGCCGGCATGTCCTGCTGCGTGCGCGGCATCTTGCCCTGCCCCGCCGGCCCGCCCTGCAGCGCGCCGAACGAGGCGCGGATGCCGTACAGCATCGGCCCGGCCAGCGACAGCAGCGTCCAGATCGCGGCAATGCCGATGGTGCCGGCACCGATGAAGCGCGCCTGCTGGCTCCACACCATGGCGCCGAAGGCCGACAGCGTGGCGCCGTCCGGGCGCGGCGTGATGGCCGTCAGCCACGGCACCGCGACGCCCCAGGTCAGCACCAGCCCGAGCAGCATGGCCAGCCCGCCGACGATTCCGACCAGGTAGCCCGCGCCCACCAGCGCCAGCGAGAACCCCATCGACAGCCGCACCACCGAGGCCCCGGCCGACAGCCAGAAGTTGGCGCCCTCGGCCAGCAGGCGCAGCCCGCCGGCGGCAAAGCTGAACAGCCCCGCCACCAGGCCGCCGGCCATCAGGTCGGCCAGGCCGGTCGCCTGGGGCTTCTGCCCCGGCGCGGCCTGGTCTGGCGCGGCGCTGCCCACGCGCAGGATTTCCGCCGCGGCCACGCCCTCCGGGTAGGGCAGCTCGCTCTGCACCACCATCGCGTGGCGCAGCGGGATGCTGAACAGCACGCCCAGCATGCCGCCGGCCGCGCAGATCGCCAGCGTCTGCCAGAACGGGAAGCCCTGCCAGTGGCCCAGCATGACCAGGCCCGGCAGGATAAAGATGATCGACGACAGGGTGCCCGCGGCCGAGGCCTGCGTCTGCACCATGTTGTTTTCCAGGATGTTGGCGCCGGGGAAGAGCCGCAGCACGGCCATCGAGATCACGGCCGCCGGGATCGCCGACGAGAAGGTCAGGCCGACCTTCAGGCCCAGGTAGATGTTGGAGGCGGTGAACACGACCGTGATCAGCGCACCGAGGATGATGCCGCGCAGGGTCAGTTCAGGCAGGGAAACGTCGTCGGCGATACGATCGACACGTAGCATGCAGGTTCCTTTCCTGTGGATCAGGGCCTGGTCAGGCCCTGGCGGCGCGCAAGCGGGCGCCGCGGCCGCTTGCCCGACAGCGGGAAGGCAGGGTCAGCCGTTGCCCGATTCCTCGGCCAGCCACTCCACCACGGGAATGGTGGCCGGCAGCAGCGGCCCCACCGTCACCAGCGTGCGCTGCCACGAGAAGGCCTGGCCTTCGCGGCCGACGGGGTCGCCCCGCCAGTCGGTGACCTTGCAGAAATACAGCCGCACATAGGCGTGCGGATAGTCATGTTCCAGAATGTGCCAACGCTCGCATTGCGTTACATCAAGGCCCAGCTCTTCATGGAGTTCTCTGGCCAGTGCTGCCTCCACCGACTCACCGGGCTCCAGCTTGCCGCCGGGGAATTCCCAATAGCCCTCGTAGGGCTTGCCGGCCGGGCGCTGCGCCAGCAGGAAGCGTCCGTCGGGCTGCACCAGCACGCCGACCGCCACCTCGGTCACCTTGCGCGGCGGGTTGGCGCCGGTCTGCGCGGGGTTCTGCGTGGCCGCGCTCATGCCTTGGCGTCTCCGGCGACATCGGCAATATAGGGCTTGCCATGCTTGCCGCCCCAATCGCGCGCAAACTGCCAGGCCACGCGGCCCGAGCGCGAGCCGCGCTCCAGCGCCCACACCAGCGCGTCACCGCGCGCCGCGGCGATGTCCTCGTCGGTGCAGCCAAAGTGCCTGAGCCAGTGGCCGACAATGGCCAGATATTCGTCCTGCTTGGGCGGGTAGAACGACAGCCACAGCCCGAAGCGCTCGGACAGCGAGATCTTCTCTTCCACCACTTCGCCGGGATGGATCTCGCCATCGTCGGTGTGGCGGTAGGTCTCGTTGTCCTTCATGTACTCCGGCAGCAGGTGCCGGCGGTTGGAGGTGGCGTAGATCAGCACGTTGTCCGACTGCGCCGCCACCGAGCCGTCCAGCGCCGACTTGAGCGACTTGTAGCCCGACTCGCCCTCTTCGAACGACAGGTCGTCGCAGAAGATCACGAAGCGCTCGGGGCGCTGCGCAACCAGCTCGACGATATCGCCGAGGTCGCCCAGGTCATCCTTGTCCACCTCAACCAGCCGCAGCCCGTCCCTGACGAAGGCATTGAGGCAGGCCTTGATCAGCGACGACTTGCCGGTGCCGCGCGCGCCGGTCAGCAGCACATTGTTGGCCGGCAGCTTGCTCACGAACTGGCGCGTGTTGGCGACGATGGCATCCTTCTGGCGCTCGATGTTCTTCAGGTCGTCCAGGTGGATCGGCGGCAGCTGGCGCACCGGCTGCAGGTAGCCGATATTGCCGAACAGGCTCTGCCGCTTGCGCCAGCGGAACGCCACGGCCTCCTGCCAGTCGGCGTCGCTCAGTTGCGGCGGCAGCCATTGTTCGAGTCGGGCAAGGAAGTTGTCGAGGCGGGCGGCGAGGTCAGACATGGCAGGGGCGCGCTAGGGGCGCGGTATCGGCTGGCAGGGGAATCGATGCCCTTCCCGCATACACGGGAAGGACGGAAAGCTCAGGAGCGGTAGTCGGCGTTGATCGACACGTAATCGTGCGACAGGTCGCAGGTCCAGACCGTCGCTTCGGCCTTGCCGCGGCCGAGCGCGACGCGCACGGTGATCTCGGCCTGCTTCATCACGCGCTGGCCGTCTTCCTCGCGGTAGTCGGGGTTGCGGCCGCCGTCGCGGGCCACCCAGACATCGTCCAGCCACAGGTTGACGCGGCCGACGTCGAGGTCATCGACGCCGGCGTAGCCGACCGCGGCCAGGATGCGGCCCAGGTTGGGGTCCGACGCATAGAACGCGGTCTTGACCAGCGGCGAATGCGCCACCGCATAGGCGATCTGGCGGCACTCGGCCACGTCCTTGCCGCCTTCGACGCGGATGGTCATCAGCTTGGTGGCGCCTTCGCCGTCGCGCACGATCATCTGCGCCAGTTCCTGCGCCAGCGCGGTCACCGCGTCGCGCAGCGCCTCGAAGGCCGGGCCTTCGGCGCGCTCGACCACGGCGCCGGACTTGCCCGTGGCGATCAGCACGAACGAGTCGTTGGTCGAGGTATCGCCGTCGATGGTGATGCTGTTGAACGAATGGTCGGCGGCGTAGGAGACCAGCGCCTGCAGCACCGGCTGGGCCACGGCGGCGTCCATGGCGATAAAGCCGAGCATGGTCGCCATGTTCGGGCGGATCATGCCGGCGCCCTTGCTGATGCCCGACAGCGTCACGGTCTTGCCGTCGATCTGCACCGTGCGCGACGCGGCCTTGGGCTGCGTGTCGGTGGTCATGATGGCTTCGGCGGCGGCCAGCCAGTTGTCCGGCTTCGCGTTGGCGATGGCGGCGGGCAGGCCGGCCACCAGACGGTCGACCGGCAGCGGCTCCAGGATCACGCCGGTCGAGAACGGCAGCACCTGCTCGGCGGCGATGCCCAGTTGCGCTGCCAGCGCGTCGCAGCTGGCGCGGGCACTGGCCAGGCCCGGTTCGCCGGTGCCGGCGTTGGCATTGCCGGTGTTGACCACCAGCGCGCGGATGCCCTTGCCAGCGGCCAGGTGCTCGCGGCAGACCTGCACCGGCGCCGCGCAGAAGCGGTTGCTGGTGAAGACGCCGGCCACGGTGCTGCCTTCGGCCACGCGCACCACCAGCACGTCCTTGCGGTTGGCCTTGCGGATGCCCGCCTCGGCCCAGCCCAGCTCCACGCCGGCGACGGATTTCAGGTTCTCTGCCTGGGGCAGCGGAAGATTGACGGGCATGTGGACTCCTCGTTCCTGCTTGCGTTATCTGCTTGCGGCTTCTGCTCGCAACTTGCTTGTCATCAGACGAACATGCCCGCGGAGGGCGGGCATGTCGTTTCCTTGCGCGTCACTCCCCAGACAGCGGGAACGACGTCATGCCGGGTACCCGGCCGGGCTCAGTTCAGCTGAGCCTGCCGTGGCACTGCTTGAACTTCTTGCCCGAGCCGCACGGGCACGGATCGTTGCGGCCGACCTTGGGCATGCCCGCCAGCGCCAGCTCGGCGGCGGCCATGGCCGCACCGGTGCGCGGCGACGGCGCTTCCTCGACCGGCTCGCGCCCTTCGGCGAACTCGTCGTGCTTGTACTGGATGTTCTCCAGGTGCGACAGGCCTTCCTCGATCTCTTCCGAAGCCTGCTCCAGCTCTTCCGGCGACTGGATCTGCACGTTGAAGGTCACGCGCGTGACTTCGTTCTTGATCAGGTCCAGCAGGCGCGCGAACAGCTCGAACGACTCGCGCTTGTATTCCTGCTTGGGATCCTTCTGCGCATAGCCGCGCAGGTGGATGCCCTGGCGCAGGTGGTCCAGCGCGGCCAGGTGCTCGCGCCAGTGCGTGTCGATGCTCTGCAGCATGACCGAGCGCTCGAAGCCGGCGAACGACTCGCGGCCGACCATCGCGACCTTGCCATCGTAGCGCTCCGCGGCCGCCTTCATGATCAGGTTGAGCAGCTCTTCGTCCTCGATGCTCTGCGCGCCCTCGATGGTCTGCGCCAGCGGCACTTCCAGGCCCCAGTCCTCGCGCAGGCGCGTTTCCAGGCCGGAGATGTTCCACTGCTCTTCCATGGTGTCGGCCGGCACGTGGTCGCGGAACAGCTCAACCAGCACGCTCTCGCGCAGGTTGGTCACCATGTCGCCGACATCCTGGGCTTCCAGCACGTCGTTGCGCAGCTTGTAGATTTCCTTGCGCTGGTCGTTGGCGACGTCGTCGTACTGCAGCAGCTGCTTGCGGATGTCGAAGTTGCGGCCTTCGACCTTGCGCTGCGCCGATTCGATCGAGCGCGTGACGATGCCGGCTTCGATCGGCTCGCCCTCGGGCATCTTCAGGCGTTCCATGATGGCGCGCACGCGGTCGCCGGCGAAGATGCGCAGCAGCTGGTCGTCCAGCGACAGGTAGAAGCGCGACGAACCCGGGTCGCCCTGGCGGCCGGCACGGCCGCGCAGCTGGTTGTCGATACGGCGCGACTCATGGCGCTCGGTGCCGACGATATGCAGGCCGCCGGCGGCCTTGACCTGCTCGTGCAGCGAATGCCACTCATCCTCGAGCTGCTTGATGCGTGCGGCCTTCTCGGCGTCGGACAGGTTCGGGTCCGCCTCGATAAAGCCGGATTGCTTCTCCACATTGCCGCCCAGCACGATGTCGGTACCGCGGCCGGCCATGTTGGTGGCAATGGTGATCATCTTGGGGCGGCCGGCCTGGGCCACGATCTCGGCTTCGCGCGCGTGCTGCTTGGCGTTGAGCACCTGGTGCGGCAGTTGCTCGCGATCGAGCAGGCCCGACAGGTATTCCGAGGTCTCGATCGAGGTGGTGCCCACCAGCACCGGCTGGCCACGCTCGTAGCAGTCGCGGATATCGCGCACCACGGCGTCGTAGCGCTCCTTGCCGGTCTTGTAGATCTGGTCCTGCTGGTCCTTGCGCTGGGCCGGGCGGTTGGTCGGGATCACCACCACTTCCAGGCCGTAGATCTCCTGGAACTCATACGCTTCGGTGTCAGCCGTGCCGGTCATGCCGGCCAGCTTGTTGTACATGCGGAAGTAGTTCTGGAAGGTGATCGTCGCCAGCGTCTGGTTCTCTTGCTGGACGGTGACGCCTTCCTTGGCCTCAACGGCCTGGTGCAGGCCGTCGGACCAGCGGCGGCCGGTCATCAGGCGGCCGGTGAACTCGTCGACGATCACGACTTCGTCGTTCTGCACCACGTAGTGCTGGTCGCGATGGAACAGGCTGTGCGCGCGCAGGGCGGCGTACAGGTGGTGCATCAGCGTGATGTTCTGCGGCGCGTAGAGCGACTCGCCCTCGCCGATCAGGCCTTGCTGCGACAGGATCTCTTCGGCCTTCTCGTGGCCGGCTTCGGTCAGGTAGACCTGGTGGCCCTTCTCGTCGACGTAGTAGTCGCCCGGCTTCTCGACGCCGGTGCCGTCGGCCTTCTCTTCACCGATCTGGCGCTCGAGCAGCTTGGGGATGCCGTTCATGCGCTGGTACAGGTCGGTCTGGTTCTCGGCCTGGCCGGAGATGATCAGCGGGGTGCGGGCCTCGTCGATCAGGATCGAGTCCACTTCATCGACGATGGCGTAGTTGAGCGGGCGCTGCACGCGTTGCGACGGGTCGTAGACCATGTTGTCGCGCAGGTAGTCGAAGCCGAACTCGTTGTTGGTGCCGTAGGTGATGTCCGAGTTGTACGCCGCCTGCTTGGCGTCGTGCGGCATCTGCGACAGGTTCACGCCCACCGACAGGCCCAGGAAGTTGTACAGCCGGCCCATCCACTCGGCATCGCGCTGCGCCAGGTAGTCGTTGACGGTCACCACGTGCACGCCCTGGCCGGTGATGGCATTCAGGTACACGGCCAGCGTCGCGGTCAGCGTCTTGCCTTCGCCGGTGCGCATTTCGGCGATCTTGTTGTCGTTCAGCACCATGCCGCCGATCAGCTGCACGTCGAAGTGGCGCATCTTCATGACACGCTTGCTGGCCTCGCGGCAGACGGCGAAGGCCTCGGGCAGCAGCGCCTCGAGCGATTCGCCGCCGGCGTGGCGCTGCCGGAAGGTCTCCGTCATGCCGCGCAGTTCGTCGTCCGAGAGCTGCTCGAACTTCGGCTCCAGCGCATTGATCTGCGCCACCGTGCGGCGGTATTGTTTGATCAGCCGCTCATTGCGGCTGCCGAAGACTTTCTTGAGAAGGCCGGTGATCATCGATTGCTTTCACCTGCGCGGAACCGGGCGGCACCCCAGGGATGCGGGCTGCTCCGGCGGCCGGGCGAGGAATGGATAGATTGGCGCAAAACGCCGAGTTTATCATGTGCCGGGGTCACGGCCGGAACGCGCCTGGCCCCGTCCCGCAAGGGCAGGCAAGCCTGCCGGATGTCGGCCACGCGTGTGGTCCGCAGATTGCCCGCGTGATTGCCCGTGCGCCCATTGGCCACAGTTTGGGGCGGCCGCCGCAGCTTCAATCCACAGTCGGGCAAGGCGGCCAGCGCGCCCCTTGCTAGAATGCATGCATGCGCCGCTTCACCCATCACGCCCTGCAGACCCCCGCCGCCAAGCCGCTCAACGACTGGCTGGCCAAGGCCGGCCCGGTTTCGACGCTGATGCAGACCGCGCGCCAGCTGTCGGTGCTCGAGGCCGAGGTGCTGGCACTGCTGCCCGCCGGCATGCGCGACGGCCTGGCCGTGGCCGGGGTCAAGCGTGACGCCACCGACCCGAACGCCCAGGTGCTGCTGTTGCTGGCCGCGCACGGCGCCGCCGCTGCCCGCGTGCGCCAGGTAGTGCCGACGCTGCTGGCACGGCTGCAGCAGCGCGGCTCGCATATCACCGCGATCCGGGTGCGGGTGCAGCCGGAGGTGTCGCGCCACGCGGACTGGGAAGTGGAGCCCGTGCAACGCCAGCGCACCGGTGGCCGCATGACGCCCACGGGACTCGCCAATCTGGACCAGCTGGCGCGCAGCCTGCCGGATTCGCCGCTGCGCGACGCGCTCAATACGCTGCTCGCCCATCACCGCTAGCCCGTTGCCGAACACGAAAAAGCCGACCCTCGGGTCGGCTTTTTTCTGCGCCAGTTCGCCAGGATCAGGCAAACGCCGGCTGCGCCTGCGGCAGGAACGCGACCGGGGCTTCCTCGACGCGGTCGAAGGTGACCAGTTCATAGGCTTCCTGGTCGGCCAGCAGCGCGCGCAGCAGCTGGTTGTTCAGGCCGTGGCCCGACTTGTTCGCCACATAGGCGCCGATCAGCGGGTGGCCCACCACATACAGGTCGCCGATCGCATCCAGGATCTTGTGGCGCACGAACTCGTCGCCGTAGCGCAGCTCTTCATTGTTGAGCATGCGGTGCTCGTCCAGCACGATCGCGTTGTCCAGGCTGCCGCCGCGCGCCAGGCCCATCTCGCGCAGGGCTTCCACCTCGTGCGCAAAGCCGAAGGTGCGGGCGCGGGCAATCTCGCGCACGTAGCTGGTGTCGGCAAAGTCGATCGAGAAAGTCTGGCCGGTCTTGTCGACCGCCGGGTGGCGGAAGTCGATGGTGAACGACAGCTTGAAGCCGAAGAACGGCTCCAGCCGCGCCAGCTTGTCGCCCTCGCGCACTTCCACCGCTTTCTTGACGCGGATAAAGGTCTTCAGCGCGTTCTGCTCTTCAATGCCGGCCGACTGCAGCAGGAACACGAAGGACGCGGCGCTGCCGTCCATGATCGGGATTTCCTCGGCGTCGACATCGACATAGAGGTTGTCGATGCCCAGGCCCGCACAGGCCGACATCAGGTGCTCGACGGTCGAAACGCGCGCGCCATCCTTCTGCAGCACCGATGCCAGGCGCGTGTCGCCGATGGCCGACGCGGCCACGGGAATCTCGACGGCCTCGGGCAGGTCGACGCGGGTAAAGACGATGCCGGTGTCCGCCGGCGCGGGACGCAGGGTCAACGTGACCTTGCGTCCCGAGTGCAGGCCGATGCCAACGGTCTTTACCAGGGATTTGATGGTGCGCTGTTTGAGCATGACAGCCTCAACTATTATAAAAATCTATCGGGCAGCTTTTGTGATTAAGGGATTTTACCACCACCTCAGGGGCGCTCCAGCCGGGTTTTGTTTCCGGCTGTTAACATCCCCTTAACAAGTTGCGTATTATCCACGTTTACCCGGATGACTGTGTCAGCCACGCAACGCCGCCAGCACTGCTTCGGCGCTGCTGACGCGGAATTCGCCCGGTGCCTCGACGTCGAGCCGGGTGACGACGCCGTCGTCGATCACCATCGCGTAGCGCTTGGAGCGCACGCCCATGCCGCGCGCGCCCAGGTCCTGGTCCAGGCCCAGCGCGCGGGTCCACTCGGCGCTGCCGTCGGCCATCATGCGCACCGTGCCGCCAGTCTGCTGTTCACGGCCCCAGGCGCCCATCACGAAGGCGTCGTTGACCGACACGCACCAGACCTCGTCGACGCCGGCCTCGCGCAGCGCCGCGGCGTGCTGCACAAAGCCCGGCACATGCTTGGCCGAGCAGGTCGGCGTAAAAGCGCCGGGCAGGCCGAACACCACGATCTTGCGGCCGCGGACCAGGTCCGCCACCTTGAAGGCATTGGGGCCGAGCGCACAGCCGTTGCCTTCGGTTTCGAAGAATTCCTGCAGCGTGGCGTCGGGGACGCGGGAACCGACAGTGATCATGGGTCGTGGTCCTTCTGGGTTTTCTGAAGAATAGTCCGGATGCCGGGGCGCAGACGCCCGCACTCAGTCAGACGGGCAATCTCAAGATCATAGGCGCCTTGCCCGCATTGCCAAAGCCGGGTCACATCCGGTGACATCCGGCGCGGATCCGATACACCTTGCTACAAAGACGTCCGCGCGGCGCACCTCTTGGGTGCGCCGCGCGGACGCTGATACATCCCGACCGGGAAGGCGGGAAACCAGTCCGGGGAGGCGGCCAGCGGCACGCCAGTCCCGGCGGGATGCGGGTGAAGCTCAGTCCGGCGCAGGCGCGGCGCCGCCAGCAGCCCGGCGGTTCACGTCAGTCCATGCAAGGCACGCGCGGATGGGGAGCGCACGTGCATCGCGACAAGGCGACGCGTTCCGTCAGGCGGCCGGTGGAGGCACCGATGCCGCGCCAGGCAGGGCTCAGTCTGCCTGCTTGCGCAGGAAGGCCGGGATGTCGTACGTATCCACACCCTTTTCCTGCAGCGCCGCCACGTGAGCCGACGCCGACTCACGCGAGCTGCGCCACACGGCCGGCGTATCCAGGTTGCTGTAGTCCGGCGAGCTGTGCGTGGCCGCGGCGGCGGTCATGTTGGCCATCATCTGCACCGGCATGTTGTCCGTGCCGGTCTTGAGCAGGGTCATCGGCTGTTGCTTCTTGGCCGAGCGGCCCAGGCCCGTGGCCACCACCGTCACGCGCAGCGCATCGCTCATCGAGTCATCGTACACCGTACCGAAGATCACGGTCGCATCTTCCGCCGCGTAGCTGCGGATGGTGTTCATGACTTCCTTGGTTTCCGACAGCTTCAGCGAACGGCTGGCGGTGATGTTGACCAGCACGCCGCGCGCGCCGGACAGGTCAACGCCTTCCAGCAGCGGGCTGGCAACGGCCTGCTCGGCTGCCAGGCGGGCGCGGTCCACGCCCGACACGGTGGCCGTCCCCATCATGGCCTTGCCCTGCTCGCCCATCACCGTCTTCACGTCTTCGAAGTCGACGTTCACCAGGCCGTCAACGTTGATGATCTCGGCAATGCCGGCCACCGCGTTGTGCAGCACGTCGTCGGCGCACTGGAAGCACTTGTCCATCTCGGCGTCGTCGCCCATCACTTCGAACAGCTTCTCGTTGAGCACCACGATCAGCGAGTCGACGCTTGATTCCAGCTCGCTGGAACCGTGTTCGGCCACCTTGGCGCGGCGCGCGCCTTCGAAGTCGAACGGCTTGCTGACCACGCCCACGGTCAGGATGCCCATCTCCTTGGCCACTTGCGCGACGATCGGCGCGGCGCCCGTGCCGGTGCCGCCGCCCATGCCGGCAGTGATGAAGACCATGTGCGCGCCGCGCAGGGAGTCGGCGATCTGATCACGGGCCGATTCGGCGCAGTTGCGGCCGACTTCCGGCTTGGCGCCAGCGCCCAGGCCCGTATTGCCAAGTTGCAGCACGCGCGAAGCGCTCGAACGCTTGAGCGCCTGGGCATCGGTGTTCATGCAGATGAATTCGACGCCTTGCACGCCGCGGCTGATCATGTGCTGCACGGCGTTACCGCCCGCACCGCCCACGCCGACCACCTTGATGATGGTGCCGTCCTGCACTTCCGTTTCGATCATGTCAAAGTCCATCACTGCCTCCGAGAAAAATCAGTCCCCAGACGATGCAGCCTCCCCGCCGCAACCCCTGGTTTCTGAACAAGAAACCAATAAAAAGAAAACCAGAAAACTTCCACTCGGTACACAGGCCTGTCCGGTAGACCGCCCTGCCTGCGCGCCGTTGCATCGTCAGCGCGTCAATTTCCGCATTGATCAGAAATTGCCGACAAACCATTCCTTCATGCGGGTCCACACCTGCTTGACCGACCCGCTCTGCACCGCCACCTTGCGTCCGCGCATGCGTTGCACACGGCCTTCCAGCAGCAGGCCCATCACGGTCGCGTAGCGCGGGCTCTTCACCACCTCGTGCAGGTTGCCGCGGTACTCCGGCACACCCACGCGCACGGGCTTGAGGAAGATGTCCTCGCCCAGCTCGACCATGCCCGGCATCATCGCGGTACCACCGGTGATGACCACGCCGGACGACAACAGTTCTTCATAGCCCGACTCGCGCACCACCTGGTGCACCAGCGAGTACAGCTCTTCGATGCGCGGCTCGATCACCGCGGCCAGCGCCTGGCGGCTGAGCGTGCGCGTGCCACGGTCGCCCACGCCCGGCACTTCGATCATGTCGTCCGGGTCGGCGATCGCCTGCTTGGCGATGCCGTACTGGATCTTGATGTCCTCGGCATCTGGCGTCGGCGTGCGCAGCGCCATCGCGATGTCGTTGGTGATCTGGTCGCCGGCGATAGGGATCACGGCCGTATGGCGGATCGCGCCTTCGCTGAAGATGGCGATGTCGGTGGTGCCGCCGCCGATGTCGACCAGCACCACGCCCAGTTCCTTCTCGTCCTCGGTCAGCACCGCCAGGCTCGAAGCCAGCGGCTGCAGGATCAGGTCGTGCACTTCCAGGCCGCAGCGGCGCACGCACTTGACGATGTTCTGCGCGGCGCTGACCGCGCCGGTGACGATATGCACCTTCACTTCCAGGCGGATGCCGCTCATGCCGATGGGCTCGCGCACGTCCTCCTGGCCGTCGATGATGAATTCCTGCGTCAGGATGTGCAGGATCTGCTGGTCGGTCGGGATATTGACCGCCTTGGCGGTCTCGATCACGCGCGCCACATCGGTCTGCGTGACCTCCTTGTCCTTGATCGCCACCATGCCGCTGGAGTTGAAGCTGCGGATGTGGCTGCCGGCAATGCCGGTGAAGACCTCCGAAATCTTGCAGTCGGCCATCAGCTCGGCCTCTTCCAGCGCCTTCTGGATCGACTGCACGGTGGCCTCGATATTGACCACGACCCCTTTCTTCAGACCCTTGGACTCTGACTGGCCCATCCCGATCACCTCGTAGCTGCCGTCGGGGCGCAGTTCTGCGACCACCGCCGCCACCTTCGAGGTGCCGATATCGAGACCGACCAACAGGTCCTTGTATTCCTTGCTCATCGGGTTTTCTCCGCGTTCTTGCTCTTCAGTCGCGTCGGATTGTTGTTGGAAGTACCTGAAACCGCTGCTGCCGCCGGCGCCGGCTTGGCCGCCTTCGCTGCTTTCGCCGCCTTCTCCGCCCTGACCGCCGCTGCGATCTGCGCCTCGGTCAGGAAGCGGGCATTGGCGGCGCGGATGGCAAAGCCGTTGGGATAACGCAAGTCGGCATACTCGATCTGGCTGCCCCATTGCTGGGTGACCTGCGGCCAGGCCGCGACGAAGCGCCGGACCCGCTGGTCCATCGCCACGCGATCCTCATCGTTCTGCTCGCGGCCCAGTTCGACCTCCATGCCGTTGGACAGCTTCGCGCGCCAGGCATAGCGGCCAGACAGGGCCACCGCCAGCGGCTCGGCCTTGAGCGGCTTGAACCACTGGCGCATGACCTCGAGCTTCTCGATCACATCGCCCTCGCTGTCCGGCGGCCCGTCCAGCGCCAGCAGCTGTGCGTCTTCTTCCGCCTCGGCGGTGTTGGCGACAAAGACCTCGCCATAGGTATTGATCAGGCGCCCGCTGTCGGGCGTGCCCCAGGTGCCCAGCGCCTCGTGTTCCTCGACCTCGACCGCCAGGCCGTTGGGCCATTCGCGCCGCACGCTGGCGCGCCGCACCCAGGGCACCGACTCGAATGCCTGCCGGGCCGCGTTCAGGTCCAGCGTGAAGAAATTGCCGGTCAGCTTGCCCAGCGCGCTGGCACGCACGCTGGGCGCGTTCACGTGGCGCAGGGCGCCGCCGTCCAGCGGGCCGATCTCCACATGGGTGATGGCGAACACCGGCCGCTGCGCCAGCCACAGCAGGCCTGCCGCGAGCGCCATCAGCACCACCAGCGCGTACAGCGCGGAGGCGATCAGGTTGAGCAGGCGTGCGTTATGCCACATGGTCCGGTACGGTCCTGTTCGGTTGCGTTATTCGGGTTTCCAATGCTCGTTGGGATGCAGGTCCAGCGTGGCCGCGGCCACCACCTGCATCACGAAGTCCTCGTAGCTGATGCCAACCGCGCGCGCCGCCATCGGCACCAGCGAATGGCCGGTCATGCCGGGCGAGGTATTCATCTCGAGCAGGAAAGGCTTGCCGTCGGCGCGCAGCATCAGGTCGGCACGCGCCCAGCCGCGGCAGCCCAGCACGCGGTAGGACTGCACCGCCAGCGCCCGGACCTCGCGTTCGACTTCGAGATCCAGGCCCGACGGGCACAAGTACTGGGTATCGTCAGTAAAGTACTTATTTTGATAGTCGTAGTTGGCTTCGGGCGCAACAATGCGGATCACCGGCAGCGCTTCGGCGCTGTCGCCCTCGCCCACGATCGGGCAGGTCAGTTCGGCGCCGTCGATAAAGGTCTCGGCAATGACGTCGTTGTCCAGCGCCGCGGCCTTCTCGAACGCCGCGCGCATCTGGTCGGCGGCAGTGACCTTGGTCAGGCCGATCGACGAGCCCTCGCGCGCCGGCTTGACGATCAGCGGCAGGCCCAGGTCGGCCGCCACGGCATCAAAATCAGTGTCCGCATGCAGCATGGCAAAGCGCGGCGTGGCCAGGCCATAGGTCATCCACAAGCGCTTGGTGGCCTGCTTGTCCATGGCCATGGCTGATGCCAGCACGCCGCTGCCGGTGTACGGCACGCCCAGCTGCTCGAGCAGGCCCTGGATGGTGCCATCCTCGCCATAGCGGCCATGCAGTGCGATAAAGACGCGGTCAAAGCCGGCAGCGGCCAGCTCGGCCACGCTCTGCAGGCCCGGGTCGAAGCCGTGCGCGTCCACGCCGCGCGACTGCAGCGCGGCCAGCACGCCGTTGCCAGACATCAGCGAGATCTCGCGTTCGGCCGAGCGTCCGCCCAGCAGCACGCCGACCTTGCCCAGCGACTTGGGATCGATATTGGGATGGGCGACGAAGCTCATGCCTGGCCTCCCTGCGTTGATTGCGTCGATTGCTGGTGCGACACCAGCTGCCCCGGCACGGCCCCGATCGAGCCCGCGCCCATCGTCACGACCACATCGCCCGGCCGGACGGCATCCAGGATGGCCTGCGGCATTTCTTCCATCTGCTCCACGAAAACAGGTTCGACCTTGCCGGCCACGCGCAGCGCGCGGGTCAGCGCACGGCCGTCGGCGGCCACGATCGGGGCTTCGCCGGCGGCGTAGACCTCGGACAGCAGCAGCGCATCGACGGTGCCCAGCACTTTGACGAAGTCCTCAAAGCAATCCCGCGTACGGGTAAAGCGGTGCGGCTGGAACGCCAGCACCAGGCGGCGCCCCGGGAACGCGCCGCGCGCGGCGGCCAGCGTGGCCGCCATCTCGACCGGGTGGTGGCCGTAGTCGTCCACCAGGGTGAAGGTGCCGGCGCCGTCGGGCGTGGCCACCTCGCCGTAGCGCTGGAAGCGCCGGCCCACGCCATGGAACTCGCGCAGTGCCTTGACGATGGCGGCATCGGGCACCTCCAGCTCGGTGGCAATGGCGATCGCCGCGAGCGCGTTCTGCACGTTGTGCAGGCCGGGCAGGTTCAGCACGATCTCGAGCGGCGGCTCGGTATGGCCGTTAAGCTGGCGCTGCACGGTGAAGTGCATCTGGCCGTCGACCGCGCGCGCGTCCACGGCGCGGATCTGGGCATCCTCGGCAAAGCCGTAGCGCACCACCGGCTTGGACACGAACGGCAGGATCTCGCGCACGTTGGGGTCGTCGACGCACAGCACCGCGATGCCGTAGAACGGCAGCCGCTGGGTGAATTCGATGAACGCCTGCTTGAGCCGGGCAAAGTCATGCCCGTAGGTGTCCATGTGGTCGGCATCGATATTGGTGATGACCTCGATGACCGGGAACAGGTTCAGGAACGATGCGTCCGACTCGTCGGCCTCGGCCACGATGAAGTCGCCCGTGCCCAGGCGCGCGTTGGCGCCGGCCGAGTTCAGGCGGCCGCCGATCACGAAGGTCGGGTCCAGCCCGCCTTCGGCCAGCACCGACGCCACCAGGCTGGTGGTGGTGGTCTTGCCGTGCGTGCCGGCGATGGCCACGCCCTGCTTCAGGCGCATCAGTTCGGCCAGCATCACTGCGCGCGGCACCACCGGGATGCGCTTGCTGCGGGCGGCCAGCACTTCGGGGTTGTCGCCGCTGACGGCGGTCGACACCACCACCGCGTTGGCGCCGGTCACGTTGGCCGCGTCATGCCCGTGCATGACCGTGGCGCCGAGCGATGCCAGGCGCCGCGTGGCGGCATTGTTGCCCACGTCCGAGCCCGAGACCTTGTATCCCAGGTTCAGCAGGACCTCGGCGATGCCGCTCATGCCGGCGCCGCCGATGCCCACGAAGTGGATGTTCTTGACGATATGCTTCATTCGATTGCTGCCTATATAGGCTTCAGTCCCTGGCCAGCTGACTGCAGATCTCGGCGACGCGCCGGGTTGCCTCAGGTTTGGCCAGTCCGCGCGCCAGGCGCGCCATGTCTTTCAGCTGCGGCCGGGTCAGGCTGGCGATGGTTTGCGCCAGCCCCTCGGCCGTCAGGTCTTTCTGCTGCACCAGCAGGGCCGCGCCCTGCTTCGACAAAAATTCCGCGTTGGTGGTCTGGTGGTCGTCCACCGCATGCGGGAACGGCACGAACATCGCCGCCACACCCGCGGCAGCCACTTCCGACACCGTCATCGCGCCGGCGCGGCAGATCACCAGGTCCGCATCGGCGTAAGCGCGCGCCATGTCGTCGATGAACGGCAGGGTCTGCGCGGGCACCTGCGCGGCCGCGTAGTTGGCGCGCAGCGTGTCGATCTGCTTCGCGCCCGCCTGATGCGTGACCACCGGGCGCTCGCCCCCGGGCAGCAGCGCGATGGCCTTGGGCACCACCTCGTTCAACGCCGCGGCGCCCAGGCTGCCGCCCACCACCAGGATCCGCAGCGGGCCGCTGCGCTGGTCATAGCGCGCTTCGGGCGCGTCCAGGTGCGCCAGTTCCTCGCGTACCGGGTTGCCGGTCCATTCGCCGCCGGGCAGCGTGTCCGGGAACGCGCACAGCACGCGGTCGGCCACCTTGGCCAGCACCTTGTTGGCCAGTCCGGCAATCGAGTTCTGCTCGTGCAGCACCAGCGGGCGCCCCAGCAGCGACGCCATCATGCCGGCCGGGAAGGTGATATAGCCGCCCATGCCCAGCACCACGCTCGGGCGCACCCGGCGCAGCGCGGCTATGCTCTGCCAGAACGCACGCAGCAGGTTCAGCGGCAGCAGGAACTTGGTCACCAGGCCTTTGCCGCGCAGCCCGCCGAACTGGATGAACTCCATCGGGATGTCGTGCTTGGGCACCAGCGTGGCTTCCATGCCGGTGCGGTTGCCCAGCCAGACCACTTTCCAGCCCTGCTCGCGCAGCGCGTGCGCGACCGCCAGCCCCGGGAACACATGCCCCCCGGTGCCGCCGGCCATCACGAGCAAGGTGCGCGGTCCGGTCATACCTTCCCTCCGCGCATCAATACTCGATTTTCATAATCAATGCGCAGCAGGATCGCCAGCGCCACGCAGTTCATCAAGATCCCCGAGCCGCCATAGCTCACCAGCGGCAGCGTCAGCCCCTTGGTCGGCAGCAGGCCCAGATTCACGCCCATATTGATAAAGGTCTGCCAGCCGATCCACACGCCGATGCCCTTGGCCACCAGGCCGGCAAAGGTGCGGTCCAGCTGCAGCGCGGTGCGGCCGATATTGAAGGCGCGCCGCACCAGCCAGTAGAACAGCACGATCACCACCAGCACGCCGACAAAGCCGAATTCCTCGCCGATCACCGCGAGGATGAAGTCGGTATGGGCCTCGGGCAGGTAGTGCAGCTTCTCGATGCTGCCGCCCAGCCCCACCCCGGTCCACTCGCCGCGGCCGAAAGCGATCAGCGAGTGCGTGAGCTGGTAGGCCTTGCCCAGCGCGTTGCTCTCTTCCCACGGGTTCAGGTAGGCGAAGATCCGCTCGCGCCGCCAGGGCGAAGCCGTGATCAGCAGCGCGAACGCGCCGATTGCCACGCCCACCAGCCCGGCAAACAGCTTGCCGTTGATGCCGCCCAGGAACAGGATGCCCATCGCCACCGCGGCGATTACCAGGAACGCGCCCATGTCGGGCTCGAGCAGCAGCAGCATGCCCACCACCACCACCGCCACGCCCATCGGCAAAAAGCCCTTGGACACGGTCTGCATCCACTCCTGCTTGCGCACGGTGTAGTTGGCCGCGTACAGCACCACCGCCAGCTTCATCAGCTCGGACGGCTGGAAGTTCATCACGCCCAGCGGAATCCAGCGCCGCGCGCCGTTCACGCCCTTGCCGACGAACGGCACCAGCACGATCACCAGCAGGATCAGCGCGAAGATAAAGAGCTTGGGCGCGTAGCGGTCCCACACCTTGACCGGGACCTGGAACGACGCCAGCCCGACCGACAGCCCGATCCCCAGCGCGAACGCATGGCGCATCAGGAAGTGGCTCTCGCGATAGTTGGCGTAGCGCGGCGAGTCCGGCAGCGCGATCGAGGCCGAATAGACCATCACCAGGCCGAGCGCGAGCAGCACGATCGACACCCACAGCATGGGCTGGTCGTACTCCATCATGCGCGAGCGGGTCGGCTTGACGCCCGACACGGCGTCGCGCAGGCCACCCCAGGCATTGCCGATGGTGGCGCCGATAAAGCCGCTGCGCTTGACCTGTGCTTCGCTCATGGCAGGATCCCCCGGGACAGCGCCAGTTCTTCCACGGCGCCGCGGAACACCTCGGCGCGATGCACGTAGTTGCGGAACATGTCGAGGCTGGCGCATGCCGGCGACAGCAGCACCACATCGCCGCTCTCGGCCAGTCCGGCAGCCTTGGTCACGGCCTCTTCCAGCGTGCCGGCGTCGACCAGGCTGGCACCGCTGCCCTGCAATGCATCGCGCAGTTCACCCGCGGCACGGCCGATCAGCACCACCGCGCGCGCGTACTGCGCCACCGGCGCGGCCAGCGGCGAGAAATCCTGGCCCTTGCCTTCGCCGCCGGCGATCAGCACCACGCGCTTGTCCAGCCCAGACAGCGCGGCCACGGTTGCGCCCACGTTGGTGCCCTTGCTGTCGTCGAAATACTCGACATCGTCGATGGTCGCAACCCACTCCACGCGGTGCGGCTCGCCGCGGTATTCGCGCAGGCCGTGCAGCAGTGCGTTCATCGGCAGGTCGATGGCGCGGCACAGCGCCAGCGCGGCCATCGCGTTGGTGGCGTTGTGCATGCCGCGGATATGCAGCGCGTCGGCCGGCATCAGGCGCTTGTGGCGCACCGGCACGGCTTCCTGGACCGCCTCGGCGGCCTTGCGGCGGCGCGGCTTGCCCTCCCCTTCCGCGTCCGGATCGGGTTCGGCCAGCACCAGCCAGGGCATGCCGCCCTCGCGCAGGATGCCGAAGCTGCCCGGCGTTTCCGGCAGGTCGGTGCCAAAGGTCAGCGGCGTGCTCCCGGGCCGCGCCATATCCATGGTCAGGCGGTCGTTGCGGTTGAGCACCTGCACGCACTCGCTGCCGGCCGGCCCGAAGATGCGCGCCTTGGACGCGGCATAGGCTTCCATCGAGCCATGCCAGTCCAGGTGGTCCTGGGTGACGTTGAGCACAGTCGCCGCGGCGGGCGCCAGCGTGTGCGTGGTTTCCAGCTGGAAGCTGGACAGCTCAAGCACCCACACCTCCGGCAGCGATGCCGAGGCGATGCAGGCCGACAGCTTGTCCAGCGCCGACGGGCTGATATTGCCCGCCACCGCCACGCTCTTGCCGGCGCGCTCCACCAGCCGGCCGGTCAGCGCGGTGGTGGTGGTCTTGCCGTTGGTGCCGGTGATCGCCAGGATCTTCGGCGCGTAGCCGGACTCGGCTTCCAGGTGGCGCAGCGCGCGCACGAACAGCTCGATCTCGCCCCACACGGGGATGCCGCGCGCCTGCGCCGCGGCCAGCAGCGCGCCAGTGGCGGCTTCCAGCGGCGACAGGCCCGGGCTGATCGCCACCAGGCCGATGCCGTCGAGCAGGCTGTCGGCGAACGGGCCGCCGACGAATTCGGCCGAAGTCAGCTCGGCCTGCAGGAAGACAAGGTTGGCGGGCGCCTCGCGCGTGTCAGCCACGCGCACCGCGCAGCCGTTCAGGCCACACCAGCGCGCCATGGCCAGGCCCGACTCACCAAGGCCCAGTACCAGCACATGAGGTTTTTGCAGCTCGCCAAACACTTCGATTTCCTGCCTTTGTTTTCCTGTATCTATATAGAAAGCGCCGTCAGTCCCTGACCCGCGCAACCATTAACGCAACTTCAGCGTCGACAACCCGATCAGCACCAGCAGCATGGTGATGATCCAGAAGCGCACCGTGACCTGGGTTTCCTTCCAGCCGCCCAGCTCGAAATGGTGGTGCAGCGGCGCCATCCGGAACAGCCGCCTGCCTTCGCCATAGCGGCGCTTGGTGATCTTGAACCACGTCACCTGCGCCATCACCGACAGTGTTTCCACCACGAAGATGCCGCCCATCACGAACAGCACGATCTCCTGGCGCACGATCACCGCCACCGTGCCGAGCGCGCCGCCCAGCGCCAGCGCGCCGACGTCGCCCATGAACACCTGCGCCGGGTGCGCATTGAACCAGAGGAAGGCCAGCCCCGCGCCGGCCAATGCCGAGCAGAAGATCAGCAGTTCGCCCGCGCCCGGGATATGCGGGAACAGCAGGTACTTGCTGTAGACCGAGTTGCCCATTACGTACGCAAACACGCCCAGCCCGCCGCCAACCAGCACCACCGGCATGATCACCAGGCCGTCCAGGCCGTCGGTCAGGTTGACGGCGTTGCTCGAGCCCACGATCACCAGGTAGGTCAGCACGATGAAGCCGGCCACGCCCAGCGGGTAGCTGATCTCCTTGAAGAAGGGCACGATCAGGTTGGACTTGTACGGCATGTCCAACGACAGCCCGCCCTCGACCCAGTTCAGGAACAGCTCCCACACCCGCACGTTGCTGCTTTCCGATACCGAAAACGCCAGGTAGACCGCGGCCACCAGGCCGATCAGCGTCTGCCAGAAAAATTTCTCGCGGCTCGACATGCCGCGCGGGTCGCGATACACCACCTTGCGGTAGTCGTCGACCCAGCCGATCGCGCCGTAGCCGAAGGTGACCAGCATCACCACCCAGATAAAACGGTTGCCCCAGTCGCACCACAGCAGCGTCGACACCGCGATCGAGACCAGCACCAGCACGCCGCCCATGGTCGGCGTGCCGGCCTTGACCAAGTGGGTCTGCGGGCCGATGGTGCGCACCGCCTGGCCGACCTTCAGCTCGGTCAGCTTGCGGATCACCCACGGACCGAACGCCAGCCCGATCAGAAGCGCGGTGAGGTTGGCCATCACCGCGCGGAAAGTCAGATAGTTGACGACCCGGAGGAAGCTGTAGTCGTTTTGCAGCCACTGGGCCAGAGCCAATAACATCGTGTTGTCTTATTTAATGTGCGGAAGTGTCTGCGACCAGCGCCGCGACCATCCGTTCCATGCGCATGAAGCGCGATCCCTTCACCAGCACGGCGCCCACTTGCGCCACCATGCCCCTGCTGTCTTCCTCCAGCGCCTTTGCCAGGGCTTCCGCGGTGCCGAAATGCCGGCCACCCGCGCCGAATGCCTGCACCGCATGCACGGCCAGTTCACCGGTCGCCCACAGCGTGCCAATGCCGCGCGCCTTGGCGTAGGCACCGATTTCTTGGTGGAATGCGGGGCCCTGGTCGCCCACTTCGCCCATGTCGCCCAGCACCAGCACACGCGGCGCGGCAAAGCCGGCCAGCACGTCGATGGCGGCGCGCATGGAGTCGGGGTTGGCGTTGTATGTGTCGTCGATGACTACCGTCCCACCCGGCGTGTACTTGACCTGCAGCCGGCCCTTGACCGCCTGGAACCCGGCCAGGCCCCGCTGGATCGCCGGCACGTGCACCCCCGCGGCCAGCGCGCAGGCGATGGCCGCCAGCGCGTTGCGCACGTTGTGCTCACCCAGCAGCGCCAGGCGCACGTCGAAGGCATGGCCAGGCGCGCGTACCTGCATCACCTGTGCGCCGTCGACCAGCGTCACGGTGGCGTGCACATCGGCGCGCTGCGAGGTGCCGAACGACAGCGCACGGCGCGCGCCTGCGGCATTGCGCCACACCGGCGCGTAGGCGCCGCCGCTTTCCGCGTCGAGTGGGTACACCGCCACGCCGTTGGCAGGCAGCGCCGCAATCGCGGCAGCGTGCTCGTGGGCGACGGCTTCCACGCTGACCATGAACTCCTGGTGCTCGCGCTGCGCGTTGGTGATCACCGCCACGGTGGGCTGGGCGATGCCGGCCAGGTAGACCGTCTCGCCCGGATGGTTCATGCCGAGCTCCAGCACCGCCAGCTTGTGCGTGGCGCGCAGGCGCAGCACCGTCAGCGGCAGGCCGATATCGTTGTTCAGGTTGCCGCCGGTGGCCAGGCGCTGCTCCTCGCCTACCGCCGCGGCGAAGATGGCCGCGATCATTTCCTTGACCGTGGTCTTGCCGTTGCTGCCGGTCACCGCCACCGCCGGCAGCGTGAACTGGCGGCGCCAGCCGGCGCCGAGCTCGCCCAGCGCAATGCGCGTGTCCGGCGCGACGATGGCCGGCACGCCGGCATCGACCTCGCGGCTGACCAGCACGGCGGCAGCGCCGCGCGCCACCACGTCGGCGATAAAGTCATGCGCGTCGAAGCGCTCGCCCTTGAGAGCGACGAACAGGTCGCCGGGCTCGACGCTGCGGCTGTCGCTATGCACGCGCGAAAACTCCACGGCGCCGTCGCCGCAAACGCGCGCGCCGGCGATCCAGCCGGCGGCTTGCTGCAAGTTGGTCATTGGGGTCTGGCTCATGCCGATACTCCACGGGTGGCAAGCGCCAGTCGTACATGTTCGCGATCGGAGAACGGGCGCTTGCGCCCCTGGATCTCCTGGGTGGCCTCATGGCCCTTGCCCGCCACCAGCACCACGTCGGCCGGTGCCGCGTGCCTGACGGCATAGAGGATGGCGGCGGCGCGGTCTTCGATCTGGCGCGCGCGCGCGCGCACGGCCATGCCGTCGGCAATGGCGTCCAGGATGTCCTGCGGGTCTTCGCTGCGCGGGTTGTCGCTGGTCAGGATGACCTCGTCGGCCTCGCGCTCGGCCACCGCGCCCATCAGCGGGCGCTTGATCGGGTCGCGGTCGCCACCGCAGCCGAACACGCACCACAGGCGGCCGTTACGCGCCTGCGCCACCGGGCGCAGCGCGGCCAGCGTCTGCGCCAGCGCGTCCGGGGTATGGGCGTAGTCGACCACGGCCAGCGGCGCATCCGGGCCGCCGGCGGCACCGAACAACTCCATGCGCCCTTCGACCGGCGTCAGCGCGCGCAGCGCGGCGATGGCCGCGTCCCACGCCACGCCGTTGGCCAGCGCCGCACCCAGCACCGCCAGCAGGTTGCTGACGTTGAAGGCGCCGATCATTGGTGTGGCCATCTCGGCGCTGCCGAAGCTGCCGTCGATATGGAAGGCGGTGCCGGTGGACGTGGCGCGCACGTTGGTGGCGCGCAGCCACTCGCCGCGCGGGCGGCGCACCGTGGCCGCGCCGGGGCCGTCGATGCCGTATTCGATCACGTGCGGCGCGCCAATGGCGGCGGCGTCCGCCGCCAGCAGGCGCTGGCCCATGGCGTCGTCGCGGTTGACCACCGCGGTGCGCAGGCCGTCCCAGCGGAACAGGCTCTCCTTGGCGGCCTCGTACTCGGCCATCGAGCCGTGGTAGTCGAGGTGGTCCTGGGTCAGGTTGGTCAGCACCGCCACAGAGAAATGCGTGCCGGCCACGCGCTCCTGCTCCAGGCCGTGCGAGGACACCTCCATCGCCACCGCGCGCGCGCCGGCGTCGTGCAGGGACGCCAGGCTGGCCTGCAGCTGCACCGCGTCAGGCGTGGTGAAGCCGGTAGCCTGCAGCGCGCCCGGGAAGCCGGTGCCCAGCGTGCCGATGGTCGCGCAGGGCGTGCCGGCGGCCTGCAGCACCCGTGCCAGCCACTGGCTGCACGAGGTCTTGCCGTTGGTGCCGGTGATGCCGGTCACGGCCAGGCCGCGCACCGGGTTGCCATGCCAGCCGGCGGCGATCGGGCCGGCCAGCTGGTGCAGGCGGCTCACCGCGAGATGCGGCACGACGTCGCTGAAGGGCCAGTCGAAGCCGTCGGCCTCATAGACGATGGCCCCCGCGCCGGCGGCAATCGCCTGGGCGATATAGAGCCGGCCGTCGGTGGCCAGGCGCGCGTTGCCGAGCACGTAGGCGAAGAACACATCGCCACGCGCCAGGCGCCGGGTATCTCCGGTCAGCTGCGCGGCGGCGGCCACGTTGGTACGCAGCCAGGCCAGCGCATTGCTGGCCTGCGCGGTGACCTCGAGCGGGAGCAGTGGCTTGGCCGTCATTGGGTCGAACTCCACGGTTCGCTCTCCTGCACCTTGTCGCTGACCACCAGCTGGCGGATCGGCGAGTCGGGCTGCACATTCAGTGCGCGCAGCGTGCCGCCGGTGATGGCCGCGAACGCCGGGCCGGCCACCAGGCCGCCGTAGTGGCTGCCCGCGGTGGGTTCGTCCACGCTGACGGCCACGATGATGCGCGGATTCGACATCGGCGCCAGGCCGATGAACGAGGCGCGGTACTTGCTGCGGTTGTAGCCGCGGCCTTCATGCTTGTAGGCGGTGCCGGTCTTGCCGCCGACGCGGTAGCCCATCACCTGCGCCTCGGGCGCGGTGCCGCCGGGCGCGGTCACGGTTTCCATCATGGCGCGCACGTCGCGGGCCACCTGGGGCGACAGGATGCGCTCGCCGGTGGCGGGGCCGCTGGTGCGGAACATCGACACCGGGATCAGCTCGCCGTCATGCGCGAAGATGGTGTAGGCATGCGCCATCTGGAACAGCGACACCGACAGGCCGTAGCCGTATGACATGGTGGCCTGCTCGATCGGGCGCCAGCTCTTGAACGGGCGCACGCGGCCGGCCACGGCGCCGGGGAAGCCGATCTTGGGCGCCTGGCCCAGCCCGATGCTGGTGTACATGTCCCACATCTCCTGCGGCTTCATCATCATCGCGATCTTGGTCGTGCCGATGTTGCTCGACTTCTGGATCACGCCGCTTACCGTCAGCGCCCCGTAGTTGTGGGTATCGCTGATGGTGGCGCCTTCGAAGTTGTACTTGCCGGTAGTGGTGATTACCGTGGACGGCGTCACGCGCTTGAGCTGCAGCGCCAGGCCGACCGTGATCGGCTTCATCATCGAGCCGGGCTCGAAGGTGTCGGTCAGCACACGGTTGCGCAGCTGCTCGCCGGACAGCCGGGTACGGTCGTTGGGGTTGTAGGTGGGCCAGTTGGCCAGCGCCAGCACTTCGCCGGTCTGGGCGTCGAGCACCACCGCGCTGGCGGCCTTGGCCTTGTGCTTTTCGACCACGGCCTTGAGCTCGTTGTAGGCCAGGTACTGGATCTTGGCGTCGATCGACAGCTGGATGTCCTCGCCGTCGCGCGGGGTCTTCAGCACGCCGACGTCCTCGACCACGCGGCCCAGGCGGTCCTTGATCACCTGGCGCGCGCCGGCCCGGCCGGCCAGGCCGGGCTCGCGCGCCAGCTCCACGCCTTCCTGGCCACGGTCTTCCACGTTGGTGAAGCCGACGATGTGGGCCATCGCCTCGCCTTCCGGGTAGAAGCGCTTGTATTCGCGGGTCTGGTGGATGCCCTCGATCTTCAGCGCGGCGATCTTGTCGGCGACGTCAGGCAGCACCTGGCGCTTCAGGTAGACGAAGCCCTTGTCCTCGGACAGCTTCTTGCCAAGGTCTTTCTCGGACATGCCGAGCAACTTCGCCAGCTGGCGGATCTTGGCGGCCTCGACCTGGTTGGGCACGTCCTCGGGCACCGCCCAGACGGCCTTGACCGGCAGGCTGGTGGCCAGCACCAGGCCGTTGCGGTCCAGGATCTTGCCGCGCGTGGCCGGCAGCTCCAGCGTGCGCTGGAAGCGCTTCTTGCCCTCGGCCTCGTAGAACTGGTTGCCGGGGCCCTGGATCCAGGCCGCGCGCAGGGCCAGCGCGCCGAAGGCGGCGAACATCAGGAACACCACCAGCTTGGAGCGCCACATCGGCAGGCGCAGGCCCAGCACCGGGCTGGCCGAGAACTGCCCGCTGCGCGGGCGCGAGGCGGTGCCGTTGCGGTCACGGCGGGGCGGGTTGGGACGGGCCATGCTCATCGGCGCGCCTCCTCGGCACTGGCCGACGCCGCCTCGGCAGGCGGCGGCAGCACGATGCCGGACAGATACTGGGTCTTGCCGGGGTTGACCGGCGCCATCTTCAGCTGCGCGCGCGCCGCGTCGGCGATGCGCGCGCTCTTGCCCAGCGCGCTCTGCTGGTACTGCAGGCGCGACCAGTCGATATCGAGCTGCTTCTCTTCAGCCTGGGCCCGCTCCAGCGCGACGAACAGCGTGCGCGCCTGGTGCTGCGCGCTCACCAGCGACAGCGCGCACAGGATCAGCGCGGCCAGCAGGAAGAAGGTCAGGCGGTTCATGCGCGTGCGCCTCCGCCGGCAGTGGTCGCGGCAGGGGCCAGCTTCTCGGCCACGCGCATCACGGCCGAGCGCGCGCGCGGGTTGGCGGCCACCTCTTCAGGGCCCGGCTTGTAGCGGCCGAGCAGGCGCAGCGTCGGTTGCGGCAGGTCGGCCGCGCGCAGCGGCGCGCGCCGCAGCGCCGGGTCGGCATCCTGCTGGGGACGGGCGTGCGCCGCCATGAACCGCTTGACGATGCGGTCCTCCAGCGAGTGGAAGCTGATCACCACCAGGCGCCCTCCGACCTGCAGCAGTTCATACGCCGCCTTCAGCCCTCTTTCGAGGTCCTCAAGCTCTTGATTGACGTGAATCCGTAGAGCCTGAAAGGTGCGGGTCGCAGGGTCCTGACCCTTCTCGCGTGTCTTGACGGCTTTCGCCACGAGCGCGGCAAGGTCGGCAGTAGTGGCGATGGGTCCGCCATCGCCGGGTTCGCTCCGGCGAGCAACAATCGCCTTTGCAATCTGTACAGCAAACCGTTCTTCCCCATAGTCTCGTATCACCCTGGCAATGTCCTGCTCATCCGCCTGCGCCAGCCACTGCGCGGCAGTGATGCCGCGCGTGGTGTCCATGCGCATGTCCAGCGGGCCCTCGAAACGAAAGGAAAACCCCCTCGCCGCCTCGTCGATCTGGGGCGAGCTGATCCCCAGGTCGAGCAGCACGCCGGCGACGTGGCCGCGCCCCGACAGGCGCTCGGCCATGGCCGCAAAGCTCGCGTGCTCAATGGAGAAGCGGGCATCCTTGATGGTGCCCGCTTCTGCGATTGCTGCTGGGTCCTTGTCGAACGCAACCAGGGCCCCGTCTGGCCCCAGCCGGGCCAGCACCGCCCGGCTGTGCCCTCCCCTGCCGAAGGTGCCGTCGACGTAGACCCCGTCGGGCCGCCAGACCAAGGCGTCGACGGCCTCGTCCAGCAGCACGGTGCGATGGCGCAGGGCGGGGGTTGCCGGCGTTCCGGTTGGACTCATGACCTCGTCAGAAAGAGAAATTCTTCAATGCTTCGGGCATGCCCTGCGCCATCGCCTGCTGTTCCTTGGCGGCGTAGGTCGCGGCATCCCACACTTCGAAATGGCTGCCCATGCCGAGCAGCATGACTTCTTTGTCGAGCATGGCGGCACTGCGCAACTCCGGGGCGATCAGCACCCGGCCCGCGCCGTCCATTTCCACGTCGGCGGCGTTGCCCAGGAAAATGCGCTTCCACCAGTGCGCATCCATCGGCAGCGCTGCAATGCGCGTGCGGAAGGTTTCCCACTCGGGCCGGGGAAACAGCAACAGGCAGCCATCCGGGTGCTTGGTCAGCGTCACCCGGCCCTCGGCCTGCTGTTGCAGCGCCTCGCGGTGCCGGGACGGAATGGACATCCGTCCCTTGGCATCCAGCGAGAGTGCCGATGCTCCCTGAAACAAGCTTGCTCCCGGTCCATGCCGGCCGGTTGTCGGCCAGCATGCGCGTGAATCCCTTCTGTTCCGACTATGGCGACATCATCCCACGGTCGGGGCCCAATTTCACACAAAAATACACTTCCTCACACTATTTCCCACTTTAGAGGAAGCGATATGGCGGGTCAAGGCTGGTTGCAGGGCAGCAAACGAGTTTTTTTGAATAAGAACAATGACTTAGCGCGCACACCTCACGCACCGAAAAAGTGAATCCTTAATGAAATGAAGATCTTAGGGAGGAAAGCCGAGAAACCACCTGAGAACCACTTGCGGAGGAACTGCCGGCGGCACGGGAAAGACCTGCCCCGTCGCGCGAAGGAAGGATACAACAATTGCCCGCCAGCCCCGCCGGAATCAGGGCCGGCGGGGGGCTGGCAGGGCCGGCTCAGATCCGGTAGGCGGCGGTGGTCATCACGCGCGAGGCGCCGCGCATCAGCGCCCGCACCGGGGCAGGTAACGGGATCCCGCCGGCATCGCGCGCGGCGTTGCCGTGGCGGATCTCGTCGTCGCGCATCTGCTCGAGGATGGCACGCGAGCGGCCGTCGGCCTCGGGCAGGCGGTCCAGGTGCCCGCCCAGGTGGTGCTCGACCTGGCGCTCGGTCTCGGCGACGAAGCCCAGGCTGACGCGGTCGCCGGCGCGGCCGGCCATCCAGCCGATGGCGAAGGCGCCGGCGTACCACAGCGGGTTGAGCAGGCTCGGGCGCGAGCCCAGCTCGCGCAGGCGCTCGGCGCACCAGGCCAGGTGGTCTTCCTCTTCGCGCGCGGCGGCATCCATCTGCGCGCGCACCGCGCCGTCGCGCGCGGTGAGCTTCTGGGCCTGGTACAGGGCCTGCGCGCAGACCTCGCCGACATGGTTGATGCGCATCAGCCCGGCCACGTGGCGGCGTTCATCGGCGCTCATCTGTTCGGTGTCCGGCGCCAGCCGGTCAGCCGGGTTGGCGCGCGCGGTGCGCGTGGCGCCGGCAATGGCGCGCAATGCCACGTCGAATTCTTTGATCAGGGTGTCCATGTCGCAGAGGCAGTTGGTCTTCGTTCCCGGCAGTCCCTGCGATCGTGGGGTGCGCAGCTGCAGCTGCGGTACGCACAGGGGGCCATCGGGATTACCCGCATTGTAGCTTGCCTCTAATCGGCGCCAACCCGCATCCCGCCTTGCATTGATGCGCCCGGCTACTCAGAAACCCTGAGTTGTTAAAAGAAGACAAGGGGGATTGGCCTGAGTAGTGAATTAAGGGTTGTTTGTTACAGTACTTCGCAACTTCCCAGGAAGTTTGACGCACGGGGGATGGAGACCAACAGGAGGTTCTCCCGGGCCGTCACCAATAATTCTTACAGTGGAGATCAACGAGCATGAAGAAATCGCTTCTGGCGCTGGCAGCGCTTGGCGCATTTGCTGGGGCGGCGCAGGCCCAATCGAGCGTCACGCTCTACGGTGTGGTGGATGCCAACATCGAGTACGTGAGCAATATGTCGAGCGTCACGCCGTCGGCGGCCAACGGATTTGCGACCGGCCCGTCGGAGAACCTCTTCCGCATGTCGTCCGGCGGCCTGTCCGGTTCGCGTTGGGGCCTGCGTGGCGTGGAAGACCTGGGCAGCGGCCTGAAGGCACTGTTCGTGATGGAAAGCGGTTTCGGCCTGGACGACGGGCGCTCGCAGCAAGGCGGCCGCCTGTTCGGTCGTCAGGCTTATGTCGGCCTGGAAAGCGCCCAGGTGGGCCGCGTGACCTTCGGTCGCCAGTACACCTCGCTGTTTGACATGATGGCCAATTTTTCGCCGACCGGCTATGCCACCCAGTACGAGCCGGTGGTCGCTCAACTGGGCCTGAACTTCCGTTCGGACAACACCGCCAAGTACACCGGCAAGTTCGGCCCGGTGACCGCGGTCGCGCACTGGTCGTTCGGTAACGGCGTTGCCGGCGGTGGCGAAGTCGCCGGCCAGTTCCGCCGCGACACCGGCTACGGTGCCGGCGTGTCGTGGTCAGCCGGCCCGTTCGGCATCAGCGGCGCCTATGACCAGTACAACCCGACCCTGAACGCCGCCGGCGGCACCGGCGAATTCAAGAAAGCCGCGGTCGCTGCCAGCTATGCCTTCGGTCCGGCCAAGCTGATGGCTGGCTATCGCTGGGGCATGAGCAAGCATGTGAACGACAATACGATCCTGAAGGACAACTACTACTGGGTCGGTGCCAACTACCAGGTCACGCCGGCACTGGGCCTGACGCTCGCGTACTACTACGACGACGTCAAGAACTTCAACCCGGCCGCCGCCACCGTCAACACCACCAACAACATCAAGAACCCCTGGCAGATTTCGTTCGTGGCCGACTACAACCTGTCCAAGCGCACCGACGTGTACCTGACCACGGCCTTCTCGAAGAACGCCGGCCTGAACTTCGACACCTCGGCGATCAGCTTCGCCAATGGTTACTTCCTGGGTACCGGCGAAGACAAGATGATTGGCGCCGCCATCGGCATCCGCCACAAGTTCTGATCGCCAGTCGCAAGGCTGAGCTTGAAAGGCACCTTCGGGTGCCTTTTTTCATTGGCGCGGCGCTGCAGCCCCATAGGGCATCACCTCATCGGCGCCACTGCGGGCGCCGACTAGAATGCACTGACCATAGCCCCCCAGGTACCGAGAGCGGGCCACACCAGGAGACCACCCATGCAACCCACTCGCCGGCGCGTCGTTGCGCTGCTGCTGTCCGCCAGCCTTGCCGCGCTCGCCAGCCAGTCGGCGCTGGCCGCAGACCCGTACCCGGCCAAGCCGATCCGGCTGGTGGTGCCCTTTGCCGCCGGCGGCACCACCGACATCCTGGCCCGCGCCGTGGCCGCAGAGCTGGCCAGGCTGCCGGGCTGGAACGTGGTGGTCGACAACAAACCCGGTGCCGGCGGCAATATCGGCGCGGACATCGTCGCCAAGGCCGCTCCGGACGGCTACACGCTGCTGATGGGCACCGTGGGCACCCATGGCATCAACCAGTCGCTGTACGGCAAGCTGCCGTTCGATCCGATCAAGGACTTCGCCCCGATCACCGAGGTGGCGGCCGTGCCCAACGTGCTGGTGCTGAACCCGGTGTTTGCGCAGCAGAACAAGATCGACAGCGTCAAGGACCTGATCACTTACGCGCGCGCCAATCCCGGCAAGATCAACATGGCCTCCAGTGGCAACGGCACCTCGATCCACCTGGCCGGGGAGTTGTTCAAGACGCAGACCCGGACCTTCATGGTCCACTTCCCGTACAAGGGCAGCGGGCCGGCGCTGACGGACCTGGCCGGGGGCACCATGCAGGTGATGTTCGACAACCTGCCGTCGTCGATGGCGCTGATCAAGAGCGGCAAGCTCAAGGCGCTGGCGGTGACCAGCGCCAGGCCCTCGCCGGCGCTGCCGGGCGTGCCAACCATTGCCCAGGCTGCGGGCCTGCCTCAGTATGAAGCCAGCTCCTGGTTCGGCATGCTGGCGCCGGCCGGCACGCCGCCGGACGTCATCCACCGCATCCAGCAGGAAGTGGCCAAGGCGCTGAACGCCCCGGCCGTGCGCGAACGCCTGCAGGCGCAGGGCGCCGAGCCTGTCGGCAACACGCCGGAGCAGTTCGCCGCGTTCATCCGCGCCGAGACCGCCAAGTGGGCCAAGGTGGTCAAGGATTCCGGCGCCAAGGTGGATTGACGCCGATTTGATCGCCGGCAGGGCGGCGGCGCGTATCGCGCATATACTTGAGGCATCAAATGTCGGCTGCCCGCCCCGTGGGCGGCCCCTGGCGGCCGCGGCCGCACACCTGCGCACCGATGCACTGAAGATGCCAAACCCATCCCCTGCCGCCGGCGCCGACAGCGCGCCGGTCGACCTTGAAACCCGTGCCGACCAGACCGAGCACGAAGCCCTGCGGCTGTGGTTGCGGCTGTTGACCTGCACCACCCTGATCGAGGGCGATATCCGTTCGCGGCTGCGCCAGGATTTTGCCTGCACGCTGCCGCGCTTCGACCTGATGGCACAGCTCGACCGCCATCCGGAAGGCCTGAAGATGGGCGAGCTGTCGCGCCGCATGATGGTGACCGGCGGCAACGTCACCGGCATCACCGACCAGCTGCAGCAGGAAGGCCTGGTCTCACGCGAGGCCCTGCCCACTGACCGCCGTGCCTACCTGATCCGCCTGACCCCGGCCGGGCGCGCCGCGTTCTCGCGCATGGCGCGCGCGCATGAGGACTGGATCGGGCAACTGTTCTCGGGCCTGGCCGAGACCGACCGGCGCGCCCTGTTCCGACTGCTTGGCCGGCTCAAGACCGGCCTGATCTCGCCATGAAGACCCGGCCCTATCTTGTCCTGTGCGGCCTGCTGCCGGTGCTGGCTGCCTGCAGCAGCACGCCGCAGCCGCCGCAGGTCACGCCGGTGAACGCCACCATCAAGCTTGGCCGCGTCACCGAGAAGACGTTCCTGACCCGCCTGGACGTGGCCCAGGTGCCCCCGTACTACGGCGGCGGCACCAGCGTCGGCGTGGGTGCCGCGGGTGGCGGCGGGGGTGGCGGCGTGGGCGTGGGCTTTGCCTTCGACCTGAGCCGGCTGTTCAACAAGCCCGCGCCGGTGCAGCAGGTGGACCTGTTCCAGTACAAGGTGCGAACCATGGACGGCACGATCGTGTCGGCCAACGCGCCGGCGGCGCCGGGGCTGGAGCCAGGCGCGTGCGTGCGGGTGATCTACCCCGACGGCAGCCAGGAAGCCCGCCTGGCGCCATCGAACGAGTGCTGAGCCGCCGCGGCGCAGCCTGAAAGCACAACGGCCTCCACTCGGGAGGCCGTTGTCGTTGGCAGCGGCTGCCGCTCAGGCGGCCTTGCGGCTGTCGCGCAGTTCGCGGCGCAGGATCTTGCCGACGTTGGTCTTGGGCAGTTCGGTGCGGAACTCGACGTACTTGGGCCGCTTGTAGCCGGTCAGGCGCTCCTTGCAGAACTCGATCACATCGGCCTCGGTCAGTCCCGGATCCTTCTTCACCACGAACAGCTTGACGACCTCGCCCGAGTGCGTGTCGGGCACGCCCACGGCCGCCACTTCCAGCACGCCCGGGCACTCGGCCACCACGCCTTCGACCTCGTTCGGATACACGTTGAAGCCCGACACCAGGATCATGTCCTTCTTGCGGTCGACGATCTTGGTGTAGCCACGCTCGTCCATCACGCCGATGTCGCCGGTCTTGAAGAAGCCGTCCGGGGTCATGACCTTGGCGGTCTCGTCCGGACGGTTCCAGTAGCCGGCCATCACCTGCGGGCCGCGGATGCAGATTTCGCCCGGCTGGCCGAGCGGCACGTCCTTGCCGTCATCGTCGCGGATCACCACTTCGGTCGACGGCAGCGGCATGCCGATGGTGCCGGAGAATGCGTCGGTGTCGGTCGGGTTGCAGGTGGCCGAGGGCGAAGTCTCGGACAGGCCGTAGCCTTCGATGATCGGGCAGCCGGTCTTGGCCAGCCACTGCTTGGCCACCGCCTCCTGCACCGCCATGCCGCCGCCGTTGGCCACGCGCAGGCCGGAGAAATCGACCTTGCTGATTTCCGGATTGTTGATCAGTGCGTTGTACAGCGTGTTGACGGCCGGGAACATGTTGAACTTGTACTTCTGCAGTTCCTTGATGAAGCCCGGGATGTCGCGCGGATTCGGGATCAGCACGCTGGTGCCGCCGCTGCGCATGCCCAGCAGGCAGCAGACCGTCAGCGCGAAGATGTGGTACAGCGGCAGCGCGGTGATGGTGATGGGCTGGTCGATGTGTGCGCCCTTGTTCAGCGCCGGCTGCATCCACGCCTCGGACTGCAGCACGTTGGCCACCACGTTACGGTGCAGCAGCACCGCACCCTTGGAGATGCCGGTAGTGCCGCCCGTGTACTGCAGGAAGGCGATGTCATCCGGCCCCGTGGTGGCCGGCTGCAGCGTCAGCTTGCGGCCTTCGGCCAGCACGCTGTTGAAGCGCACGCAGGTGGGCAGCTCCCATGCCGGCACCATCTTCTTGACGTTGCGCACCACGAAATTGACGATCGCTCCCTTCAGCCCGCCCAGCATGTCACCCATGCTGGCCACCACCACGTGCTTGACCGGGGTCTTGGCCAGCACCTGCTGCAGCGTGGAGGCAAAGTTCTCCAGGATCACGATGGCCTCGGCGCCGCTGTCCTTGAGCTGGTGCTCGAGCTCGCGCGGGGTGTAGAGCGGGTTGACGTTGACCACCACGAAGCCCGCGCGCAGCACCGCCGCCAGCACCACCGGGTACTGCAGCACGTTCGGCATCATGATCGCCACGCGTGCGCCGGGACGCAGCCCGCGCGACTGCAGCCAGGCGGCAAAGTGCGTCGAGAGCTGGTCCAGTTCGCCGTAGGTGATGGCCTTGTCCATGCAGATGAAGGCCTTGCGGTCGGCATAGGTGCGGAAAGATGCCTCGAGCAGCGCGGCAAGCGAGCGGAACTGGCTGGCATCGATCTCGGCGGGAACGCCGGCCGGGTAGTGTTTCAGCCAAATTCTTTCCATAGCACCGTCTCCTGATTTCTGAATGGTCGTTCGATTTTGCCGAGATGCTAAACGTGCGCCCCGGTTAAAACAACAACTTAGACGAAGTCCTCGGGGCCACCGGACAGGCCTTGGTGCCCCTGACGGGCATTATGCGCCACCGATCGGGCGCAAGTAGGGGGATAACCCCTAGTGAGGCAAATCCGCACTCAGCCGCCGCTGGGCAGCGCCAGTTTCATCATGCTGGCGGCAAGCTCCTGCGCCAGCGTCTCCGGGTCCATGCGGCCGGGTTCATGCCAGGTGTAGAGGAACCCCACCACGCTGCCGATCGCATGGGCCGTCACGCGTGCGTCGCCGAAGGCGAACACGCCATCGCGCTTGCCCTCTTCCAGCAGCGCATAGAGGTCGCGATAGAAGTCCCGCGCCATGCTGTCGAGCCACGCCACGGTGTCGGGGCGCAGGTACTGGTTGTCGCGAAAGCTCAGCGTGGCCGGCACATGGCAGGCGACGCAGCGCCGCGCCATCTCGAGCAGGCAGGCCTGCAGGCGCTCGCGCACCGGCAGCGCAGGGTCCGCGGTCTCGCGGATCACGGGCAGGCAGGTCTGGGCCGACTCGCGGCACAGGATGTCGAAGATCTCGTACTTGTCAGTAAAGTAGTAGTAGACCGCCGGCTTGGTCACGCCCAGCGCGCGGCACAGGTCGTTCATGGTCATGCCGGGATAGCCCTTGCTGTAGAAGAGCTGCGCGGCGGTATCGAGAATCTGGCGGCGGCGGGCCTCCTGGCGCTCGGCGATATGCGGGCGGGCCGGCTGCGGCTCTGGCGGTGTGCTCAACGGCGGGTTCAGCGGTGCGGATCTGGGTGCAATCGACATGATGCAATTCTCGCATGGCGGGCTCGCTACGCCAGTCCGGTCGAGCCCTTGCTTGACGCCACAGCCTGCGGCGCCAAAGGGGAAAGGGAAAACGGCCAATTGACGCCAATACCCGATCACCCCAGAATCTTACCCAACGGTAAATAAATGTACCAACGAGTACATACCCGCACTGCGCCCACAACACACGCCATCAACGCTCCCGCTCATGACGAACCACAAGCTCCTGATCGCCAATCGCGGCGAAATCGCTATCCGGATCGCGCGGGCCGCCGCGGCCATGGGCATCCCCAGCGTGGCGCTGTACAGCGAAGACGACTGCGACGCGCTGCACGTGCGCAAGGCCGACGCGGCCGTGGCGCTGCCCGGCACTGGTCCGCGCGCCTACCTAGACATTGCCGCCGTGGTGGACGCTGCGCGGCGGGCGGGCTGCGGCATGGTGCACCCTGGCTACGGCTTCCTGTCCGAGAACGCCGACTTTGCGCAGGCCTGCCTGGACGCCGGGCTGGTCTTCGCCGGCCCTGCGCCCGACGTGCTGCGCCTGTTCGGCGACAAGGCCCGCGCCCGCGCGCTGGCGCGCGAGCATGGCGTGCCGGTCGTGCCCGGCACCGCCGGCCCGACCTCGCCGGAGCAGGCGCGGGCCTTCTTCGCCAGCCTCGACGGGCAAGCGGGCATGATGATCAAGGCGCTCGCCGGCGGCGGCGGGCGCGGCATGCGCGCCGTGCATCGCGCTGCCGGGATCGACGAGGCCTACGCACGCTGCGTCTCGGAAGCTACCGCGGCGTTTGGCAATGGTGCGGTCTACGTGGAGCGCATCGTCGCCGCGCCGCGCCATATCGAGATCCAGGTGGTCGCCGACGCCGAGGGCCGCGTGTTGACGCTGGGCGAGCGCGAATGCAGCCTGCAGCGCCGCCACCAGAAGCTGGTGGAGATCGCCCCCAGCCCGTCATTGGATGACGCACTGCGCGCAAGGCTGGCCGATGCCGCCGCCACACTGGCGCGCGCCGCCGCCTATCGCGGCATCGGCACGTTCGAATTCCTGGTGGAAGACAGCGGCAATGGCGGCCCATCGTTCTGGTTCATGGAGGCCAACCCGCGCCTGCAGGTCGAGCACACGGTGACCGAGATGGTGACCGGCGTCGACCTCGTGCAAACCCAGCTGGCCATCGCCGCCGGCGCGCGCCTGGCCGACCTGGGCCTGGAGCAGGCACCCGCGCCGCGCGGCATCGCGGTGCAGTTGCGCATCAATGCCGAGCACCTCGACGCGCAGGGCCAGCTGCGCCCGGCCAGCGGCACGCTGACGGCGTTCGAGCCGCCCAACGGGCCAGGCGTGCGCGTGGACAGCGCGGGCTTTGCCGGCATGACGGCGAATCCGCGCTTTGATTCGCTGCTGGCCAAGCTGATCGTGCACGAACCCGGCGGCAACTTTGCGCGTGCGCTCGCGATCGCCTACCGCGCGCTGTGCGAGTTCCGCATCGAAGGCATCGACACCAACCGCCGCTTGCTGCAGGATCTGCTGCAGCTGGACGACATACGCCGCAATGCCGTGCACACGCAGTACCTGGACCAGGCGCTGGCCGCGCTTGCCGCCGCCGACGCCGACCACCCGGTGCTGCACGCGCCGCCCGGCCTGGCCGACAGCGCCCCGGCCGATGAGCACAATGCGCTGGCCGATGTCCCTGACGACGCCATTGCCGTGCCGGCGCCCATGGACGGCGCGCTCGCCGCCATCCACGTGCGCGAAGGCGATACGGTCAGGCGCGGCCAGCCGCTGGCCATCATCGAAGCGATGAAGATGGAGCATCCGCTGGAGGCGCCCGCCGCCGGCACCGTGCTGCGCGTGCTGGCCGTCGCGGGTGCCACGCTGCGCGCCGGCGCCGCGGTGATCGTGCTGGCGCCCGGCGGCGATGCCGGCCATGCCGCCGAGACCGCCGCGGCGGCCGACCTCGACCATGTGCGCGCGGACCTGCGCGAGACGCTGGAGCGCCACGCCCTCGGCCACGACGCCGCACGCGCCCAGGCCGTCGCCAGGCGCCACGCCCAGGGCGGCCAAACGGCGCGCGAGAACATCGCCCGGCTGTGCGACGACGGCTCCTTCATCGAGTACGGCGCGCTCGCCATCGCCGCGCAACGGCAGCGCCGCAGTGTCGAAGACCTGGTCAGCGCCACGCCCGCCGACGGCATCGTCACCGGTATCGGGTCCGTCAACGCGTCGCGCTTTCCCGGTGCCGATACGCGCTGCATGGTGCTGGCCTACGACTACACCGTGCTGGCCGGCACGCAGGGCTTCTACGGCCACAAGAAGCTGGACCGCATGCTGGCGCTGGCGCGCCAGTGGCAGGTGCCGGTGGTGCTGTTTGCCGAGGGCGGCGGCGGGCGGCCCGGCGATACCGACATGCCGGTGGTGGCCGGGCTGGACTGCACCTCGTTCATCCAGTTCGCGCGGCTGTCGGGCCAGGTGCCGCTGGTGGGCATCGTGTCGGGCCGCTGCTTTGCCGGCAACGCCGCGCTGCTGGGCTGCGCCGACGTCATCATCGCCACGCGCAGCGCCACCATCGGCATGGGCGGGCCGGCCATGATCGAAGGCGGCGGGCTGGGTGTGTTCGCGCCCGAGGAAGTGGGCCCGGTCAGCGTGCAGGGGCCCAACGGCGTGATCGACGTGCTGGTCGATGACGAAGCGGCCGCGGTCGATGCCGCGCAACGCTACCTGTCCTACTTCCAGGGCGACGTGCATGACTGGCAGGCGGAAGACCCGCGCCACCTGCGCCACGCCATCCCCGAGAACCGCCTGCGCAGCTACGACATGCGCGCGGTGATCGCCGCCATGGCAGACAGCGGCTCGGTGCTGGAGCTGCGCGCGGCGTTCGGCACCGGCATCATCACCGCGCTGATCCGCATCGAAGGCCGCGCCTTCGGCTGCATCGCCAACAACCCGCGCCACCTCGGGGGCGCCATCGACAGCGCCGCCGCCGACAAGGCCGCGCGCTTCATGCAGCTGTGCGACGCGCACGGGCTGCCGATGGTGTCGCTGTGCGACACCCCGGGCTTCATGGTCGGGCCGCAGGCCGAGAAGACCGCCACGGTGCGGCACGTGTCGCGCCTCTTTGTCACCGCTGGCGCGCTGCGCGTGCCGTTCTTCACGGTGGTGCTGCGCAAGGGCTACGGACTGGGCGCGCAGGCCATGGCCGGCGGCAGCTTTGCCGCGCCCTTCTTCACCGCGGCCTGGCCCAGCGGCGAGTTCGGCGCGATGGGCATCGAGGGCTCGATCCGGCTGGGCTTCCGCAAGGAACTGGAGGCCGTGGCCGACCCCGACGAGCGCGCGGCGCTGTTCGCGCGCATGGTCGACGGCGCCTACCAGCGCGGCCGCGCGCTCAACATGGCCAGCCACCTGGAGATCGACGCGGTGATCGACCCTGCCGACACGCGGCGCTGGCTGCTGCGCGGGCTGGCCTCGGTGCCGCCGGGGAGCCTCGGCCGCCAGGCCAACGCACCGAGACGGTTCATCGATACCTGGTAAGCGACGCGGCAGCTTAGTTGGCCGCGGTCTTTCCGCCCGCGGTCAGCGTGCCGGCGCGCGTGGCCGGCGGCGCCAGCCGCTGCAGCGCGGCCTCGCGCTCGGCGGCGGGCAGCGCGCCGATACGGGCAGCCTCGTCATAGAAGCGCTGCCAGTCGCCGTTGCACTGCGCCAGCAACGCGGTGAAGGCCGGCACCCACTGCTGGTAAGTGGCCACCGCGGCCAGGTGGGCGTTGGTCAGCGGCTGGTCGAACCAGCGGTCATAACCGCTGAATCCGCCCCACTCCGTGCGCAGCCGCGCGTACTGGGCGCGCAGGTCGGCAAAGATCTTTGCCTTGCTCTCGCGCTTGGCGCCGTCATCGAGCGGGGTCTGGTACAGCGCCACCAGCCGGTCGCGCGTGCCCAGCAACAGCGCGCGGAACTGCTGGCGCCGGGCATCGTACTGCCGATAGCTGGCGCGCGCGTCCTCCGACGCATCCTCGGCCAGCCAGCGCTCCACGCCCGCGGCTTCCACCGCAGTGGCAAAGGACTCGTTGAAGGCGGTGTCGTTGCGCACGTACACCACCTGGTGCGCGAGCTCGTGGAAGATCAGCCGCGCCAGTTCGCCCTCGGGCAGGTAGACGAAGGTATTGAGCAGCGGGTCGTCGAAATAGCCCAGCGTCGAATAGGCGGGGATGCCGGCAACGTAGGTCTCGAGCCCGTCGCGGCGCAGGCCCCGCGCATACTGCTCGGCATCGGACTGGGCGTAGTAGCCGCGGTAGCTGATGCAGCCGACGATGGGGAAGCACCACTTGCGCAGGTCCATCGACAGCTCGGGCGTGGCGAACACGCTCCACACCACATAGGGCCGGTGCAGGTTGGCGTAGCGGCGGTAGCTGCCGTTCTCGGGCAGCTTCAGTTCGCGCGAGGCGAAGTCACGCATGCGGCCGGCCAGCGCAAGCCGCTGCGCCAGGCGCCCATCGTTGGCGTCGCGCGCGTTGGCGATGGCGTCGGTCAGCGGCTGTGCCTGGGCCATCACGCCCAGATGGCCGCCGATCGACTGCGCGTAGTAGCCGACGGCCTCGCACCCGGCCGTCACCAGGACCACCGCGGTGAGGCCGGTCGCCGCCAGGAGTGCCGCCCAGCGCCAGCGGCCACGCTGCGGCGTCATGCCGGCAGGACTGCCCCTTCCGTGCAGGCCTCGACCTGCACCAGGCAGTCATAGAACACCGGCGCGCGGCCCAGGTCGGTCAGGCGCTGGCTGGTCAGCTCGTTGGCGTTCTTGCCGTCCGAGGCCAGCTTCTTCCACCAGATCGACAGGCCCACCACCAGCCCGCGCCGGGCGCGGTCGGTGACGCGGGCGCGCGCCACCATGCTGCCGCGGTCGTTGAAGACGCGCACCATGGCGCCGTGCACGATGCCGCGCTCAGCGGCGTCGGCCGGGTGGATGTCCAGGTGCGGCTCGCCCTCGGTGGCGCGCAGGCTGTCGACGTTGACGAAGGAGCTGTTGAGGAAGTTGCGCGCCGGCGGCGAGATCATCGCCAGCGGATAGCGCGCCGCCAGTTCGGGCGCGGTCAGCGGCGCCTCGTACTGCGGCACGTAGTCAGGCAGCGGGTCGAGGCCGTCGCGCGCCATCGGCTCAGAATAGAACTGGCACTTGCCCGATGCGGTCGGGAAGCCACCCTCGGCGAACGGCGCCGCCGGCAGCGCCAGCTTCTGCCAGCCCTGCTCCTTCAATGATTCCCAGCTGATGCCGGCCGCGCGCGCATCGCCCGGAATGATGGCCTGCGCGGCGATGGCCTCGTCGCTGTCGGCAAAGCACGCCTCGGTGAAGCCCAGGCGCTGGGCCAGCCGGCGGAAGATCTCAGTATTGGGCAGGGCCTCGCCCATCGGCGCGATGGCGGCGTTGTTGGCCAGGAAATAGGTGTGGCCGTAGGCCTTGTGCACGTCGATGTGCTCAAGCTGCGTGGTCGCCGGCAGCAGGATGTCGGCATAGTCGGCGGTGTCGGTGCGGAAGTGCTCCAGCACCACCGTGAACAGATCCTCGCGCGCGAAGCCCGCGGCGACCTTGCCGGATTCCGGCGCCACCGCGACCGGGTTGCTGTTGTACACCACCACGGCCTCGATGCGCGGCGCGCCGGGCGTGGGCTCGGCCAGCAGCGCGTCGCCGATGGTGCTCATGTTGACGATGCGCGGCAGCGTCTGCGGCCAGCCAGGCAGCAGGTCGGGGCGCTGCAGCGCGGCTTCGTTGATCGGGAAGAAGCCCGAGGTCGACAGCTGCAGCCCGCCCGCGGGCTGGCGCCAGGCGCCCACCAGCGACGGCAGGCACGCCACCGCGCGCACCGCCTGGCCGCCGCCGTGCACACGCTGCATGCCGTAGTTCAGGCGGATTGCCACCGGCTGGCGCTCGCGCACCGCCAGCTGGCCGTAGAGGCCGGCCAGCCATTCGATGTCCTCGGCCGGGATGCCGCAGATCTCGGCCGCGCGTGCCGGGGTGTAGGCCTGCGCGCGCTCGCGCAGCGCCTCGAAGCCGACGGTGTGGCGTTCGATGTAGTCGTGGTCGAGCAGGTCGTCGCGGATCAGCACATGGATCAGCGCCAGCGCCAGCGCGCCGTCGGTGCCGGGCATCGGCGCGATATGGCGGTGGCACTTCTCGGCGCTCAGCGAGCGGTACGGGTCGATTGCCACCAGCGTGGCGCCGCGCCGCTTGGCTTCCTGCGCGCGGGTCCAGAAATGCAGGTTGGAGGCAATCGGGTTGCCGCCCCAGATGATCACCAGCCTGGCATCGACCACGTGCTCCATGTCCATGCCCACGCTGGCGCCATAGGTGTAGCGCAGCGCGGTGGCGCCGGCGCTGGCGCAGATGGTGCGGTCCAGCCGCGACGCGCCCAGCTTGTTGAAGAAGCGCGCGGCCATGCTCTCGCCCTGCACCAGCCCCATGGTGCCGGCGTAGCTGTACGGCACGATCGCCTGCGGATCGCGCGCCGCGATCGCCTGCAGGCGGGTGGCGATGGTGTCGAGCGCCTCGTCCCAGGAGATCGGCGCGAACTTGCCTTCGCCCTTCCTGCCGATGCGCTTCATCGGTGTCAGCAGCCGGTCCGGGTGGTAGGTGCGCTCGGTGTAGCGCGACACCTTGGTGCACAGCACGCCCTGCGTGCCGGGATGGTCGGGATCGCCCGCTACCTTGACGGCACGGCCGTCCTCGACGGTGACGAGCAAGGCACAAGTGTCGGGGCAGTCATGCGGGCAGGCGGCGCGGACGATGCGGGAAGCCATGGGGTCTCCGGGCGGGGTGTGTTGTTTTTTCGTTCGGTCGTACGGAACTGGAGATGCCGGCGCAGGCGCGCTGGTAGCGGCGCCCGAGCCGCGCCGGCGGGCGGCGCTTTCCCGGCCGTGCGGGGGATGGCGGGGAGTATCTCGATCCGATTGTATTCGATTATGATGTGCCGGCGCGCTGCCGGCACAGACCGGTACGCGCACCATGCCGCACGACGTGAGCAATTCGCCGGCGAGAGACCGGCCGACGCGGCAAACGGGTAACCGAACCACATTTCGCGGGGGGTTTATGTCGTTCCGATCCGGGGTCAATGGCCGGCTTGCCGGCCTGCTGGTGGCGTGCGCCATCGGCACGGGTGGCGCATCCTGCGCTGCCTTCGCAGCCAACACGGCGGGCACCCCCGCCACATCCGAAAACGGCGTCACCGCCGACACCATCCTGCTGGGCCAGTCCGCCGCGCTGACCGGCCCGACCGCCGTGCTCGGCAAGCAGATGAACTCGGGCGCACGGCTGTATTTCGACCATATCAACCAGCAGGGCGGCATCCACGGCCGCAAGATCCGGCTGGAGGCGCTGGACGACTACTACGAGCCCGAGCCCGCCGCCAGGAACACCAGGAAGCTGATCGAGGAAGACCGCGTCTTCGCCCTCTTCGGCTATGTCGGCACGCCCACCAGCCAGGCCGCGCTGCCGCTGGCAATCCAGGCCCGGGTGCCGTTCTTCGGCCCGTACACCGGGGCGCAGTCGCTGCGCGAGCCGCGCAGCCGCTACGTCTTCCATGTGCGCGCCGGCTACAACGAGGAAACCGCGGCCATCCTGCGCCAGATCCAGACCACCGGGCTCAAGCGCGTGGCCGTGGTCTACAACGAGGACGCCTACGGCAAGGCCGGGCTGGATGGCCTGGAGCGCGCGCTCAAGGCCGCGCCCGACAGCGGCGTACAGATCGTCGCGCGCGAGCCCGTGGTCCGCAACACCACGGAAATCGGCGACGCCATCCAGGGTTCGATAAAGGCCAGGCCCGACGCCGTGGTGATGATCAGCGCCTACCGCACCGCCGGCGCCTTCGTGAAGGAAGCGCTGCGCCGCGGCTACAACGGCCAGTTCTACAACGTCTCCTTCGTCGGCACGCAGGCGCTGGCCAACGAGGTCGGCGCGCAGGGCAGCGGCGTGATCATCTCGCAGGTGATGCCGCACCCGGGCAACGCCACGCTGCCGATCGTGCGGGAGTACCTGCGCCTGCTGCAGGCCGCCGGCAAGCCCAGCGAATTCGACTACGCCAGCATCGAAGGCTTTATCTCCGCCAAGACGTTCACCGAGGGCCTGCGCCGCGCGGGCAAGGACCTGACGCGCGAGAAGCTGGTGACCGCGCTGGAGTCAATGCGCAGCTATGACCTCGGCGGGTTTATCATCAACTTCACGCCGGAGAACCACGTGGGTTCGAAGTTTGTGGAGATGACGATCATCAATTCGAAGGGGCAGGTGATCCGCTGAGATTCAAGGTTTTCTCCTCCCTCGCGCAGGGAGGAGAAAGCCAGGCCCTACTCCATGTCGTTCAGGTGACACGCCGAGAACCGCATCGGCGCAATCTCCTTCAGCAGCGGCTGCTCTTCCCGGCAACGCGGCATCGCATGCGGGCAGCGCGGGTGGAAGTGGCAGCCCGGCGGCGGGTTCAGCGGCGACGGGATCTCGCCGCGGATCGCCACATAGGTCTTGCGGGCCACCTCCAGCTTGGGCGCCTCGGCCAGCAGGGCCTGGGTATAGGGATGGTTGGGCGCGGCGAACACGTCTTCGGTCGGCGCGGATTCCACCACCCGCCCCAGGTACATGATCACCACGCGGTCGCTGATGTGCTTGACCACGCCCAGGTCATGGCTGATGAACAGGTAGGTCAGGTTCAGGTCTTCACGCAGGCGCATGAACAGGTTCAGCACCTGGGCCTGGATCGACACGTCCAGCGCCGCCACCGACTCGTCGCACACCAGGAACTCGGGCTTGACCGCCAGCGCCCGGGCAATGCCGATGCGCGCGCGCTGCCCGCCGGAGAACTGGTGCGGAAAGCGCCGCAGCACGGTCGGGTCCATGCCCACGCGCACCAGCATGTCTTCCACATAGCCCTTCTGCGCTCCGCGCTCGACCATGCCGTGCACCACCGGCGCCTCGCCCACGATATCCAGCACGCGCAGCCGCGGATTGAGCGAGGCGTACGGGTCCTGGAAGATCATCTGGATCGCCAGCTGCTTCTCGCGGCGCTTGTCGGGCGGCAGGTGGTCCAGGTTGATGCCGCGCCACAGGCGCTCGCCCTCGGTCAGCGAGTGCAGGCCCACGGCCATGCGCCCGAGCGTGGACTTGCCGCAGCCGGACTCGCCGACCAGGCCCACCACTTCGCCGGCGCGGATGCTCAGGTCGACATGGTCGACCGCGTGCACCACCTCGTCATGCGCATGGGCGCCGAACAGGTTGGCGATGCGCGCGGCAGTGTCGAGCGACTTGACGAAGCGCTTGGACACGCCGCGCAGCTCCAGGATCGGCGCGCTCGGCGTGCCCCCCTCTTCCGCTGCAGGATTCGTCATCGGTCGGGATTGCAGTTCAGTTGCGCTCATGCTGCCTCCTGGTTGGCCAGCACCGGATGGAAGCAGCGCAGGCGGCGGCCGTCGGCGGCGGTCTCCAGCGGCGGCTCGGTCTTGCAGGCAGCGGTGGCGTAGGGACAGCGTTCGCGGAACGCGCAGCCGCCCGGCAGGTTCAGCAGCGACGGCGTCATGCCCGGGATCTGCCGCAGCGGCGTGCCGCGCGGATTGCGCGACGGCGCCGAGCTGATCAGCCCGTGGGTGTAGGGGTGCTCGGGGTGCTCCAGCACCTGGCGCACGTCGCCGGCCTCGACGATCTTGCCGGCGTACATCACGCACACGGTATCGGCCAGTCCCGCCACCACCGACAGGTCGTGCGTGATCCAGATCAACGCCGTGCCCGATTCGCGGCACAGGGTCTGCATCTCGTACAGGATCTGGCCCTGGATGGTGACGTCCAGCGCGGTGGTGGGCTCGTCGGCAATGATCAGGTCGGGCTTGTTCAGCAGCGCGATCGCGATCGCCACGCGCTGGCGCATGCCGCCCGAGAACTGGTGCGGATAGGCCTGCAGGCGCTCGTCCGGCGACGGGATGCCGACCCGCGCCAGCGCATTGCGCGCGCGTTCGCGCGCCACCGCCTTGCCTACCTTCTCATGGGCCAGCACCGCCTCGATCATCTGCGTGTCGATGCGCAGGACCGGGTTCAGCGTCATCATCGGGTCCTGGAAGATCATCGCGATGCGGTTGCCGCGCACGTCGCGCTGCTGCGCCGGCGTGAGCGCGCGCAGGTCGCGGGTGATGCCGTCGCGGCTGGTCAGCGCGATGCGGCCGTCGACGATCTTCCCGGGCGGATCGATCAGGCCCATGATCGAATACCCGGTCATGGACTTGCCCGAGCCGGACTCGCCCACCAGCCCCATGATCTCGCCGCGGCCCACGGTGAAGGACACGTCGTCGACGGCCTTGGCGATGCCGCCGCGCGTGTGGAATTGCGTCTTCAGGTGTTCAACCACCAATGTCGGTTGTGCCATGTACCGCTCCTGGTTATTGCGTCTGCAGGCGCGGGTTGAGGACGTCGCGCAACTGGTCGGCCACCAGGTTCATCGCCACGATGGTGACCACCAGCGCAATGCCCGGGAAGAAGCTGATCCAGTACTTGCCCGACAGCATGTACTGCTGGCCGTTGGAGATCAGCGAGCCCAGCGAGGGCTCCGTGACCGGCACGCCCAGCCCGAGGAAGGACAGCGTCGCTTCCAGCGTGATCGCCGAGGCCACCTGCAGCGCCGCGATCACGATCAGCGGCGGCAGGCAGTTGGGCAGCAGGTGGCGGAACATGATGCGCATCGGCGGCAGGCCCAGGCAGGTGGCGGCCTCGATATATTCCTTGCGGCGCTCCACCAGTGCGGCGCTGCGCGTGGTGCGGGCGTAGTAGGCCCACTGTACCGCCACCAGCGCGATCACGATATTGCCCAGGCCCGGGCGCAGGAAGGCTAGCAGGATCAGCGCCAGCAGGATCGGCGGGAACGACAGCTGCAGGTCGGCCACGCGCATGATGAAGGCCTCGGTGCGACCGCCCAGGAAGCCGGCCAGCAGGCCGAGCGTGGCGCCCAGCAGCAGCGCGATCACGGTGCTGACCACGCCCACGCCGATGCTGATGCGCAGGCCGTACATCACCGCCGACAGGATGTCGCGGCCCTGCTCGTCCGAACCCAGCAGGAAGGTCATGCCGGTGCCGGCCTGCTCGCCCGGCGCCAGGCGCGCGTCGAGCACGTCCAGCGTGGCCAGGTCATAGGGGTTCTGCGGCGCCAGCCACGGCGCGAAGATGGCGATCAGGATGATGACGACCAGCGTGGCCAGTCCGGCCACAGCAATCTTGCTGGAGAAGAACTCCGCGGCAAAGCGCCGCCACGGCGATTGTTCGCGCGCCGCGGCGAGCGGCGGGGTCTTGTCCTCTTGTTCTACAGATACGGCACTCATGGCTCAGCCCTTGTTGTCGGCAATGCGCACGCGCGGATCGAGCATGCTGTAGATGATGTCCACCACCAGGTTGATCAGGATGAACAGCGTCACGATCACCATCAGGTAGGCGACGATCACCGGCCGGTCCAGCAGCTGGATCGAGTCGATGATGAGCTTGCCCATGCCGGGCCAGGCGAAGATGGTCTCGGTCACGATCGCAAATGCGATGATCGAGCCGAACTGCAGCGCGATCACCGTGACGATCGGGATCAGGATGTTCTTCAGCACATGCACGCCGACAATGCGCGTGTTCGACAGGCCCTTGGCGCGCGCGAACTTGACGTAGTCCTGCATCATCGCCTCCTGCGTGCCGGCGCGCGTGAGCCGGATCACCATGGCGATATTCAGGAGCGACAGCGTCACCGCCGGCAGGACCAGGTGGCGGATGCCGTCGGCAGTCAGGAAGCTGAGCGGGATGCCGAGCACGCGCACGGTCTCGCCGCGCCCGTTGGAGGGCAGCCAGCCGAGCTGCACCGCGAACACCATGATCAGCATCAGCCCGACCCAGAAGGTGGGCAGCGAGAAGCCCAGGATCGACACCGCCATGATCGACTTGCCGGCAATGCCCTTGGGCCGCAGCCCGGCCCACAGGCCCAGCGGAATGCCCAGCACGATCGCCAGCAGGATCGCGCAAATGGCCAGCTCCATGGTGGCGGGCATGCGCTCGAAGATCAGCTTGAGTGCCGGCGTGCCGTGCGCGAACGAGGTGCCCAGGTTGCCTTGCAGCGCATTCTGCAGGAACACCCAGTACTGCTCCCACAGCGGCTTGTCCAGGCCCAGCGCCGCGATGGTGCGCTTGATGTCCTCCTGGTCGGCCTGCGGGTTGATCAGGATGTCGACGGGATTGCCGATGGCAAAGACGCCGAGGAAAACCAGCAGCGACATGACGAAGAGCACAACCACGCTCTGCATCAGGCGCCGGATGATAAAGACCAGCATGTTCGAACCACTTTCCTTTCGCGCGCGAATGCACGCCACACCTGGGCCGCGCCGTGGCGCTTCCCGGGTGTGGCGCGGCAGCCATGCGCGGCACCGCAAACTCGGCCAGCAGACCATCCGCGGGCCGAGGCTCCTGTCTGGGTTGACCGGAGCTTACTGGGGCTTGAAGTTATGCGCGTAGGTGCGCTCGTCGGTACGCGGCACGTAGACGATGCCCTTTTGTGTGGCCCAGGTGGTCACCTGCTGGTGGATCGGGACGATACCGCCATCGTTGATCGCGATTGCGGTGGCCTCCTGCAGCAGCTTGGAGCGCTCGTTGTCATCCACGGTGGACAGCGCCTTCTCCAGCACCACGTCCATCTTGGGGTTGCAGTACTCGCCCCAGTTGGTGGTGCCGAAGCCCTTCTTGCTGTCCTCGCACGCCAGCAGCGCGCGCAGCGGCGAGCTGACCTCACCGGTCTGCGCGCCCCAGCCCAGCAGCCCGAACGACCACTCGTGCTTGATGCCCTTGGACGAGTATGTCGCCATCGGCATGCCTTCGACCTTGGTGGCGATGCCGATGCGGGTCAGGTTCTGCGCAATCGTCTGCGCGATCTTCTCGTCGTTGACGTAGCGGTTGTTGGGCGTATGCAGCGTCACGCCGAAGCCGTTCGGGAAGCCGGCGTCGGCCAGCAGCTTCTTGGCGGCCTCGGGGTCGTACTTGACCGTCTTCAGGTTGGGGTTATAGCCGAACAGCGTCGGCGGCACCAGGTTGTTGGTCGGCTCGGACAGGCCTTCCATCAGGCGGTCCTTGATGCCCTGCCGGTTGATCGCCATGCTGATGGCATTGCGCACGCGCGCGTCCTTCAGCGGGTTCTTGTCCAGCGGTGCGCCTTCCTTGGTGGTGACGTAGGGCGACTTGTCGCGCTTGGCATCGAAATACAGGTAGATCACGCGGTGCGAGATCTTGGAGAAGAACGACAGCTTGGGATCCTGGCGCACCTTGGGCAGGTCAGGCGTGGGCACGTTCTCGATGGCCTGCACGTCGCCCGACAGCAGCGCCGCCAGGCGCGTCGCCGGATTGGGGATGAAGCGCAGGGTAACCTTGTCCCAGGCCGGCTTGGCGCCCCAGTAGTCGTTGTTGCGCACCAGCTCGACCCGGTCGTCGCGGGCATAGCTGACGAACTTGAACGGCCCGGTGCCGACCATGCCCTTGCCCTGCGCGAAGTCATCCGAGCTCAGCCCCTGCGTCGCCTTCTTCTGCACGATGAAGATCGACGTGAGGTCGTTCAGCATCAGCGGATAAGGCTGGTTGGTGGTCAGCTGGATGGTGTGCTTGTCGATGATCTTCTTGTTGACGATCGCCTTGGTGTAGACATCGAACTTGCCCGGGCTGTTCTGGATGGTGGCCGGACGGTCCAGGGACCAGATTACGTCTTCGGCGGTCAGCTCGGAGCCGTCGTGGAACTTCACGCCCTTGCGGATCTTGAATTCCCAGGTGAGGTTGTTGACCAGCTTCCACGACTCGGCCAGGCCCGGGATGATGCGGCTGTCCGGATCCATCTTGGTCAGCGAGTCGAAGATATGCTCGGAGACGTTGATGTTGGAGAACAGGTTGTAGAAGTGCGGATCCATCGAGGTTGGCGGCGAACTCATGGCCAGTTTGAGGTCCGCGGCCTGGGCGGTACCGGCGAGCGCCAGGCCAAGGGCCCCGGCTACCGCCACCACACCAATTGCCTTCTTGAAAGTGCGAAGGGACATCGCGCAATTCTCCCTGTAGGAAGTGAAGCAGACGTTTTAGGATCGGCAATGCGCCGCGCCGCGGGTCACGCGGCGGCGCTGCGTTTTGGTGCGGTTTGGGGTGCGGTTGCGCATCACAAAGCGACGAAATTGCCGGCCGGGCACTTCAAGCATGAACTGTTCCAGCAGTGCGCATGTCGCGGCAATGCGGGGAAACCCACCCGCGCTGGCATATTGCACTGCGCCAACCTGGCAAGCGCGCAGGAAATCGCCGCATTTTGGCGCTTTGCGGAGAGGCATCGTATGATCGGGGTATCCAACGCTAACGCCCCTAACGTCCAGGGCAGCCAGGCATCATGAAGCTCATCCCCGAAATCCTGCAGGCACAAGCCGAAATCCGCGCGATCCGGCGCGACATCCACGCCCACCCGGAACTCTGCTTCGAAGAACAGCGCACTGCCGACGTGGTCGCGCAGAGCCTGGAATCGTGGGGCATCGAAGTGCATCGCGGCCTGGGCACCACCGGCCTGGTGGGCGTGATCCGCAACGGCAACAGCCCGCGCACCATCGGCCTGCGCGCCGACATGGACGCGCTGCCGCTGCAGGAAGCGAACACCTTTGATCACCGCTCGCAGCACACCGGCAAGATGCACGCCTGCGGCCACGACGGCCACACCGCCATGCTGCTCGGCGCGGCGCGCTACCTGGCGCAGCACAAGCCCTTCGACGGCACCGTGCACCTGGTCTTCCAGCCGGCCGAGGAAGGCGGCGGCGGCGCCCGCGAAATGATCAAGGACGGGCTGTTCGAGCGCTTTCCGTGCGACGCGGTGTTCGGCGTGCACAACTGGCCGGGCATGCCGGTCGGAGCGTTCGGCACGCGCGCGGGCCCGCTGATGGCATCGAGCAACGAATTCCGCATCGTGGTGCGCGGCAAGGGTGCGCATGCGGCCATGCCCAACAACGGCAACGACCCGGTCTTCACCGCTGCGCAGATCGTGTCGGCGCTGCAGGGCATCATCACGCGCAACAAGCGCCCGATCGATACCGCGGTGATCTCGGTCACGCAGTTCCACGCAGGCGACGCCACCAATATCGTGCCGGACCAGGCCTGGATCGGCGGCACGGTGCGCACGTTCACGGTGCCGGTGCTGGACCTGATCGAACGGCGCATGGAAGAAGTGGCGCGCGCGGTGGCGGCGGCATTCGACTGCGCCATCGAATACGAATTCCACCGCAACTATCCGCCGACCATCAACAGCGAGGCCGAGACCGGCTTTGCGGCCGCGGTCGCCGCGGAACTGGTCGGTGCGGACAACGTCGACAGCAATGTCGAGCCCACCATGGGCGCCGAGGATTTCTCGTTCATGCTGCAGCACAAGCCGGGCTGCTACCTGTTCCTGGGCAACGGCGACGGCGGCCATCGCGACGCCGGCCATGGCATCGGGCCCTGCATGCTGCACAACCCGAGCTACGATTTCAACGACGAACTGCTGCCGGTGGGCTCGACGTTCTTCGTGCGGCTGGTGGAAAAGTGGCTGGCGCCTGCGTGACGTTACGCACCTGAGCACAGCACAACGATAAAAAAACTGGGGAGCATCCGCGATGGGCCGCCTGGCGCTGGATCGCGAGACAGCGCGCAGCTTCGCGCGCGTGGCGCTGGACAATATCCTGCGCCGCTATCCGTACAAGCTGGACCACATGATGGCCAGCGCCGGTGACCTGGCCGAACCGTCGGCCAGGCATCCGGTCTTTTGCGGCAGCTACGACTGGCACTCCAGCGTGCACATGCACTGGTTGCTGGTGCGGCTGCTGGCGCTGTCGCCGGACCAGGAGGAGGCGCCCCGCATCCGCGCAACGCTGGACGCCCAGCTGCGTCCAGAGCACATTGCGGTCGAACTGGCCTACTTCCAGCAGCCCCTTTCGCGCACCTTCGAACGCCCCTATGGCTGGGGCTGGATGCTGAAACTGCAGGCGGAGTTGCTGGCGCTGGCGCGGCAGGACGCCCAGGCAGCCACCTGGGCCGAGGCATGCGCGCCGCTGGCATCGCACCTGTCACGGCAACTGGCGGATTTCCTGGATGCAGCGGTATTCCCGGTGCGCACCGGCACCCATTACAACAGCGCCTTCGCCCTGGTCATGGCCATGGCCTATGCGCGCACACACCAGGACTTCACCTTGCGGCGCGCCATCGTGCGGCGCGCCCACCGCTGGTTCGGACATGATCAGAAATACCCGGCGCGATATGAGCCCGGCGGCGATGAATTCCTGTCCGGCGGGCTGACCGAAGCCGTGCTGATGCACGCCGTGATGGACGGCTGCGCGTTTTCAGAATGGTGGGAGTTGTTCGTGCCGGGGCAGGCGGAACTGGCTAATTGGCTGACGCCGGTCGAAGTGACCAATCGCAGCGACCCCAAGACCTCGCACCTGGACGGGCTCAACCTTTCGCGCGCCTGGTGCTGGCGCATGCTGGAGCCCGCCCTGCCCGAGCCGCTGCGGCCGCTGGCCATCCGGGCATGGTCCGATCATCTCGAGGCATCGCTGCCGCAGGCGGTCGAGGGCGAGTATGTGTCCACGCACTGGCTGGCCTCGTTCGCGGTGCTCGCGCTGGCCGAGCCTATCGGCGGCTGAAGGCGCCGCCGGGGCGCTTCAGTCCAGCGCGATGTCGCCGTACCAGGACTCGGCCTTGCTCTTGGTGTTGTCGGTATCGGTCATGATGCCCACGGCGATGACCGGGCCGGGGTCGGTCCCGAAGGCCTTGCGGTAGTCGGCGCGCAGGTCGCGCTCATGGCAACGCCACTCATTGGCGTGCTTCATGCCGCTATCCACCACGATCATGCGTACCCGGTCGGTGTGCGGGTTCTTCACCAATGAGCCTTCCGCGCGCCGTCCGCCCCAGATGTACATCAGCGTGGCGTAGGGCATTTCGCGGCCGGTGGTCAGCCGCGCCATCTCGTACATCAGCTGGTCTTTCAAGGGCAGCGCACCCTTGTCGCCATCGAAGGCGACGAACAGGCGCAACGGCGAATCCTCGCGCGGGCCGTGGCTGTTGTCGGCGTTGCGGATAATGCCGCTGGTCTTCCAGGTCCAGCGCAGCATGCCGGCATCGCGATCGCGCAGCGGGACATACAGGCCGGAGGCCGAACTCTCGGCCTTCGCATGGACGACCACGCGCTGGTCGACCTCTGCCATCGAATAACGGGTGGGCGTCTTGTTGCGGTTGATGGTCCAAGGCTGCCAGCCGACCGGCAACTGGTCGCGATGCGGTGACACCGAGAACAACGGCAGCGTGACCAGGGTCGGCGGCGGCGCGGCATCGGCGACTTCGCCGTCATCACCCGCCTCGGCTTCCGCCGCACTGGTGTTGGCGGCAGCCAGCGGGTCGGGCGACGATATGGCAGTCACCGCCGGATCCGTCTGCGCTGCCGCGTACGCGGCCATGCGCCTGGCGAATGCCTGGCAATCGATCGCGGAAGTGCCGGCCACAGCGGTCGTGTCACCCGGAGGAACCGCGGAAACAGGGGGAGTAGATGCGCATCCTGCCAGCAGCAGCGCGCCGGCGGCGCCAGTCAAAACCAGCCGAAACACCTTGGCCGTCATGTAACCCCTCGGAACCCGAATCCGGACCTGCTCTGTTGGCAAGGGTCCGGCTATTGCTCACTACTTGCTGCAAACACGCGTTGCAACCGCCTTCGTGCCGCATGTGGGCACTTGGGTGTCGACCATAGCAGAAGGCGGACAGTCCCGGAATGCTCGGCGACCCGCGATGCGGCATGAAAACAACGAGGACATGCGTGCCTGCGCCGACCCCCGGGCGTTTGTGCCGCGCCAAAGCAAAAACCCCCAGCCTTTTGGGGCTGGGGGTTCTGCGGAATAAGAGCCTGGCGATGACCTACTTTCACACGGGAATCCGCACTATCATCGGCGCGGAGCTGTTTCACGGACCTGTTCGGGATGGGAAGGGGTGGTTCCAGCTCGCTATGGTCACCAGGCATGAGGGGTTGCAGCGCTGAGGTTGAGGTCAACGCTGCGAATAGGGATGTAGTTGGGGTTGTGCGTATCTGGCACAAGGCGATCGACTCACCAGGCAAAACACACTGGTTATAGGATCAAGCCTTACGGGCAATTAGTACTGGTTAGCTTAACGCATTACTGCGCTTCCACACCCAGCCTATCAACGTCCTGGTCTCGAACGACCCTTCAAGGCGGTCAAGCCGCCAGGGAATCCTCATCTTCAGGCGAGTTTCCCGCTTAGATGCTTTCAGCGGTTATCTCTTCCGTACATAGCTACCCT
>NZ_KB944492.1:0-59267 GCF_000389805.1 Cupriavidus sp. GA3-3
CCGGGACGGCGGCGGTGCCAGCGGCGCGCACGCCGACGCCAGCGGGGCCGCGGCCTCCGGCGCGGCCGGCGAACATCGCCGCCACCGCCAGGCCGGCGCCAGCGCCCCGCCCGCCGGCGGCGCGCAGCAGTAAGGACAGCGCATGAACCCCTCACGCCTCTTCATCGAGCGCCCGGTCGCCACGGCGCTGCTGATGCTGGCCATCTTGCTGTCCGGGCTGGTGGCGTACCGGCTGCTGCCGCTGTCGGCGCTGCCCGAGGTCGACTACCCGACCATCCAGGTCACTACGCTCTATCCTGGCGCCAGCCCGGACGTGATGACCTCGTCGGTGACCGCGCCGCTGGAGCGGCAGTTCGGCCAGATGCCGGGCCTGAAGCAGATGTCGTCGTCCTCGTCGGGCGGCGCTTCGGTGATCACGCTGCAGTTCGAGCTGACGCTGCCGCTGGACGTGGCCGAGCAGGAGGTGCAGGCCGCCATCAACGCCGGCAGCAACCTGCTGCCATCCGACCTGCCGATGCCGCCGGTCTACAGCAAGGTCAACCCGGCCGACGCGCCGATCATGACCATCGCCATGACCTCGGACACCATGCCGCTGCCCAGGCTGCAGGACATGGTCGACACGCGCGTGGCACAGAAGATCTCGCAGATCCAGGGCGTGGGCCTGGTCACCATCAGCGGCGGCCAGCGCCCCGCGGTGCGCATCCAGGCCAACCCGGCCGCGCTGGCTTCGCTGGGCATGTCGATCGACGACCTGCGCACCGCCATTGGCGCATCCAACGTCAACGGCGCCAAGGGCAGCTTCGACGGCCCCGCGCGCGCCTCCACCATCGACGCCAACGACCAGCTGCGCTCGGCCGACGAATACCGCCAGATCATCCTGGGCTACAGGAACGGCGCGCCGATCCGCATCACCGACGTGGCCGAGATCGTCGACGGCCCCGAGAACAGCCGCCTGGCCGCCTGGGCCAACGACAAGCCCGCGATCGTGCTGAATATCCAGCGCCAGCCCGGTGCCAACGTGATCGAAGTGGTGGACCGCATCAAGGCGCTGCTGCCGCAACTGCAGAATGCGCTGCCGGCCTCGGTCCACGTGCAGCTGCTGACCGACCGCACCACCACCATCCGCGCCTCGGTCGAGGACGTGCAGTTCGAGCTGCTGCTGGCGATCGCGCTGGTGGTGCTGGTGATCTTCCTGTTCCTGCGCAATATACCGGCCACCATCATCCCGGGCGTGGCGGTGCCGCTGTCGCTGGTGGGCACCTTCGGCGTGATGTACCTGGCCGGCTTCTCGATCAACAACCTGACGCTGATGGCACTGACGATTGCCACCGGCTTCGTGGTCGATGATGCGATCGTGATGATCGAGAACATCATGCGCTACATCGAGAAGGGCGATTCGCCGATGGCGGCGGCGCTCAAGGGCTCGAAACAAATCGGCTTCACCATCATCTCGCTGACCTTCTCGCTGGTGGCGGTGCTGATCCCGCTGCTGTTCATGGGCGACGTGGTCGGGCGCCTGTTCCGGGAATTCGCGATCACGCTGGCGGTGTCGATCCTGATCTCGGCAGTGGTATCGCTGACGCTCACGCCGATGATGTGCGCGCGCCTGCTGCACCATGTGCCGGAAGAGAAGCTGTCGCGCTTTCACCGCGCCAGCGGCCGCTTCTTCGACAACGTGATCGAGCGCTACGGCCGTGCGCTGGAGTGGGTGCTCGATCGTCAGAAAGCGACGCTGGTCGTGGCCGTGGCCACGCTGGTGCTGACCGGACTGCTGTATCTGCTGGTGCCAAAGGGCTTCTTCCCGGTGCAGGACACCGGCGTGATCCAGGGCATCACCGAGGCCGCCCAGACCACCTCGTTCGACGCCATGGCGCGCCGGCAGCAGGCCGTGGCCAAGGTGGTGATGCAGGACCCGGCAGTGGCAAGCCTGTCGTCGTTCATCGGCGTGGATGGCACCAACACCACGCTCAACGCCGGGCGCATGCTGATCAACCTCAAGCCCAAGGGCGAGCGCGACCCCATCGACGTGGTCACGCAGCGCCTGCAGCAGGCCGTGCACGAACTGGGCGGCGTGTCGCTGTACACGCAGCCGGTGCAGGACCTGACCATCGAGGACAAGGTCTCGCGCACGCAGTACCAGTTCACCGTCGAGGACCCCGATCCCGCCACGCTGGCCGCGTGGGTGCCGAAGCTGGTGGAACGCCTGCGCCAGGAACCCGAGTTGCGCGACGTCACCAGCGACCAGCAGAACAACGGCCTGCGCGCCTATGTCGATATCGACCGCGACGCCGCGGCGCGCTTCGGCATCACCACCGCGGTGATCGACAGCGCGCTGTACAGCGCCTTCGGCCAGCGGCTGGTGTCGACCATCTTCACGCAGTCGAGCCAGTACCGCGTGGTGCTGGAGACCATGCCGGAATTCCGCAAGAATCCGCAGTCGCTGGCCGACCTGCGCCTGCCCTCCTCTTCCGGCGGCCAGGTGCCGCTGGGCGCGTTCGCGCGCATCACCGAACGCACCGGCCCGCTGGTGATCAACCACCAGGGCCAGTTCCCGGCGGCGACGATCTCGTTCAACCTGGCGCCGGGCGAATCGCTGGGCGCCGCGGTCGACAAGATCACCAGGGTCGAGCAGGAGCTGGGCCTGCCGATCTCGATGCAGACCAGCTTCCAGGGCGCCGCGCTGGCCTTCCGCGCGTCGCTGTCGAACACGCTGTGGCTGATCCTGGCCGCGGTGGTGACGATGTATATCGTGCTGGGCGTGCTGTATGAAAGCACCATCCACCCGGTCACGATCCTGTCGACGCTGCCATCGGCGGGCGTCGGCGCGCTGCTGGCGCTGCTGTTGGCGGGGCAGGACCTGGGCATCATTGCGATCATCGGCATCATCCTGCTGATCGGCATCGTCAAGAAGAACGCGATCATGATGATCGACTTCGCGCTCGAGGCAGAGCGCGAGGGCGGCATGAAACCACGCGATGCGATCTTCCAGGCCTGCCTGCTGCGTTTCCGCCCGATCCTGATGACCACCATGGCGGCCCTGCTGGCGGCGCTGCCGCTGATGCTGGGTTCCGGCATCGGCAGCGAACTGCGCCGGCCGCTGGGCGTGACCATGGTGGGCGGCCTGCTGGTCAGCCAGGTGCTGACGCTGTTCACCACGCCGGTGATCTACCTGGCGTTCGACCGCGTGGCCACGCGCGTGAAAGGCTGGCGCAAGCGGCGCTTCGGTGATCCGGAGGAAGGCGGCACGGGCGAGGAGCCGGTGTAACGATGAATCTCTCGGCTGCCTTCATCCACCGCCCCGTCGCGACCGCGCTGCTGACGCTCGGCATCCTGCTGGCGGGGCTGGCCGCGCTGCGGCTGCTGCCGGTGTCGCCGCTGCCGCAGGTGGACTTCCCGACCATCTCGGTATCGGCGTCGCTGCCAGGCGCGAGTCCTGAAACGATGGCCGCCACCGTGGCGACGCCGCTCGAGCGCGCGCTCGGCACCATTGCCGGCGTGACCGAGATCACTTCGAGCAGTTCGCTCGGCTCCACCCGGGTGACGCTGCAGTTCGACCTGTCGCGCAATATCGACGGCGCCGCGCGCGACGTGCAGGCGGCCATCAATGCCTCGCGCGCGACACTGCCGACCAGCCTGCCCAACAACCCGACCTACCGCAAGGTCAACCCGGCCGATGCGCCGATCATGATCATCGCGCTGACCTCGCCGACCATGACGCGCGGGCAGCTGTACGACGCGGCCTCGACCATCCTGGCGCAGAAGCTGTCGCAGGTCGATGGCGTGGGCCAGGTCACCATCGGCGGGGCCTCGCTGCCGGCCGTGCGGGTCGAGCTGAACCCGACCGCGCTGAACAACTACGGCATCTCGCTGGAGGATGTGCGCAACACCATCAGCGCGACCAACGCCAACCGGCCGCTGGGCACGCTGGAGAACGCCGCCAGCAACTGGCAGGTCTACGCCAACGACCAGGCGATGAAGGCGGAAGACTACATGCCGCTGATCATCCGCTATGCCACGCCGGGAACCTTCTCGTCGACGTCGGCGGGCGCGCTGATTGCCAGCACCGCCAACGCCGCCGCCAGCGGCGGCGTCAGCACCAAGGTGGTCAACGGCGTGACCGTGACCACGCTGACCACCAGCAGCGGCACCACCACCATCACCAGCGGCGCCACCGGAGGCACCAGTGCCACCAGCGGCCCCAACTCGTTCGCGGTGCCGGTGCGGCTGCGCGACGTGGCCAATGTGGTCGACTCGGTGCAGGACATCCGCAACGCCGGCTCGGCCAACGGCAAGCCGTCGGTGCTGCTGGTGCTGAACCGCTCGCCCGGCGCCAACATCATCGAGACCGTCGACCGCGTCAACGAGATGCTGCCGCAGCTGCAAAAGATGATCCCCGCGGCAATCTCGATGGACGTGATGATGGACCGCACGCCCACCATCCGCGCCTCGCTGCGCGAGGTCGAGAACACGCTGATGATCTCGGTGGCGCTGGTGATCATGGTGGTGTTCGTGTTCCTGCGCAATGTGCGCGCCACCCTTATCCCCAGCGTGGCGGTGCCGGTGTCGCTGATCGGCACGTTCTCGGTGATGTACCTGGCCGGGTTCTCGCTGAACAACCTGTCGCTGATGGCGCTGACCATCGCCACCGGCTTTGTGGTCGACGATGCCATCGTGGTGCTGGAGAACATCTCGCGCCACATCGAGGAAGGCATGAAGCCGCTTGCCGCGGCACTGCGCGGGGCGCGCGAAGTGGGTTTCACGGTGCTGTCGATGAGCCTGTCGCTGATCGCGGTATTCATCCCGCTGCTGATGATGGGCGGCATCGTCGGCCGGCTGTTCCAGGAATTCGCGATCACGCTGTCGGTGGCGATCCTGGTGTCGCTGGTGGTGTCGCTGACCACCACGCCGATGATGTGCGCACGGATGCTGCGCCCGCCCGAGCCGGAGAAGCAGGGCCGCTTCTTCCGTGCCACCGAGCGCATGTTCCAGTGGCTGCACGACGGCTATGCGCGCTCGCTGTCCACGGCGCTGCGCCTGAGTCCGCTGGTGTGGCTGGTGCTGATCGCCACCATCGCACTCAACGTGTACCTGTACGTGATCGTTCCCAAGGGCTTCTTCCCACAGCAGGACACGGGCCGGCTGATCGGCTTTATCCGCGCCGACCAGGCCACCTCGTTCCAGGCCATGCGCGGCAAGCTCGACAATTTCATCAAGATCGTCCAGTCCGACCCCGCCGTGGTCAACGTGACCGGCTTTACCGGCGGTTCCCAGCGCAATACCGGGCAGATGTTCGTCACGCTCAAGCCGCTGTCGGAGCGCAACGAATCGGCCGACGCCATCATCGCGCGGCTGCGCGGCAAGCTGTCCAAGGAGCCGGGCGCGAGCCTGTTCCTGCAGTCGGTGCAGGATATCCGCATCGGCGGGCGGCAGAGCAGCTCGCAGTACCAGTTCACGCTGCAGTCGGACGACCTGGAAGTGCTGCGCGCGTGGGAGCCCAAGGTGCGCGCCGCGTTGTCGAACCTGAAGGGGCTGGAGGATATCGACACCGATACCAACGACAAGGGCCTGCAGACCTCGGTGATCATCGACCGCGACGCGGCCTCGCGCCTGGGCGTGACCGCGCAGCAGGTGGATGCGGTGCTCAACGATGCCTTCGGCCAGCGGCTGGTGTCCACCATCTACCATCCGCTGAACCAGTACCGCGTGGTGATGGAGCTGAGCCAGGAATACCTGCAAGGGCCCGATGCGCTCAAGGACATCTACGTGGTCACCGGCAACGGCAACCGCGTGCCGCTGGCGGCGTTCGCGCGCGTGACCCCGTCCAGCACGCCGCTGGGCGTGAACCACCAGGGCCAGTTCGCGGCCTCGACGATCTCGTTCAACCTGGCCGAGGGCACTTCGCTGTCGCAGGCGACCGACGCGATCACCCGCGAGATGGCGCGCATCGGCGTGCCGGAGACGCTGCGCGCCAACTTCCAGGGCGGCGCCAAGGCGTTCCAGGATTCGCTCAAGAGTCAGCCGATCCTGATCCTGGCGGCGCTGATCACGATCTACATCGTGCTGGGCGTGCTGTATGAAAGCTATGTGCATCCGCTGACGATCCTGTCGACGCTGCCCTCCGCCGGCGTGGGCGCGCTGCTGGCGCTGCTGGCATCGAAGACCGACTTCAGCATCATCGCGCTGATCGGCGTGATCCTGCTGATCGGCATCGTGAAAAAGAACGCGATCATGATGATCGACTTCGCCATCGATGCCGAACGGCGCGATGGCCTGTCGCCGCGCGACGCGATCTACCGCGCCTGCCTGCTGCGCTTCCGCCCGATCCTGATGACCACCATGGCCGCGCTGCTGGGCGCGGTGCCGCTGGCAATCGGCCGCGGCGACGGCGCCGAACTGCGCGCGCCGCTGGGCATCTCCATTGTCGGCGGACTGGTGGTAAGCCAGCTGCTGACGCTGTACACCACGCCGGTGGTCTACCTGACGCTGGACCGCTGGCGCCTGAAGGTCAAGGCCTGGCGCCAGCGCCGCCGTGGTGCCGGCACGCCTGACCAGCCGGCCGCCGTCTAGATTTGCGAAGACTCGACATGACAGTTCTTTCCCGCCTCCTGACCCATGCCCTGCCGGTGTCGCTGGCCTGCGCGCTGCTGCTGGCCGGCTGCGCCGTCGGCCCCGACTACCAGCGCCCCGACGCGCCGGTTTCCGCATCCTTCAAGGAAGCCGATGCCGCCACCCCCGCCTGGACCGGCGACTGGAAGCCCGCCGAGCCGCAGGATGCGCTGGCACGCGCCGACTGGTGGACCGTGTTCGGCGATGCGCAGCTCGACGCGCTGATGTCCGAGGTGCAGATCTCGAACCAGAATATCAAGGCCGCCGAGGCGCAGTACCGCCAGGCGGTGGCGTCGCTGCAGGCCGCGCGCGCCGGCTTCTTCCCGACCGTCGACGCACAGGCCGGCGCCTCGCGCGCGCGCGGCGCCAGCGGCAGCACGCTCAACGGGCAGAGCGCGACCCTGGGCGCAACCTGGGAAATCGACGTCTGGGGCCGCGTGCGGCGCCAGGTGGAAAGCAGCGAGGCCAGCGCGCAAGCCAGCCAGGCCGACCTGGCCTCGACGCTGCTGTCGACACAGGCAACGCTGGCGCAGAGCTACTTCCTGCTGCGCGTGGCCGATGCGCAGAAGGCCCTGCTGGACCGCACCGTGGCCGACTACCAGAAGTCGCTGCAGCTGGTGCAGAACCAGTATGCGGCGGGCACCGCGCAGCGCTCGGACGTGCTGCAGTCCGAGACCCAGCTCAAGAGCGCGCAGGCGCAGCAGATCGACATCCAGATCACGCGCGCGCAGCTGGAGCACGCCATCGCGGTGCTGGTGGGCAAGCCGCCCGCGGCGCTGACGCTGGCCGCCGACGACTTCCGCACCGCGCCGCCGCGCGTGCCGGCCGCGGTGCCGTCGCAACTGCTGGAACGCCGCCCAGACATCAGCGCGGCCGAGCGCCGCATGGCCTCGGCCAATGCGCAGATCGGCGTGGCGCAGGCGGCCTACTATCCGACCCTGTCGCTGTCGGCCAGCGGCGGCCTGACCGCCAGCACGCTGGCGCGCTGGATGTCGCTGCCGGACCGGATCTGGTCGATCGGCGGCGGCCTGGCCGGCACGCTGTTCGACGGCGGGCTGCGCAGCGCGGCCAAGGCGCAGGCGGTGGCGGCCTACGACCAGACCGTGGCCAACTACCGCCAGACCGTGCTGGGCGCGTTCCAGGAAGTCGAGGACAACCTCGCCGCGCAACGGCTGCTGGAACAGGAAGCGGTGGTGCAGAACGACGCGCTGCGCTCGGCGCGCGAGGCGCTGGTGCTGGTGAACAACCGCTACCGCGCCGGCACCGCTGGCCTGCTCGACGTGCTGACGGCACAGACCAGCGCCTATACCGCCGAGCGCACCGCGCTGTCGATCGCCGGCCGCCAGTACACGGCGGCGGTGGTACTGATCAAGGCGCTGGGCGGCGGCTGGCATGCGCCCGGTGCGGAGGCTGCGCCGGCACAGGCCGGTTCGAACCAGGCCGTCAGCCAGCGCTAGCCGCAGGCGCGCGCGGCAGCGGCTGTTGGCAGATGCGCTCGCGCAGCCAGGTGGCAGCCTTGCCCAGCGGCCGCTGCTTGTGCCAGACCAGCTCCATCGCCACCGGCCAGTCCTGCTGCTGGAATGCCAGCGGCGGCGTCACCAGCCGCGCCGCGGCCGGCGAATTGGCCACCACGTGCCACGGCACGAAGGCCCAGCCCAGCCCGCGCTTGACCAGCTCCACGATCACCCACTGGCTTTCCACCCACCACACGTCCGCGGCCACGCGCAGGCGCATCTTCTCTTCGCTGTCTGAGCGGGTGGCGACCATCAGCTGGCGATAGCGCTTCAGTTCCTCCCAGTCCACACGCTGGCCGGCCAGCGGATGCTCGGGCGCGCACAGGATCTGCATCGGCACCCAGCCCAGCGCATGGAAGCCCAGCGCCGGTGGCAGCACCTCCTGCCGCCACATGATGCCGAGGTCGGCGCCGCCCTCCAGGACCAGCCGGCTGACGTCCTCCATCAGCGGAAACAGCAACTCAAGCTCCACCGCCGGGAAGCGGCTGGAGAACTCTTCCAGCAGCATGCCCAGCGTCTCTTCCGGATAGAGCTCGTCCACCGCCAGCACCAGCCGCGTCTCCACGCCCTCGCCCAGGCTCTTGGCCACGCCGCGGAAGTGCTCGCAGCGCTCCAGGATCACGCGCGCCTCGGCCAGCAGCCGCTCGCCCGCGGGGGTCAGTACCGGGTAACGGGCGGAGCGGTCGAACAGCGCGTTGCCGGCGTCGATTTCCAGGTTGGACACCGCCGCGCTGACCACCGACTGCGCCTTGCCCAGCCGGCGCGCGGCGGCCGAGAACGAACCGGTGTCAGCCGCCGCGACGAATGCCTGCAATTGCTCGATGGAGAGGCTCATAAATAACTTTCCATGCTTATCTATCTGTTTTACAGATAGTATCCAACTTGGCAATCCCTACCCAGCAGATAGACTAGCTCCCATCGCGTTTGACACGCAAGGAGAACAACGATGCGCAAGACCTGGGACCGGATTCGCCACGCCGTCGGCTTCGAGGTGGTCGGCCTGCTGATTTTCGCGCCGCTGGCCAGCTGGGCCTTCGGCTATGAACTGCACGAGATGGGCGTGATCGGAGCGGTCGCCTCGCTGATCGCCACCGGCTGGAACTACCTGTACAACGTGCTGTTCGACAAGGGCATGCTGCGTTTCACCGGCCAGCTGCGCAAGTCGGTGCCGGTGCGCGTGCTGCACGCCGTGCTGTTCGAGCTGGGCCTGCTGGTGGTGTTCCTGCCGTCGGTGGCCTGGTACCTGGACATCAGCCTGGTCGATGCGCTCATCATGGACCTCGCCGTGGCCGGCTTCTACATGGTCTACGCGCTGGTGTACAACTGGCTGTACGACATCGTCTTCCCGGTGCCTTCACTGCAGGCACAAGCCAAGCCGGAAGGCGCCGCGCTCGGCTGAGCGCGGGTTTTTCCCGACCCCGGAGGCGTCACTCCGGGGTCTTCCCCATCTTGTCGCATCCGGTCGAATTGTTATACTCCATAACAAATCCAATTCGACCGGAGGCAGCGCGCCCGCGCTTGCGTACCGGCGCATCCTGCACGCGGGGGAGACACCATGAAGATCGCAATCGCCGGTGGCGGCATCGGCGGACTGACGCTGGCGCTGCTATGCCACCGCCACGGCATCGAGGCCGAGGTCTGGGAGGCCAGCGAAACGCTGCGCCCGCTGGGCGTGGGCATCAACCTGCTGCCGCACGCCGTGCGTATCCTGTCCGAGCTGGGACTGCGCGACGCGCTGGCGGATATCGCCATCGAGACCTCGTCGCTCTCGTACTACAACAAGCGCGGCCAGCGCATCTGGCATGAGCCGCGCGGGCTGGCGGCCGGCTACGACTGGCCGCAATTCTCGATCCATCGCGGCGAATTCCAGATGCTGTTGCACCGTACCGTGGTGGAGCGCCTGGGCGCCGGCGCCGTGCATACCGGCCATAGCTTCGAGACCGTGCTGGACACCGGCGCGGGCGGACAGGCGCGCTTTGGCCTGCGCCGCCGCAGCGACAATGCCGAGGTCGAGGCCAGCGCCGATGTGCTGGTCGGCGCCGACGGCATCCACTCGGCGGTGCGCCGCCATTTCTACCCCACCGGCGACCTGCCGCGTTTTTCGCGCCGCCTGCTGTGGCGTGCGGTCACCGAGGCGCCGCCCTACCTGGACGGCCGCTCGATGTTCATGGCCGGGCACCAGGACCAGAAGTTCGTGGCCTATCCGATCTCGGAACCGCTGCGCCGCCAGGGCCGCTCGCTGGTCAACTGGATCGCCGAGCTGCGCGTGCCCGACAGCGTGCCCGACACCCCGCCGCGCAGCGACTGGAACAAGCAGGTCGACAAATCCGTGTTCTGCGCCGCGTTTGCCGACTGGCGGTGGGACTGGATCGACATCCCCGCGCTGATCGACGGTGCCGAGGCGATCTACGAATTCCCGATGGTCGACAAGGACCCGCTGCCGCGCTGGACCTTCGACCGCGTCACGCTGCTGGGCGACGCCGCGCACCCGATGTACCCGATCGGCTCGAACGGCAGCGCCCAGGCGATCCTGGACGCGCGCTACCTGCTCGACAGCCTGCTCGGCACGCCCGACACCGGCTACGCGCTGCGCGAATACGAGGCCGAGCGCCTGCCGCGCACCGCCGGAATCGTGCTGCGCAACCGCATGAACGGGCCCGAGCAGGTGATGCAGCTGGCCGAGGAACGCGCGCCGCAGGGCTTTGCCGACATCGACCAGGTGATCCCGCGCGCGGAACTTGAGGCGATCTCGCTGCGGTACAAGCAGCTGGCGGGATTCGACCGGCAGTCGATGCAGGGCAGGCGGTAGGATCCGGCAGGTTTGACAATGCAGAACAAGACCATCGAGAGAGGAGACACCATGGCGCCCCTGACCACCACCAAGCTGGCCCGCCTCGCACTGGCCGCGGCCCTCGCCTTCAGCGCCGGCAGTGCGCTGGCCGACATCACCGTCGGCGTCAGCCTGTCCACCACCGGCCCGTCGGCGTCGCTGGGTATCCCGCAGAAGAACTCGCTGGCCTACCTGCCGCAGAAGATCGGCGGCGAGGCGGTACGCTACATCGTGCTGGACGATGCCTCGGACCCCACCCAGGGCGCCAAGGTGGCGCGCCGCTTTGTCTCCGAGGACAAGGTCGACATCATCCTGGGCTCGTCCGCGGTGGCGCCGTCGATCGCCATTGCCGAGGTGGCCGATGAGGCCCAGACCGTGCAGCTGGCGTTCTCGCCGATCGAACTCAAGCCCGGGCGCGGTGCCTGGACCTTCCGGCTGGCGCAGCCGGTGCGGCTGATGGCCAATGCCGTGGCCGCCACCGCCAAGACCAACGGCGTCAAGACCATCGGTTTTATCGGCTTTGCCGATGCCTACGGCGAGACCTGGCTGAAGGACTTCACCGCCGCCGCCAGCGCCAACGGCATCCGCCTGATCGCCACCGAGCGCTACGGCCGCGCCGATACCAGCGTGACCGCGCAGGCCATCAAGCTGATTGCCGCCAAACCCGACGCCATTTTGATCGCCGGCGCCGGCACCGGCGCCGCGCTGCCGCACACCACGCTGCGCGAGCGCGGCTACGGCGGCACCATCTACCACACCCATGGCGCGGCCACCAAGGACCTGATCCGCATCGGCGGGCGCATGGTCAATGGCGCGATCCTGCCGGCCGGGCCGGTGATCGTGCCGGAGCAGTTGCCCGCGGGCGACCCAGTGCGCAAGCCGGGGCTGGACTACGTCACCCGCTATGAGAAGCAATACGGGGCCGACAGCCGCACGCAGTTCGGCGCCCACGCCTACGACGCCGGGCTGGTGCTGGAGCGCATCGTGCCGGTGGCGCTCAGGCACGCCAGGCCGGGAACGCCGGCATTCCGCCAGGCGCTGCGGCAGGCACTGGAGACCGAGCGCGACATCGTGGTCTCGCACGGCGTGCTGAATTACAGTGGGCAAGACCACTATGGCTTCGACCAGCGCGGGCGGGTTATGCTGACCATCGACAACGGCAACTGGAAACTGCTGAAATGAATCCCGACGCATCCGGCACACCGCCCGCCGCACCCCCGCGCCCGCGCAGCACCACCGCCGCGTCCGCGCGGCGCAAGGCGCGAGACCCGCTTGCGCCGGATCCGGCCGCAAGCGGCGGTGCCGATGCCGGTTTCGACCCGCATGTGCCGAACATCGACTATGGCGTGCTCGACAATCTGATCGGCTACGCCATCCGCCGCGCGCAGATCCGCATCTATGAAGATTTCGTGCTGTCGCTGGCGCAATGGCAGATCACGCCGCCGCGCTTTTCGGCGCTGATCATCATCTCGCGCAACCCGCACCTGAAGCTGACCGAACTGGCGCAGATCCTCGGCATCGCGCGCTCGGGGGCGGTGCTGCTGGTCGACGCGCTGGAAGAGATGAACCTGGTGGCACGCCGCCCGGCAGCCGGCGATCGCCGCGCCTACAGCCTGGTGCTGACGGCAGCCGGCCGCCGCACGCTGGAAGCCGCCACGCAGGCAGTGGTGGCGCACGACGCGCACGTCGGCTCGGCGCTGAGCGAGGCCGAGCAGGCCACGCTGAAGTCACTGCTGGCTCGGCTGGCGCCGCCGCGCGCCGGCTGAGGGCAGTCGGCAAGACTGTCATCTGCCGGCCCGCGGCCATGCGTTAACATGGCCGCCATGCCAAGAACAATCGCCGCGCCTACTGCATCGCGACCCGGCGCCCTGCTGCGCTGCCTGTCGCCACTGCTCTCGCCCATCCTTGCCGCCGTGCTGCTGGCCGGCGGTCCCGCGCCCACCCCGGCGCAAGCCAAGGCGCCCGCCAAGACGGTCAAGGCGGCAAAAGCGGCGAAGGCCGCCACCGCCGCAAAAACCGCTGCCGATCCCGCACTGGTGAGCGCCGGCGTGCCGGCCCCGGTGGCCGCGGCGCTGCGCCGAGCCGGCGTGCCGGCGTCGGCCGCCAGCTTCTACGTGGTCAGGCTGGGCGCGGGCACCGCCCGCGCCAGCTGGAATGCGCAGCAGCCGATGAACCCGGCCTCGACCATGAAACTGGTCACCACCTTTGCCGGGCTGCAGCTGCTGGGGCCCGACTACCGCTGGCAGACCTCGCTCTATGCCGACGCCCAGCCCGGCTTCGACGGCACCGTCAACGGCAACGTCTACCTGCGCGGCCACGGCGATCCCAAGCTGGTGCCCGAGGAAATGGCCAAGCTGGTGGCGAAGGCGCGCGCCGGGGGCGCTACCGGCATCAACGGCGACCTGGTGCTGGACCGCAGCTACTTTGCCGATGGCCTGGACGGCAATGGCACCATCGACGGCGAAGTGCAGCGCGCCTACAACGTCGGCCCCGATGCGCTGCTGTATGCGTTCAAGACGCTGTCATTCACGCTGACGCCGGACCCGGCCAGCCAGACCGTGGCAGTCAGCGTCACACCCGAGCTGGCGCAGCTCAAGCTGGACAACCGGCTCACGCTGACCAACGGCCGCTGCGGCGACTGGCAGTCCAGCGCCAGCCCGAGCGTGCTGCCGCAGGCGGACGGCACCGTGCTGGCGTCGTTCTCGGGCGACTATGCCAGCGACTGCGGCGAGCACGTGCTCAATATCGCCACGCTGTCGCATGCGGAGTTCACATGGGGCGGCTTCGTCGCCGAATGGCAGCGCGCCGGCGGGCGCTTTGCCCATATGCCCGCGCTGCGCAGCGGCAAGGTGCCGCGCGGCGCGGTGCTGCTGGCGCGCCACTACGGCCTGCCGCTGGCAGACATCGTGCGCGACATCAACAAGTTCTCGAACAACGTGATGGCACGCCAGCTGTTCCTGACCATCGGCGCAGAAATGGACCGCGGCGGCCCGGCCAGCACCGGGCGCTCGATCCGCGTGGTGCAGCGCTGGCTGGCGCGCCAGGGGCTGGACATGCCCGGCCTGGTGCTGGACAACGGCTCGGGCCTGTCGCGCGAGGAACGCATCAGCGCCTATGACATGGCGCGCCTGCTGCAGCAGGCCGCGGCCAGCAACGTGGGGCCGGTGCTGATCGATTCGCTGCCGGTGCTGGGCGTCGACGGCACGCTGCGCAACCGCCTGACGCGCGCCAACGCGGCCGGCAACGGCTACCTGAAGACCGGCACGCTGGCCGACGTGCGCGCGCTGGCCGGCTATGTGGATGCTGCCGACGGCGGCCGCTACGTGGTGGTCAGCATGATCAACCATCCCAATGCCGCGCAGGCGCTGGAAGCACACGACGCCTTGCTGCAATGGGTGTACCGCGGCGCACCCTGAGTCCGCGCCGGCCAGGCCGCGGCGCGGCGCCGTGGCCTGGCGCCAACGCCGCGGCCGCATTTTGTTAAGCGGACGCTTACCAGCGTCCGATCCGCCCCTATAATGCCAGGGTGCCGGCCGCGTCCTGCGGCGGCAGCCTTCCGGGCCGGCCCTCGGCCCCGGGCCTGCATTGCCCCCTCGCCCTCTGACATGACTTCCCGACAGCCCCCGGTGTGGTTGCGCCTCTGGCATCGCTTCGCACCCGCCGAACGCGCCGGCTTTATCGACGGCGCGCGCTACTTTGCCCCGTCCCTGCCCGCGGTCTTCTCCTGGGGCCTGGTGACCGGCGTGGCGATGAGCAAATCCGTAATGACCGTGCCCGAAGCCATCGGCATGTCGCTGCTGGTCTATGCCGGCTCGGCGCAGCTGGCCGTGCTGCCGCTGTTCGCCGCGGGCCTGCCGCTGTGGACCATCTGGCTGACTGCGGCCGTGGTCAACCTGCGCTTTGTGATCTTCAGCGCCGGCATGCAGCCGCACTTCAGCTACATGCCGCTATGGCGGCGCACCATCCTGGGCTCGTTCAACGGCGACCTGCACTTCGTCTACTTCCTGCAGAAGTACAGCACGCCCGGCTACGAGCCCGGCAAGGAAGGCTACTTCTGGGGCATGGCGCTGACCAACTTCTGCATGTGGCAGCTGTCGTCGATCATGGGCATCGTGCTGGCCAGTCTGTTCCCCGACAGCTGGGGCCTGGGGCTGGCCGGCACCATGGCGCTGATCCCGGTGATGATCGCCACCATCAACTCGCGCTCGACGCTGCTGGCAGTGGTGGTGTCGGCGGTGCTGGCGCTGCTTTGCTTCGATTTGCCGTACCGTCTCAGCCTGGTGGTGGCAGTGGTGGGCGCGATTGCCGCCGGCATGGCCAGCGACGACCTGGCCGCGCGCGCGGCACTGCGCGGCATCCGCCGGCGCAAGCCCAAGGCCCCCGAGGTCACCAACGCCGCCGCGCCGGAAACGCCGCCGGGAGACCGCGCATGAGCCATCTTGAAATCTGGATTGCCATCCTTGGCATGGCGGTCGTCACCATCGTCACGCGCGCGCTGTTCCTGATGGCCGGCGAGCATGTCACCGTGCCCGACCGCATCGCGCGGGCGCTGCGCTATGCACCGGCCGCGGCGCTGGCGGCGATCATCCTGCCGGACCTGATGACCTGGCAGGGGCATTTCACGGTGGCGTTCTCCAACGACAAGCTGATGGCGGGGATTGCGGCCACGCTGTTCTACCTGCTGACGCGGAAGATGGTGGGGATGATCGGGGTGGGGATGGCGGTGTATACGGCGCTGAGGCTGCTGGGCGGCTGAATTGGCGGCATCGTGCTTGGCACACGCCGGCCCTCTCCCTGGCTCCTCTCCCGCACGCGGGAGAGGGGAGCAAACCGGCAGGTTATTTGCACCGCATGAGTCAAGAACCACCGCCTGTGTGCTCCCTCTCCCGCTTGCGGGAGAGGGTTGGGGAGAGGGCCGGAGCTTCAACGAAGTAAAGCCCCCAGGCAAGCCACCGCCCCCTATCCCCCAAACGCCGCCGCCGCCCGCTCCAGCCGATCCCGCACCCCCGCCCAATCCTGCCCTTCAGGCAACACCTCGAACATCAGCTGCGTATAGCCCTGCTTGTCGAGCTTGCGCAGCAAGCGGTAAAGCTCGCGCGCATAGGCCGCCGCATCCGCAGGCGCCTGCACCCAGGTACAGCGCTGGTCCACCAGCGGCGCCCGGCCGACCCACGCCACGCGGGCATCGTCCGGCAGCGAGGCCAGTTGCGCCGAAGCTGCTTGCGCATCGGCCAGCAGCAGCGGTGTGTGCGGCGCGTAGTGAGCCTTGAGCGTGCCTGAAGCCCGCGGCGCGGCCGCGTCGGGCGGCAGCGGGGCCGCGCCCAGTACCTGCGCCATCATCGCCGCGGTGATCGCCCCCGGCCGCAGCAGCACCGGGCCGATGCCCTGGTCCAGCCGCGACAGGTCGACGATGGTCGATTCGATACCGACCTCCACGCCATCGCCTTCCAGCACATAGACCGCATCGCCGAATTCATCGCGCACATGCTGCGCGGTGGTCGGGCTGACCTGGCCGAACTTGTTGGCCGACGGCGCGGCAATGCCGCCGCGGCCGCGCTTGAAGCGCGCCAGCAGCGCCTGCGCCACGGGGTGCGAGGGGCAACGCACGCCAATGCTGTCCTGGCCGCCGGCGACGGCCGGATGGATATGCGCGGCGCGCTTCAGGATCAGCGTCAGCGGGCCGGGCCAGAACGCGTCGATCAGTTGCTGCGCTGCCTCGGGGACCTCGTCGGTCCAGTAGCCGATATCGGCGCCGTCCACCACGTGGACGATCACCGGATGGTTCGACGGCCGGCCCTTGAGCGCGAAGATGCGGGCGACCGCCTCGGGGTTCTCGGCATCCGCACCGAGTCCGTAGACGGTTTCGGTGGGAAAGGCGACCAGTTGCCCGGCCTCGAGCAGGCGGACGGCTTCGTCCAGTTCAGCGGCCGTGGGCATGCGCGGCGACATCGTGTTCCTTGGAGCTATGGCTTCAGAGCGGGATATGCAGCGCCTGCGCGGCGGCGGCAAAGGCGGCGGCGGCCGCTTCGGCATGCTCGCCCACGCAGTTGACGTGGCCCATCTTGCGCGACGGGCGCGCATCGCCCTTGCCGTACAGGTGCAGCTTGGCGCCGGGTTGCGCCACCACCTCGTCCCAGGAAGGCGTACGCTCCAGGCCGAACTCGAACCACACGTCGCCCAGCAGATTCAGCATCTTGCCGGCCGAGTGCTGGCGCGTGCTGCCCAGCGGCAGCCGCGCCATGGCGCGCACCTGCTGTTCGAACTGGCTGGTCTCGCACGCATCCATGGTGATATGGCCGGAGTTGTGCGGGCGCGGCGCCATCTCGTTGGCGACCAGCGAGCCGTCGGTCAGCACGAAGAACTCGATGCACAGCACGCCGACGTAGCCCATCTCCGTGGCGATGGCAGCCGCTGCGGCACGCGCGCGGTCGGCGATCTCGGGCGACACGCTGGTCGACGGCATCACCGTCGAGAACAGGATGCCGTCGCGGTGCACGTTCTCGGCCAGCGGCCAGGTGGCGGTGGAGCCGTCCGCGGCACGCGCGGCCAGCACCGAGACCTCATAAGCCAGCGGCAGCATCTGCTCCAGCACGCACGGCACATGCTGCATGGCGTTCCAGGCGGCGCGCACGTCGTCGCGCGTCTTCACGCGCGCCTGGCCCTTGCCGTCGTAGCCCATGCGCGCGGTCTTGAGGATGCCGGGCAGCACGTGGTCGGGCAGCTGGTCGACATCGGCATCGTGCTGGATCACCCAGTGCGGGGCCGGCGACACGCCGGTGCGCTCGGCGCACGCGGCAAAGAACTTCTTCTCGCCGATGCGGTTCTGCGCGATCGACACGCAGTAGCCGCGCGGCGCGACAAAGGCGCCCAGCTGCTCGAGCCGGTCCAGCGACAGCGACGGCACGTTCTCGAACTCGGTGCTTACCGCCTGGCACAGCTTGCCCATCTCGGCCAGCGCGGCCTCGTCGGTGTATTGCGCACAGATATGCTTGTCCGCCACCGAACCGGCCGGGCTGTCCTGGTCCGGATCGAGCACGCATACGCGATAGCCCATCGCCTGCGCCGCATGCGTGAACATGCGGCCGAGCTGGCCGCCACCCAGCATGCCGAGCCACGCACCAGGCAGGATGGGCGCGTCGGGACGGTCGACGCCGAACTCGGCGCGCGATTCCGGCGTGTGGGCTTCGGAGAGATAGGGATGGATATCGGTGGGCATTGCTAGGTTCCGTGGGATGTCCGGATGATTACAGCGGCAGCATTACAGTGGCAAAGTCATCGCGCGCGCGGCTTCGGTCTGCTTCGCGCGGAATGCTTCCAGCGCGCCGGCCAGCGCCTCGTCGGTGGTGGCCAGCGTGGCGATCGCGTGCAGCGCGGCATTGGCGGCACCGGCCTCGCCGATGGCGAAGGTGGCCACCGGCACGCCCTTGGGCATCTGCACGATCGACAGCAGCGAATCCTCGCCGCGCAGGTACTTGGACGGCACCGGCACGCCGAACACCGGCACGATGGTCTTGGCGGCGATCATGCCGGGCAGGTGCGCGGCGCCGCCGGCACCGGCGATGATGGCGCGGATGCCGCGGCTGCGCGCGCTCTCGGCATAGCGGAACATGTCGTCCGCCATGCGGTGCGCGGACACCACCTGGGCTTCGAACGGCACGCCGAAATCCTTCAGCATGGCCACTGCGTGCTGCATCACGTCCCAGTCGGAACTGCTGCCCATCACCACGCCGACCAGCGGCTTGTCTTGCTTGCTCACTTCAGATCCTTGATTGTTTGCTCCCCTCTCCCGCTTGCGGGAGAGGGGCCGGGGGAGAGGGCTGGCGTTTCCCGACGCGTGGCGCCTTGCTAAACCACCCCTCTCCCCGGCCCTCTCCCGCTGAGGGGAGAGGGAGAACACCGTCGGGAAATTGATAACTTACTGCAGTTCTTCGCCCGTCAGACGCGTCAGCGCTTCACGGTACTTGGCGGCGGTCTTTTCGATCACCTCGTCCGGCAGTTGCGGCGCCGGCGCGGTCTTGGGCCAGGGCTTGCCGTCGATGCGCACGGCTTCCAGCCAGTCGCGCACGAACTGCTTGTCGAACGACGGCGGGTTGGTGCCCACCTGGTAGGAATCGGCCGGCCAGAAGCGCGACGAATCGGCGGTCAGGACCTCGTCCATCAGCGTCAGCACGCCATTGTCGTCCAGGCCGAACTCGAACTTGGTATCGGCGATGATGATGCCGCGCGTGGCCGCAAACTCGGCCGCTTCCTTGTACAGGCGGATCGAGATATCGCGCATCTGGCGCGCCAGCGCGATGCCGATGCGGGCCTCGACTTCGGCGAACGAGATGTTCTCGTCGTGCTCGCCCATCTCGGCCTTGGCGGCCGGGGTGAAGATCGGCTCGGGCAGCTTCTGCGCGTTCTGCAGGCCGGCGGGCAGCTCGATCCCGCACACCTTGCCGGTGGCCTGGTAGTCCTTCCAGCCGCTGCCGGCGAGATAGCCGCGCACCACGGCTTCGACCAGGATCGGCCGCAGGCGCTTGACCACCACGGCGCGGCCCTTGACCTGCTCCACTTCCTCCGGCGCGACCACGGTCTCGGGCGCGATGCCGGTCTCGTGGTTCGGCACGATGTGCGCGAGCTTGCGGAACCAGAAGTTCGCCATCTGGTTCAGCACGCGGCCCTTGTCGGGGATCGGCTCGCCCATGATGACGTCGAACGCCGACAGGCGGTCGGTGGTGACGATCAGCAGCTTGTCATTGCCGACGGCATAGTTGTCGCGCACTTTGCCGTGGCCCAGCAGCGGCAGCGAGTTGATGGAGGACTGGTAGAGAGCGTTGGACATGATGGTTCCGATAAAACGGCGAAGCCGCCGGGCGCTGGATGCGTGCCGCGGCGGCCGGAACTGCAATCCGCCTTCCCCTAGCGCGGAAGGCGGACTAGGGACATTTACTGCACGACCTGCGACAGCTTGCCCGCCTTGTACTGCTGCGCGATATCGGTCAGGCCGATCGGCTTGATCTTGCCGGCCTGGCCTTCGCAGCCGAAGGCGATGTAGCGCGCCTTGCACACCTGCTTGGCGGCTTCGCGGGCCGGCTTCAGGTATTCGCGCGGGTCGAACTTGCTCGGGTTCTCGGCGAAGAAGCGGCGGATCGCGCCGGTCATGGCCAGGCGGATGTCGGTGTCGATGTTGATCTTGCGCACGCCGTACTTGATCGCTTCCTGGATTTCCTCGACCGGCACGCCGTAGGTTTCCTTCATGTCGCCGCCGAACTTGCGGATCTCTTCCAGCAGTTCCTGCGGCACCGACGACGAGCCGTGCATCACCAGGTGGGTGTTGGGGATGCGGGCGTGGATTTCCTTGATGCGGCTGATCGCCAGGATGTCGCCGGTGGGCTTGCGCGTGAACTTGTAGGCGCCGTGCGAGGTGCCGATGGCGATGGCCAGGGCGTCCAGCTGGGTGGCCTTGACGAAGTCGGCGGCCTGCTCCGGATCGGTCAGCAGCATGGAGTGGTCCAGCACGCCGACGGCGCCGATGCCGTCTTCTTCGCCGGCTTCACCGGTTTCCAGCGAGCCCAGGCAGCCCAGTTCGCCTTCCACGGTCACGCCGACGGCGTGGGCCAGCTGCACCACCTTGCGGGTGACGTCGATGTTGTACTCGTACTCGGCCGGGGTCTTGCCGTCTTCGCGCAGCGAGCCGTCCATCATCACCGACGAGAAGCCCAGGTCGATCGCGCCCTGGCAGATCGCCGGCGACTGGCCGTGGTCCTGGTGCATCACCACGGGGATGTGCGGGTAGGCTTCGACCGCGGCTTCGATCAGGTGGCGCAGGAAATGCTCACCGGCGTATTTGCGCGCGCCGGCCGAGGCTTGCATGATCACCGGGGCGTTGACCTCGTCGGCCGCCTGCATGATGGCCTGCACTTGCTCGAGGTTGTTCACGTTGAAGGCCGGCAGGCCGTAGCTGTTCTCGGCCGCGTGGTCCAGCAGCTGGCGCATCGATACGAGTGGCATGTCTAACTCCTAAATAAAAATTGGGTGTCTCTGTATTTTTCTGTCGGCGCTCAATACCCCACCCTGACAATCTTCAGGGTGTTGGTACCGCCCGGCTGCCCCATCGGTTCGCCGATGGTCAGCACGATGAAATCGCCACGCTGCACCACGCCCTGCGCCAGCAGCAGCTCTTCGGCCTGCTCGAGCGCGGTGTCGCGGTCGGCGCTGGACTGCAGCGGCAGCGGCACCACGTTGCGGTACAGCTGCATCTTGCGCTGCGAGGCCAGGTTGGGCGTCATCGCATAGATCGGCACATGGATGCGGTGACGGCTCATCCACAATGCGGTGGCGCCGGAATCGGTCAGCGCGGCAATCGCCTTCACCTGCAAATGATAGGCCGTGAACAGCGCACCCATCGCCACCGACTGGTCGATGCGCGAGAAGGTCTGGTTCAGGAAATCGGTGTCGAGCTGCACCACCTCGGACTTCTCGGCTTCGATGCAGACCGCGGCCATGGCCTCGACCGTCTCCACGGGGTAGCGGCCGGCGGCGGTTTCAGCCGACAGCATCACCGCGTCGGTGCCGTCCAGCACGGCGTTGGCCACGTCCGAGACCTCGGCGCGCGTGGGCACCGGGTTGACGATCATGCTCTCCATCATCTGGGTGGCGGTGATGGTCAGCTTGTTGGCCTCGCGCGCCAGCTTGATCATGCGCTTCTGCAGCGCCGGCACGGCGGCATTGCCCACTTCCACGGCCAGGTCGCCGCGCGCCACCATGATGCCGTCGGACGCCTGCAGGATCTCTTCCAGCACGCCCGGGCGGATCGCCTCGGCACGCTCGATCTTGGCGATCATGCGGGCCTTGTGGCCGTGCGGCTGGCCGGCCACGGCGGTCAGCTGGCGCGCCATTTCCATGTCGGTGGCATTCTTGGGGAAGCTGACGGCGACGTAGTCCGCGCCCAGGGCCATGGCGGTCTTGATGTCGTCCATGTCCTTGGCGGTCAGCGCCGGCGCCGACAGCCCGCCGCCCTGGCGGTTGATGCCCTTGTTGTTGGACAGCTCGCCGCCCACGCGCACGGTGGTGAAGATCTCGCTGCCGAACACACGGTCCACCACCAGCACGATCAGGCCGTCGTTGAGCAGCAGCAGGTCGCCCGGGCCGACGTCGCGCGGCAGGTCCTGGTAGTCCAGGCCGGCGCGCTGCTCGTTGCCGAGCTGGCAGCTCGAATCCAGGATGAACGGATCGCCCACCTTGAGCGTGATCTTGCCGTGCTCGAACTTGCCGACGCGGATCTTGGGGCCCTGCAGGTCGGCCATGATGGCGACCTCGCGCCCGCATGCCTGCGCGGCTTCGCGCACCAGGCGGGCGCGGTCGAGATGGTCCTGGGCGGTGCCGTGCGAAAAATTCAGCCGCACCACGTCGACCCCCGCCGCGATCATGCGGGTCAGGATTTCCAGCGAGCTGGAGGCGGGGCCGATGGTGGCGACGATCTTGGTGGAACGAGTCATGCGCGGAATTCCTGGTTCAGGGCCCCGGCAATACCGCCGGGCCCGGCGGATGCGTCAGCCTGCGGCGCGCTGCTCCAGCACTTCGAATGCGGGCAGCTTCTTGCCTTCCAGGAATTCCAGGAACGCGCCGCCGCCGGTGGAGATATAGCCCACGCGGTCGGCAATGCCGTACTTGGCGATCGCGGCCAGCGTGTCGCCGCCGCCGGCGATCGAGAACGCCTTCGATTCAGCGATGGCCTGGGCCAGCACCTTGGTGCCGTTGCCGAACTGGTCGAATTCGAACACGCCCACCGGGCCGTTCCAGACGATGGTGCCGGCGGCCTTGAGCTGCTCGGCCAGCATCGCGGCGGTCCTGGGGCCGATGTCCAGGATCATGTCGTCGTCGGCCACGTCCTTGACGTCCTTGACGGTGGCCGCGGCAGTGGCGCTGAATTCCTTGGCGCACACCACGTCGACCGGGATCGGCACCGAGGCGCCCCGCCTGGCCATGATGTCGATGATGATTTTGGCGTCGCCGACCAGGTCGGCTTCGGCCAGTGACTTGCCGATCTTCAGGCCGGCGGCCAGCATGAAGGTATTGGCGATGCCGCCGCCGACGATCAGGTTGTCGACCTTGTCGGCCAGCGACTTCAGGATGGTCAGCTTGGTCGAGACCTTGGACCCGGCCACGATCGCCACCAGCGGGCGCGCCGGCTGGCCCAGCGCCTTGCCCAGCGCGTCGATCTCGGCGGCCAGCAGCGGGCCGGCGCAGGCGATCGGGGCGTACTTGGCGATGCCATGCGTGGTGGCTTCGGCACGGTGGGCGGTGCCGAAGGCATCGTTCACGTAGACGTCACACAGCTTGGCCATCTTCCGGGCCAGTTCGTCGCTGTTCTTCTTTTCGCCCTTGTTCACGCGGCAGTTTTCCAGCAGCACCACCTGGCCCGGCGCCACCTCGACGCCGTCGACCCAGTTCTGCACCAGCTTGACCGGCTTGCCCAGCAGCTCGGACAGGCGCGTGGCGATCGGCGCCAGCGAGTCCTCGGGCTTGAACTCGCCCTCGGTCGGGCGGCCCAGGTGGGAGGTGACCATCACCGCGGCGCCGCCAGCCAGGCATGCCTCGATGGCCGGCACCGAGGCGCGGATGCGGGTGTCCTCGGTGATGTTGCCGGCGTCATCCTGCGGCACGTTCAGGTCGGCGCGGATAAACACCCGCTTGCCGGAGATTTTGCCTTGGGAAATCAGGTCGGAAAGACGCAGGACAGAGGTCATGGCGATGGATGGCGCGAGATTTCGCTGGAATTCGGGGAAACGGGCATTTTACCTGATCGTGGTCAACGCTTTGCCGATTCCGGACCGTTACGCACTTAGCATGCGGCCCTTGCAGCACATTCAGGACAACCCCACAGGGTGCTAGTGACATACCTCCCCACGAAAGAAGGGTCAGCTCCATGCCCCTCTTGACCCCCGAGTGCGGTAATGTATGCAACGTCTGCTATAACAGACACGCAAAAAGCGCCAGAGCCGGTATTGAAACGGCCATGACAACAGGCGGCCAAAATAACAAGCAGCCAAAAAGAATGCAGCCGGTGTGCGATCAGACGCAGCGCCGGCGCCGCGCATTTCCTTGTCGCGAATGCAGGGGGTGAGTCAGATGAAAGAAGCCGACATGCACGGAGCGATCCGTGGCTTGTACGAGGGCATTCTCGATCCCGGTGCCTGGCAGCAGAGCCTGCGCACCCTGACGGAACTGGCGGACACGGCACATGCCTCGATGATGGTCTGGGACACCGTCCGCGACCAGGTCACCGTCAATGAGATCGTCAATCCGGTGGTGGAACTGTTTTCCGAGTACGAATCGGACTACCAGGCCATCGATCCGGCCAAGCAGTACGCGCCGCGCCTTCGGCCGGGCGACTGGTATATCGACGCGCGCGAACTGGGCGAAGGCACCATGGCCCGCCATCCGTTCTACCGCGACTTCTTCCACCGCTACGACCTGCGCTCCTACGTGGCCTGCCTGGTCGAGCGCCAGCCCCACTACGAAGTCTATTTCTCGATGCAGCGCGCGCGCACGCAGCCGCTGTTCTCGCCCGACGACACCCGCGGCATGGACTGGATCATCCCGCATATGCGCAGCGCCATGGCCATGCGCGACCGCACGCTGGGGCTGACGGTGCTGGCGCGGCTGTCGACGCAGCTGGTGGAGCGGCTCAATTTTGCCCTGCTGGTGTTCTCGCCGCAGCGCCAGGTGCTGCTGAGCAACCGCGCCGGCGAGCGCTGGGCGCGGCGCCTGGACCCGGCCGGCAAGGTGTCGGACTGGACCCTGTCGCGCCCGTTCGCCGACATGGTGCAGGCCGCCTGCGACCCGCAGCGCGCGGTCGCCGCGCAGGCCGCCCGCGCCACCGACGGCAACGGTGCCTGCGCGCAGGTGATCGTGCTGCCGCTGCCGCCCTCGCACGCGTTTGCCGCGCAATGGCAGGAACCGGCGGCACTGGTGATCGTGCATGAGCAGGACAGCGCGCCGCTGTTGCTGGCGCCGGTGCTGCGCGACCTGTACGGACTGACCCCGGCGGAGACCCGGCTGACCACCCAGCTCGCCACCGGACAGGGTCTGCCCGAAGCCAGCCAGCAGCTGAACATCCGCCACGAAACCGCGCGCACCCAGCTCAAGGCCATATTCCACAAGACCGGCTGCAACAGCCAGGCCCAGCTGACGCATCTGCTCTCGCGCCTGGGCGCGGCGCTGGACGAGGCCTGAACACCACGCGCCCGGCAGCGGGCCGGCGCCGCGCCCGCGGCCCGCCCGTTGCCCCGCGAAGAAAGTGCTAAAAATAAAAGAAGTAAAAAGAAGGGAAGCCATGAGCGACACACAGATGCACGACACCATTCGCGCGCTGTACGAGGGGATCTTCGATGCCGATGCCTGGCAGCGCAGCCTGGGCGCGCTGTGCCAGGCCAGCGGCAGCACGCATGCCCATCTGCTGGTGCTCGACACCGTCAACGAGCGCGTGCTGGTGAACCAGGAGGTCAACCCCATGCCGGAGGCGGTGGCCGCCTACAGCGAACACTACGTAGCCATCGACCCGGCCCTGCCGTTCGCCAGGCGCATGTCGGTGGGCAACTGGTATATCGATTCACGCGAGCTGGGCGCGCAGGCGATGCGCAAGTCGCCCTTCTACGGCGAGTTCCTGCGGCAATTCGAACAGTCATCGGTGATGGCCTGCCTGATCGAGCGCCAGCCGCACTACGACGTGTTCCTGTCGCTGCAGCGTCCGCAGGGCCACGACCACTATTCGCCCGAAGACGCGCGCGCGCTTGACTGGGCCATCCCGCACATGCGCCATGCGATGGCGCTGCGCGACCGCACCCACCAGGTGTCGACACTGGCGCATGCGTCGGCGCAACTGATGGAGCGGCTGCCGTTCGGCGTGATCGTGTTCCGCGACGACGGCAAGCCGCTGCTGGCCAACAGCATTGGCGAGACCTGGGTGCGCCGGCTGCTGCCGGCGGTGTCGGTCGAAACCCGCGCCGTGGCGCCGCCCGCCATAGCCGTGCGCGAGGAAGCCGACTGGCAGCTGTCGCGCCCGTTTGCCGAAGCGCTGCGGGCGGCATGCAACCCCGCCAACCCGCAGCCGGCGCAGGCGCTGCGTGCGGCCGACAGCGCCGGCCGCCAGGCCCAGGTCGTGCTGCTGCCGCTGCCGCCGGCACACCATCTGGCGATGGACTGGCAGCGCCCCAGCGTGCTGGTGGCGATCCACGAACCCGGCACCGCGCCGATGACGCTGCCGGCGGTCTTGCGCGACCTCTACGGCCTCACGCCGGCCGAGACCCGGCTGGCCTTGCAGCTGTCATCGGGCATCGGCCTGCCCGAGGCGTGCGAGCTGATCGGCATCCGGCGCGAGACCGGACGCACGCAACTCAAGGCAATCTTCACCAAGACCGGGACGGGCACGCAGGCGCAACTGGCGCACCTGCTCACGCGGCTGGGGGTACGGACCTGACCGAGGCCAGCGCGCGTCAGTCGATCGACGCGCCCACGGTCTTGACCACCCCCGCCCACTTCTGCCGATCCCCCTTCACCGTAGCCTTGAACTGATCCACGGTCTCGACCCGCGGCGTGTTGCCGGCATCGATCAGCTTCTGGCGGATCGCCGGCGTTTCCAGCGCCACCTTCACCGCATCGTTGACCTTGCGCGCGATCTTCGGATCCAGCCCCTTGGGCCCGAAGAAGCCGAACCAGATGGTGCTGTTGAAGCCGGGCAGGCCGCTCTCGGCAATGGTCGGCACGTCGGGAATCACTTGCACGCGCTGCTTGGTGGTCACGCCCAGCAGGCGCACCTTGCCGGCGCGGTACTGCGGCAGCACGCTCTGCACCTGGTTGAAGATGCAGCAGACCTCGCCCTTCACCACCGCCTGCAGCGCGTCGGGGCCGCCCTTGTAGGGCACGTGGACCATGTCCAGGCCGGCGCGCGCATTGAACTCGGCAAAGGCCAGGTGCGTGCCGGTGCCGTTGCCGGTGGAGGCAAAGTTGTACTTGCCCGGGTTGGCCTTGACCTTCTCGATAAACTCCTTGACCGACTTCACGTCCAGCACCGCCGGGTTGACGGTCAGCACGTTGGAGACCTCGACCAGCGGCGCGATCGGGGTGAAATCGGCCTCGGCGTCGAACGGCAGGTTCTTGTACAGCGCCGGGTTGATGCCGTGCGTGGCGGCGGTGCCCAGCAGCAGCGTGTAGCCATCCGGCCTGGCATGCGCCACCACCTCGGAGGCGACGTTGCCGCCGGCGCCCGGCCGGTAGTCGTAGATGATGGTGGTCTTCAGCGACTTCTGCAGCGATTCCTGCAGCGTGCGGCCGACGATGTCGACGCCGGAGCCGGCAGTAAAGCCCATCAGGATCGTCACCGGCTGCGTCGGCCACTCCCCTTGCGCGCGGGCGGGCGAGCTGACCGTGCTGATGGCAGCGGCGGCGCACAGCGCGGCCAGGCCGGTAGCGGAACGGAAGGACAAGCGCGGAAGCAGGCGGGACGAAGTAGGCATGGGGGGCACCGTCGGTAAGTATCAGCAAGATAAGACCCGGCGCGGCGGGTCGGCACAATGATGACCGGGATCTGAGCCCCGGGCCAGCGCCACACGATAGCAAGGTTCCTGCCAAAACCAAACGACCGTGTTCGCTTGAGGGTATTCGATCGGGGCATATGTACGCCTCCTCGGCATCGCCTCAGCGCCGCAGCAACCCCACCAGCTCGTCCACGTCCGGCAGCGGCGCGCCGGTTCCCGCGGCGCTGTCGTCGTCCGCCTCCAGCAGCCCGTCGGCCAGCGCGCGCTTGTCGCGGTGCAGGTCGACGATGCGCTCTTCGATGGTGCCGGCATTGATCAGCCGGTACACCGTCACCGGGCGCTGCTGGCCGATGCGGTGCGCCCGGCCCATGGCCTGGTCTTCGGCGGCGGGATTCCACCAGGGGTCGGCAATGATCACGTAGTCGGCCGCGGTCAGGTTCAGGCCGAAGCCGCCGGCCTTCAGGCTGATCAGGAAGACATCGCCCTCGCCCGCCTGGAAGGCGGCCACGCGGCGGGTGCGCTCGGCCGCGGGGGTGGCGCCGTCCAGGTACTGCAGCGCCAGCCCGGCGCGCTCCAGCCCCTGGCGCAGCAGCTGCAGGAAGTCGACAAACTGGCTGAACACCAGGGTCTTGTGGCCGCTCGCGGCAAGCTCGCTGGCCAGCTCGACAAAGGCGCGCACCTTGGCGCCTTCGGACAGCTGGCCGCTGAGTTCCGGCGTGACCAGGCGCGGGTCGCACGCGGCGCGGCGCAGCCGCATCAGCTGCGCCAGCACGTGGATGCGCGCCTGGGCCTGGTGCTGGGCCTGCGCCAGGGCGCGCGCACGGGCCCCGGCAGGCGCGCCTTTGGTGGCCTTGCGTGCCGCTTCCACGCGCGCCAGCGCGGCCTCGGCCTCGGTCTGGGCCTGGCGGCGCAGGGCCTCGTAGTGCGCGGCTTCGACCGGCTCGGGCTCGACCCGGATCACCAGCTCCGTGCGCGGCGGCAGTTCGTCCAGCACCTGCGCCTTGGTCCGGCGCAGCACGAACGGCGCGATCATGCGGCGCAGCCGCTGGCGCGCCTCGCGCATGCCGCCGCGCTCGATCGGGTTGGCAAAGTGTTCGTTGAAGCGGGCCAGCGAGCCCAGCAAGCCCGGATTGCAGAACCGCATCACCGACCACAGCTCGGCCAGCCGGTTCTCCACGGGCGTGCCGGTCAGCGCCATGCGGAAGCCCGACGGCAGCGCGAACATGGCCTGCGCCCGCCGCGTGACCGCGTTCTTGAAGGCCTGCGCCTCGTCCGCGACCACGGTATGCCATTCGCGCGCGCAGAACGCCTTGCTGGCCTGCTGCAGCAGCGTGTACGAGATGATCACCAGGTCATGCGGCCCGGCCTGCGCCAGCAGCGTCTCACGATCGCCCTCGGCATAGACATGGACGTTGAGCGTGGGCGCAAAGCGCCGCGCCTCGGCCGCCCAGTTGCCGCACACCGAAGTCGGCGCGATCACCAGCGCGGCGCCGCCGCCGGCGCGCGCCACCAGCACCGCCAGCGCCTGCAGGGTCTTGCCCAGGCCCATGTCGTCGGCCAGGCAGGCGCCCAGGCCCGAGGCCGCCAGCGTCATGGCCCAGCGGTAGCCAGCCTCCTGGTAGGGCCGCAGCTCAGCCGCCAGCGTGGCAGGCAGCGCGATGTCAGCCTCGCGCGCGGCGCGCAGCCGGGCGATGCGCTGGCGGAAATGCGCATCGGGATCGACGCCGGCGCCGGCCAGCACGTCATCCAGCCACGGCGTGGCCATCTGCGGGACGCGAATGCCGTCGGGCACATGCTCACCGACGCCGGCGAGGTCGCGCAGCCGGCCGCGCAGCGTGCGCGTCAGCGCCACGTAGACGCCCTGCCCCATCGGCACGAAGCGCCCGGCGTCGCTGCCGGTCCAGTCGATCAGCTTGCCCAGCTCCAGCACCAGCCCCTCGGCCACGCGCAGCTCGCCGGCCAGCCGGTACCACGCGCCGCGGCTCTCGATCTGCACGCCCAGCTGCCGCAGGTCGGCCGGCAGCACGCGAATCTCCTTGCCGCGCGGCCATTCCACGGCCTGCACGGCGGGCAGTCCGGGCAGCGCCTCGACCACGGCGAGCGCGTCCTCCGGATCGTCCAGCATCCAGGTGTATTCGCCGCCCGGCGGCGCCAGCGCCACCAGCTGCGGCAATGCCGCGAAGACCTCGGCCACGCTGGCCAGCTCGGCATCCAGGTCGCGTTGCGTGGCCAGGGTCTCGCCGCGCACCGCCGCCATCAGGCGCTCGCGTCCGGCGCCGGGCGCGAGCCGCGGCCCGAGCGGCCCCAGCGGCGTCACCACCAGCCGCAGCGAAATGCCGCGCCCTGCCAGCCCGCCCAACGGTGCCACCTCGGCGCGCAGGCGCGCGTCAGCCTCCACCGCGCGCGATCCGCCCGCCTGGTCGGCCTGGACCTGGAACTGGCCGGCCAGCGCGCGCAAGGTCTGGTCGAGCTGGGCGTGGCCGTCCTCCGGGATCGCCAGGCCATCGCCGATCAGCCGGGCAGCCTCGAACTGCGCCGGCGTAAAGCGGATCAGCCGCAGCCGGTGCGGGCCGTCGCGCACCACCGTGAGCTGGCGCAGGGCCTCGGCCTCCTGGCGCGCGGCGGCCGGCAGCAAGGCTTCCATCGCCGGCGCCTCGCGCACCGGCGGGAACATGCGCAGCACGTAGCGGCCGGCGCTGCGCACCGCTTCCAGCGCGGGCGCGTCCTCCACCACCTCCAGCGTCTGCGACGGCGCATGCGCCAGCACCACGCCCGGGTGCCCCACCAGCGCCATCGCCGCGGCGGCGCGGTCGAGCACGTAGCGCCGGTTGTGCGACTGGTCGCGGCGGATGGCGCGGGCCACGCGGGCGTCCCACGGCTCCAGCCGGTCGTCCTCGGCCACGCGCGCCAGCGGCACCGGCCTGGGCTTGCCCCAGCCGCGCGCGCCGCGCACCTGCTCGAGCGGCTCGATCGTGCCGGGCGCGCCGTCGGCATCCAGCGTCAGCGCCCACAGCAGGCGCCTGCCGCCTTCGCCCCCGGCGGCAGGCTCGCTGCCGGCGAGCGCGCGCAGCGCCTCCAGCGCCTGCTGCCAGCCGGCCTGCGGCGCGGACGCGCCGCCGGGGTCGGAAGCCCTGTCAGGCGGGACATCGGGTCCGGGATGTGGGGTCAAAGGCACGGCGAGTGTGGGAATCAAGGCCGCCAGCGCGGCGGCACGGTGCGCGGAACAGGGCAAGAATGCCCGAAAAAGAGGATTCTAGACCGCAGCGGCGCCCGCACCGCGTTGTGACCCATGCCCCCCGGGCTTACAATATCGTTTTTGCTATTTCCACGGCGCAGGGAGAACAGACATGTCGATGGCGGATCGCGACGGCAAGATTTGGATGGACGGCAAGCTGATCGAATGGCGCGACGCCAAGATCCACGTGCTGACGCATACGCTGCACTATGGCATGGGCGTGTTCGAGGGCGTACGCGCCTACAAGACCCCCGAAGGCACCGCCATCTTCCGCCTGAAGGAGCACACCCGCCGCCTGTTCAATTCGGCCAAGATCTTCCAGATGGTCATGCCCTTCGACGAGGCCACGCTGGAAGCGGCGCAGCGAGAAGTGGTGCGCGCCAACAAGCTGGAATCCTGCTACATCCGCCCGATCGTGTGGGTCGGCGACGAGAAACTGGGCGTCTCGGCCAAGGGCAACACCATCCACGTGGCAATCGCGGCCTGGCCGTGGGGCGCCTACCTGGGCGAGGAAGGCATGGAGCGCGGCATCCGCGTGAAGACCTCGTCGTTCACGCGCCACCACGTCAACGTGTCGCTGGTGCGCGCCAAGGCGAGCGGCTACTACATCAACTCGATCCTGGCCAACCAGGAAGCCACCGGCCTGGGCTACGACGAAGCGCTGCTGCTCGACACCGAGGGCTATGTCAGCGAAGGCTCGGGCGAGAACGTCTTCATCGTGCGCAACGGCGTGATCTACACCCCGGACCTGGCCTCGTGCCTGGACGGCATCACCCGCGACGCCACCCTGACCATCGCGCGCGACCTGGGCATCGAGGTGCGTGAAAAGCGCATCACCCGCGACGAGATGTACTGCGCCGACGAAGCCTTCTTCACCGGCACCGCCGCCGAAGTCACGCCGATCCGCGAACTGGACGACCGCGTCATCGGCGAAGGCCGCCGCGGCCCGGTGACCAAGCAGATCCAGGACGCGTTCTTTGCCGCCGTGGGCGGCACCAACGAAAAGTACAAGAAGTGGCTGACGCTGGTCTGAGCACCGGCTGCCAGCCCCTGTTGCGCGCGCCCGGCACTGCCGGGCGAGGCACACCCTCTGTTTTCATCGAACAATAAGCATCACTCCCTGCAACACCATGACGCAAACCGCCACCATCATCGAAATCGGCGCTGAAGACATTCCGCTGCATTGCCCGACCGCCAACACCCCGGCATGGAACTACCATCCGCGCGTGTTCCTCGACGTGGCAGACACCGGCGAAGCCAAGTGCCCGTACTGCGGCACCGTCTACAAGCTCAAGCCGGGCACCGTGCTGAAGGGCCACCACTGACCCGAGCCGCCCGCATTCGCACGATCCTGACGCTCCGGGCCGCTTGCAGGCGCCCCGGAGCGTCGGCATTGCCGGCGTCCGCGCCGACGCTCCCGTGCCGGCTCCAAGCGCCCCGCCCATGAAGAAAGCCCTCGTCATCGCCCCCAACTGGATCGGCGACGCCCTGATGGCGCAGCCGCTCTTTGCGCTGCTCAAGGCGCGCCATCCGCGCCTGGTCATCGACGCACTCGCGCCCAAGTGGGTCGCGCCCGTGCTCGCGCGCATGCCGGAGATCGGCCGCGTGTTCCCGTCCGACCTCGCGCACGGCAAGCTGCAGCTGTCGGCACGGCTGATGTTCGCGCAGCAGCTCAAGAACGAAGGCTATGACCTCGCCTACGTGCTGCCGAACTCGCTCAAGTCGGCACTGGTCCCCTGGCTGGCCGGCATCCCGCTGCGCATCGGCTACCGCGGCGAAGCCCGCTTCGGCCTGCTCAACGTGCGCCACGCCAACCCGCCGCGCGACAAGCGCCCGCCGATGGTGGAGCACTACGCCCGCCTGGCGCTCAAGCCCGGCGCGCGCCTGCCCGAAGACCTGCCCGAGCCGCGCCTGCGCGTCGACCCGACGCGCATGGCGGCCACCGCCGAGCGCTTTGGCATCGCCCCGCACACGCGCGTGATCGCGTTCTGCCCGGGTGCCGAGTTCGGCCCGGCCAAGCGCTGGCCGGCCGGGCATTTCGCCAGGCTCGCGCAGATGCTGCGGCGTTCCTACCCGTATGCGCAGATGATCACGCTGGGCTCGGCCAAGGACGCCGAGATCGCCGCCGAGATCGTCAGCGAGGCCCCGTTCGTGCGCAACCTTTGCGGCCAGACCTCGCTGGATGACGCCGTGGACCTGCTGGCGCTCTCCGAAGCCGCGGTCTGCAACGACTCCGGCCTGATGCACGTCACCGCGGCGCTGAACCGGCCCCAGGTGGCGGTGTTCGGCTCGAGCGACCCGCGCCACACGCCGCCGTTGTCACAGGCAGCGAGTATCATGTGGCTGCAACTGGAGTGCAGTCCCTGCTTCAAGCGCGAGTGCCCGCTGGGCCACCTGCGCTGCCTGAAAGAGATCGAACCTGAAATGGTGTTCGTCGAGCTGCGCAAGCTGCTGCACCGGCCCTGACCTCACTGCCCTCGCCACTTCTACTGCCACCATGCCTCGCTTTGCCCGCCTGTTCGATTCCGCCGAAGACATCGTCGAAGCCTTTCGCGAAGCGCTGAAGCTGCGCGACGCAGACGGCGCGCTGCGCCTGTGGCTGGACGAAGACTCGATCACCTGCGTGCTGCCCGACGGCCAGCGCCTGATCGGCCACGAACAGCTGCGCCAGGCCTTCCTGCAACTGCTGGAAGAACAGCCGGTGCTGGTCGATGCAATCGAGACCAGCAGCCATGCGTCGATGGCCGTGTCGATCTTCGACGTGACCGAGGCGCTGCGCTTCGGCGGCGACCGCGTCGAGGCCGACCTGTACGTGCACACCACCTATGTACTGATGCAGAACCACGAAGGCTGGCGCCTGGCGCATATCCACTGCAGCCCGGCCAACGCGGTGCAGGTTGCCGCCGTGGCCGCCGCGCCGGGGCAGGCGCTGCACTGAACCCGCATGGCCGCCGCGCCGCGGCCTGCTGCAACACCACGCCGGCATGACGCAGCTTCCGCACCACCGCCTTCCCCAGGCCGTCCACGCCGCCCAGGCTGATCCCGCCACGGCGCCCGGCCATGGCTACGGCGAAGGCGTGCCGATGCCCTGGTGGCTGCGCGGCGGCCATGCCCAGACCATCATCCCCGCGCGCTTCACGCGCCGCCCGCCGCGCGTGAGCTTCCGCCGCGAGCGCTGGGATACCCCCGACCAGGACTTCATCGACCTCGACTGGACCACCCACCCGGTGCGCCCGGACACGCCGCTGGTGGTGATGTTCCACGGCCTGGAGGGCGATTCCGGCAGCCACTACGCGCAGGCGCTGATGCATGCGCTGTCCCTGCGCGGCTGGCAGGGCGTGGTCCCGCATTTCCGCGGCTGCTCGGGCGAGCTCAACCTGGCACCGCGCTTCTACCATTCGGGCGATTCGGCCGAGATCCGCTGGGTGCTGGAACGCATGCGCCAGCGCCATTGCGCCAACGGGCGCAAGCTGCTGGTGGTGGGGATCTCGCTGGGCGGCAACGCACTGCTGCGCTTCCTGGGCGAGGACGGCACCAGCGCCGGCCACGTGCATGCGGCCGCGGCGATCTCCGCGCCGCTGGACCTGGCTGCCGGCGGCGCGGCGCTGTCGGCCGGCTTCAACCTGGTCTATACGCGCATGTTCCTGCAGACGCTCAAGCGCAAGTCGCTGGCCAAGCTGGGGCAGTTCCCGGGGCTGTTCGACCGCGACACGATGCTGGCCAGCCGCGACCTGTACGCCTTCGACAACGTCGTCACCGCGCCGCTGCACGGCTTTGTCGATACCGACGACTACTGGCGCCGCGCCGCCAGCAAACCCGTGCTGCGCGACATCGCCGTGCCCACGCTGGTGCTCAATGCGCGCAACGATCCCTTCCTGCCGGCCCGGCACCTGCCCGGTCCGGCCGACGCCAGCCCCCAGGTATGGCTGGAACAGCCCGAGCACGGCGGCCATGTCGGCTTCATGACCCCGCCCGAGGGCTGGCGCCGGCACCTGCCCCTGCTGCCCGACGGGCGCTTCAGCGGCGACATCGAATGGTTGCCGGCACGGATCCTGAGATTTTTTGACGGCATGATGTGAGGCGGGCGCAGTCCCCCCACGGCCCGCCGAGGAGACAGACATGGACGAGATCGTCAGGCAAGCCATGGCACGCTGGCCCAACGTGCCCAACGCCTACGGCTGGCTGGCACTGGACCGCCGCGGCCAGTGGCGCCTGCGCAATGAGTACGCCCAGCAGCACGGGCTATCGGGCGACCCCATCCGCCATGAAGCGCTGATCGGCTTTATCGAACGCAACTACCTGTGCGACGAGCGCGGCGCCTGGTACTTCCAGAACGGCCCGCAGCGGGTGTTCGTTTCGCTGGGCTATGCGCCGTGGGTGGTGCGGCTGCATGAAGGCGCGCTGCGCACGACCACGCAGCAGGCCTTCACGCTGCAGGCCTGCTACGCCGACGAGCACGGCAACGTGGTGCTGGCCGGCACGGTCGAGGGCATGGCGCAAGGCAGCCCGCCGGCACAGCAGGCCGCCCTGCTGCACGACCACGACCTGGAACTGTTCAGCGGCGCCAGCACCTGGCATGGCGAAGCCTGCGGCACTGACCTGGGCGTATTCCACCACGATGGCCGCGACATCCCGATCGAGCCGGTTGCCGAGAGCGAGGTGCCCAGGCGCTTTGGCTTCGTGCGCCAGCCGGCGCCACCGGCTGGCTGAACGCCTGCCTCAGTTAGGCATGCCCTTGCTGTCCTGCTTGTCCTCGCGGTACTGGCGCTCCAGCTGGTGCAGGCGCGCATCGACCTCGGACAGCGTGTAGAAGTCGCCGTCGCCGGCCTTGCGCGCGATCTGCAACTGCTCGATCGCGGCCTGGTAGGCACCGTCCATCGCATACTTCTCGGCCAGCGCCTGGTGCTGCTGCAAGCGCTTGCCCTGGCCCGCGTAGGCGCGCGCCAGCAGCTCCCACCATTCGCTGCGGCTGGTCTCCTGGCGCGTGCGTTCGCGCAGGAAGCGCACGGCCTCTTCATAGCGGCCTGAGCCGACCAGGGTATCGGCATAGGCAATCGCCACCGCATGCGACAGCGGGAACGCCTTCATCGACGCGCTGGCCTGGGACAGCGCCTCGGGCACGCGGCCCTGCGCGCGCGCCAGTTCCACCGCCATCACGTCCAGCATGGGGCTGCCCGAGGAGGCGCCGGGAATATTGCCGTAGAGACGGCGCGCCTCGGCCAGCTCCTGTTCGGCGGCCGGGTAGCGGCCCAGCCGCTGCTCGGTGAAGGCAAGGCCGTAGTGCAGCGCCGGAGCACGCAGTGCCGTTGCTCCCGGCAGTTGCGTGCGCAGCGCCGCGCGCAGGTTCTGCAGGTCGCTGGGCGACGATTCCTGGATCACGCGGGCCCGCATCCGCGCAAACTCGTATTCAGGCGTGTTGGCGACCTTGCGCTTGCTGGCATGACTGACGCGGTCCTGCATGTCGGCAATCCGCTCGGAGGTCAGCGGGTGAGTCCGCACATAAGACGGGACCGAGTTTTCCGCGGTCCCCGATGCGCGCTGCAGGCGCATGAAGAAATCGGGCATGCCCTGCGGGTCAAACCCCGCCGCGGTCAGGATCTGGAAGCCGACCCGGTCGGCCTCGCGCTCGGCCCCGCGCGAGAACGACAGCTGGTTGGCGATGGCCGCGCCCTGCCCGCCCATGGCCAGCGCCGCCGCGGCGTCCGGGCTGCGCGTGGCGGCCAGGCCCGCCAGCACCATCGAGGCCAGCGCGATCCACATCGACTGGTCCTGCGAGGTGATGCCACGCGCGATATGCCGCTGCATCACGTGGCCGATTTCATGGCCCAGCACCGAGGCCAGTTCCGATTCCGTATCGGACTGCACCAGCAGCCCGGTATGCACGCCGATATAGCCGCCCGGCAGCGCAAACGCGTTGATGCTGCGGTCACGCACCGCGAACAGGTCAAAGCCGGTGGCAAAGGTGCCCGCACCGGTCGAGCCGGAGATATTCTGGCGCCGCGCCGCCTGCACCAGCCGGTAGCCCAGCGCGTTCAGGTAATCGGACAGCAGCGGATCCGGCACGTACAGCGGGTCGCGCCGGATATCGCGCATGATGCGGTCGCCCAGGCGCTTTTCCATGTCGGGCGACAGCGACGCCGTGGACGGGTCGCCCAGGTCCGGCAACTGCACGCCGCCGGCCTCCACCACCGCGTTGTTGGTGCGCAGGCCGAACTCGGACTTCTGGCCCGCCTTCACGCTGCGGTTCAGGTTGTCATAGACCTGGTCGCTGGCCTCGCCCGAGATGGCGGGCACCGGCTGCGGGGGCCGGGCCGCGGGCGCAGCCGCCACCGGCGTGGCTGGCGCCGGGGCTGTGCGCGGCGTACCCTGAGGCCAGGCCGGTGCCGCGAACGTCAGCGCCAGCAGCGCCGCCAGCGGCCGCCGCCATGGCGTCCATGCGCCGCCAGCGCGGCAATGGCCGGCGCCTGCGCGATGTGACGCGGAGCCGGCGGGAACAGCGTCCGCCACGGCGCCGGGGCCGCGTGCGGCAGACCTGCGAAGCGATGGGTGTTTTGGCATGTTGCTATGATAGCGGCCTCCCGTGGCCGTTCCCATCGGATGCTTCCCAGGGACGCCGGCGGCCACCAGCACGCAGTTCGCACTGAAGCTCTCGATCATGACCCAGCTCACCCATTTCGATACCGCCGGACAAGCCCACATGGTCGACGTCGGCGACAAGGCCAGCACCCACCGCGTCGCCGTGGCCACCGGCACCATCACCATGCAGCCAGCCACCTTCACGCTGGTGCGCGACGGCAGCGCCAAGAAAGGCGACGTGATCGGCATCGCCCGCGTGGCGGCGATCATGGCCACCAAGCGCACCGCCGACCTGATCCCGCTATGCCACCCGATCGGCCTGACCAAGGTGGGGGTCGAGTTCGCGCTGGACGAGGCCACCGCCACCGTAGCCTGCACCGTGCGCACCGAAACCCGCGGCCAGACCGGCGTGGAGATGGAAGCGCTGACCGGCGTGCAGGTTGCACTGCTGACGATCTATGACATGTGCAAGGCGGTGGACCGCGGCATGGTGATCGGCAATGTGAAGTTGCTGGAAAAGCATGGGGGCAAGTCGGGGGATTGGGTGGCGGTCGGCTGACCTCCGCACGTGACGCCTGCAACACGCGCCGCGATGGGCAGTGTCACGATGTCTTACGCCAGGGTCGTTCCCCGGTAATAGAGGTAACGCCGCATTTCCAGCCGGGCCGCCGTGGCGCCGGCGCGGGACAATTTGGTATTCAATATGATTGCAGGCCCGCCGCTGGTTGCGGCCTGCTGACCCTGTCCGTGGCGTGCCATGCGGTGCGCGCGGGGATGAGGTGGATACCATGAACGGGCGCATGCTCTGCCAGATCGCCCTGGCACTCGCGGCCACGGCCGCAAGCGGCGCCGCCCTCGCCGGGCGGGCCGATCTCCACGATGCCGCTTTGCACGATAGCGACGCACGCGGCGGCTTCATCAAGACACGCACAAGCGTCGGCGTGGGCCTCTATTTCGGGCCCGGCGTGTTCTATGGCGGCTACCCGTATGGCTACCCCGCCCCGTACTACTACCCGCCCGCCGTGGTCACCGCACCCGCGGCGCCGCCGCAGTACATCGAACAGGGTCCGAACGGCCCCGTGCCGGTCCCCGGCCCGGACGGCGTAGCGCCGCAGCAGGGCTGGTGGTACCACTGCGACCAGCCCGAAGGCTACTACCCCTATGTGCAGTCCTGCCCCGGCGGCTGGCAGCGCATACCGGCACAGTCGCCGGCCAACTTCTGATGCGGGGTGACACCATGCATGCCCTGACCCGCGCCACGCTGGCCGTGGCTACCCTGACCCTCGGCGCCTGCGCCGTGATGCCTGCCGGCCCCAGCGTGATGGTGCTGCCGGGCACCGGCAAGAGCTTCGACCAGTTCCGCGCCGACGACTACAACTGCCGCCAGTTCGCCTTCGGGCGGGTGGGCGGTGTCTCATCCTCGCAGGCCGCCAACAATGCCGCCGTCGGCAGCGCCGTGGTCGGCACCGCGCTGGGCGCAGCGGCGGGCGCGGCGTTCAATGGCGGATCGGGTGCGGCGGTGGGTGCGGGCGTCGGCCTGCTGACTGGCGCGGCGGTCGGCGCTGGCAATGCCCAGTACGCCGGCTACGGCACGCAACAGCAATACGATGCCGCCTACGTACAGTGCATGTACGCCAGCGGCAACCGCGTGCCGGCCCCCGGACGCGTCGCCGCTGCGCCGCCGTCACCACGGTACTACTACTATCCGCCGCCTCCGCCACCGGTCTATTACAGCCCGTATCCGTACTACTAGGTCAGTCCCGGCGCCATTCGGAATACCGACGCGAACGGTCGCCGACCCATGCGCAGAATGCCTGCGGGCGTTCGTCTGGCGTCAGGTCGCGGCAGGCCTTCGCAATCTCGGCGTATTGCGCGACTTCATCGCCAAGGTAGTACCAGCGCAGCCGTTCCATCCACTGGCGGCCTTGCGCAGGATCGCCGGTCAGCGCCAGCAGCCATGCGGTGCGCGCGATCATGGTCGGCGTAGGCAGCAGGTGGACGGCGGCGATGTGGGCGGGCAACAACTCTGCCGCATTGGCCGGCGTAATGGTGGCCAGGCCGGCAGCGTCGGCCTGCGCGTGCTGGCGGAACCAGAAGCGCGGCATCGGCAAGGCGTTGCGGCCTTCGCTGCTGGCGTATTCGCGGGCTTCGGCGCGGCGGTAGTCTTGCCACATGGTGGCCAGCACGGCCATAGCCACCACGACAAACGCGAGCGCCAGCCCACGCGCCACTGGCATCGGCACGCGCCAACGCCCGAAACCCGACGGCTCCAGCCAACCGAGCATGAAGCAGAACGGCAGGAAGAAATAGAGATAATGCAGCGGGTATTCGAGCATCGAATGCGCGCACAGCATCGCCAGCCAGGTAAGAACCAGCACGGTCTGCTTGCGCTCTTCGCTATCGCCGTGCCACAAGCGAACGCGAATCACGCGCCATAGCCACGCCAGCAGGATCAGGCCTACGCCGGCGGTACCGACGATGCCCGTCTTTGCCAGCAGGTCGAGGATGGCGTTGTGGGCGTGCAGGGACATCTCCACCTTCACGCCGACTTGCTGCAACTGCTGGAATTGCGCCCAGCCGAACTCGCCCCAGCCGACGCCGAACCACGGGTGGGAGCGGAACATTGCCAGCGCGTGGGTCCATAGTGCACTGCGCGCGGACATCTGGTCTTCGGCTTCGAGTTGGGCGATGGTGTCGAACAGACGCCAGTCGAAGGCTTGCCCTGCGACGCGGATTGCGGGTTGCAGGATCAGTAGCATCGCCACCATTGCAACGGCGGCGACGAGCAGACCGACTGGTCGCTGCATTGGGTCCGAGTCGCGCCGCCCGCCTCGTGCAAGCCATGCCGCGACCAGTGCATAGACCGCAGCCAGGCCAACATGCAGCACGCCGGTGCGCGAACCGGACAGTACGATGCCGCTTTCCAGCAAGACCACGGCAGCGAGCCACATCGGGAAGCGCAGGCGGCGACGGGAGGCCAGCCATACTGATGCCACCAGCGCCAGGCCTTCAACGGTGGCCTGGTGGTTGGGCTGGTTCAGGTTGCCCCAGAGGCGGCGGTTGTTGTCGTAGAAGTAAGTGGAGACGAGGCCGAAGGCGCGGGATTCGAGATGGAACAATTGCACCCACTGCATTACGGTGCCTAGCAGGCCGGCGACGAGGAAGGCAGTGGCCAAGTCATCGCCGATATCCTGCGTGCTCGTTGCTGTCGCGCGGCGGTGCCACCATGCGGCGCATGTCACTGTGCCGCCGAGGATCAGCGTGAGGACCGTGATCGTGCGGCTGCCAGTGATGTCAGCGTGGCCGAGGGCGCCTAGTACCAGGCTGATGATGGTTAGGCAGAGGAACAGCAAGGAGACCGACGGTATGGACACGGCGGCTGCCGGGGTCGATGCGGCGAGCTTGCGGATCGCAGTGATCGCGAAGACGGCGATAGCACAGAGTGCTGCGATCCATTCGCCATAGAACGTCGCGAGCGGCAGAGTGTGCCGGGAGACTAGCAGCGGGGCGACGATTGCTGCGATGAGGGCGGCCGAGGGTGGAAAGGGCCTGGACAGCTGCATCGGGGCGCCTGTTTAGGGGAAAAGGCGCATGATAGCTTGGGGCGTAGATAAAGAAAAAGCGCCCGAAGGCGCTTTACGTCCAATCCACTATACAGCAGTGATTAGCGGTTCGCCGCCGGCATAATATTAGCGGGAATGCTATCGGTGCCGACCTTCGTGAACGCAACTTGAGTTCCAGTCGCGTCCGGCGCCCAATCCGCTTCGTAAATGTAGCCGCCAACCTCGGGTTTCCCAGTGAACTTGACGTTCACTTTACCCGGAACTGCGGGCGGACCAGCGACGGCTGCAGTGCCCACAAGGGCAACAGCGGCGGTACCGTACTTCGGTGTCGGCAGCGACGTGATGTTGAGCTCTGCCGCAGTGTCGCACAACGAGCCATCACCAGCGTTGACCTGGAGACACTGGGAAATGGCCGTTTTGAGAGCCGCCAGGTCGGAAATATTGTTCTGCCACTTCGACTTGGTAACGTAGTCCTGGTACTGCGGGATAGCGATTGCAGCCAAAATACCAATGATCGCCACCACGATCATCAGTTCAATCAGCGTAAAGCCCTTCTGGACACGACGGCCCAGTTTCTTCAGTTGTACCCGTTGCATGATTTGACCCCTCGAAGAGATTTTGGTTAAGCGTTGCACGTCTTCGGTTTCGTGACGCGGGAACCATTGAGCAGTAAGCGTGCCAGCGGCATCCCCCATCCGTAGGGGGTGAAAAGCGACAAATTTCGTCACCCGTCAGGGGGATGCATGCCGTATGCGCCAAAATTTGTCACTTGCACTCGCTACCACCGCGCGAAGCGACAAAATGTGCGATCACTCACATGAGTTAGTTGGCCAAGGCACCGACGGCCGCCTTGCCGGCGCGCCAACGAAAAAGGGCGGCCAGCTGGCCGCCCTTCTCGCCTGGGCGAAATCTCGTCAGGCGGCCTGTGCCGACCGGCGGCTCAGCAGCTTGCCCATGATCACCACCATGATCGCGCCGGCGGCGCCGAATACCAGGTGGGCGTGCGGCACGTGGACTTCGAACCAGGCGGCGTCGACCGGGTCGCTGACCAGCATCTCACCGGCCAGGTAGCCCAACAGCGCGGCACCCAGCACGATGATGACCGGGAAGCGCTCCATGACCTTGAGCAGCAGCGTGCTGCCGAACACGATCAGCGGGATCGACAGGCCCAGGCCGATGATCAGCAGCATCAGCTGGCTGCCCTCGGGGCCCTTCTGCGCGGCGGCGGCCACGGCCACCACGTTGTCGAGCGACATCACCAGGTCCGCGATCAGGATGGTGCGGATGGCGGCCCAGATATTGTCCTTGCCGTCGTGGCCTTCCTCATCGTCATCGCCGGTCAGCAGTTGCACGCCGATGTAGACCAGCAGCACGGCACCGACGATCTTCAGGTACGGCAGGCTCAGCAGCTTGACCGCGGCCACGGTCAGCACCACGCGCATGATGATGGCGGCGGCACTGCCCCAGAAGATGGCTTTCTTCTGCTGGGCGGGCGGCAGGTTGCGCGAGGCGAGCGCGATCACCACCGCGTTGTCGCCGGACAGGACGATATTGGTCAGGATGATCGATCCCAACGCAATCCAGAATGTGGTGGAAGACAGCAGTTCCACGGGAGGGCTCCTCGAATTTTATAGGTTGCACACCCGTCATCTGACGGGATTTCGGATGTCTCGAAACACGGACATGACTGTTTACCGCACGAACCTTTCGATTAGATTTCAATCCTGTAATGTTTCGTGCCGGAAGCCACGCCGAATCCGTCCTCCAGAATGACAATGCCCCCGCGCGGGCGGGGGCATTGCCTGGTTCGCCATTCCAGCGCTCGCTGGAATGGCGAGGTACGACTTACAGCATTGCCTTCAGCAGGCGGCCCATCTCCGACGGGTTCTTGGTCACCTTGATACCGCAGGCTTCCATGATTTCCAGCTTGGCCTGGGCGGTATCGGCACCGCCCGAGATCAGCGCGCCGGCGTGGCCCATGCGCTTGCCCGGAGGCGCGGTCACGCCAGCGATGAAGCCAACCACCGGCTTCTTCATGTTTTCCTTGATCCAGTAAGCCGCGTTGGCTTCGTCCGGACCGCCGATCTCACCGATCATGACCACGGCGTCCGTTTCCGGATCGTCGTTGAACATCTTCATCACGTCGATGTGCTTCAGGCCGTTGATGGGGTCGCCACCGATGCCGACAGCCGACGACTGGCCCAGGCCCAGCGCGGTCAGCTGGCCCACGGCTTCGTACGTCAGCGTGCCCGAGCGCGACACTACGCCGATGCGGCCCTTGCGGTGGATGTGGCCCGGCATGATGCCGATCTTGATTTCGTCCGGCGTGATCAGGCCCGGGCAGTTCGGTCCCAGCAGCAGGGTCTTCTTGTTCTCGCGGCGCATGCGGTCCTTGACTTCCATCATGTCGCGCACGGGGATGCCTTCGGTAATGCAGACCACCAGGTCCAGGTCGGCGTCAACGGCTTCCCAGATCGCGGCAGCGGCGCCTGCGGGCGGCACGTAGATGACCGACACGGTGGCGCCGGTCTGGGCCTTGGCGTCCTTGACGCTGGCGTAGATGGGAATGCCTTCGAAGTCTTCGCCGGCCTTCTTGGGGTTCACGCCTGCTACGAAGGCGTTCTTGCCGTTGGCGTAGTCGCGGCAGCCACGGGTGTGGAACTGGCCGGTCTTGCCGGTAATGCCCTGGGTGATGACCTTGGTGTCTTTGTTGATCAGAATCGACATGCTGTAATCCTTTGCTTGGCTACGAGCGGCGCGCACAGGGGCTCAAGGGAGCGCCTGCGCACCGCCCGCGTTCGCGTATGGTTGCGTTCGTGCGACGGCTTACTTGCCAGCGGCAGCGGCCACCACCTTCTGGGCGGCTTCTTCCATCGTGTCGGCCGAGATGATGGGCAGGCCCGAGTCGGCCAGCATCTTCTTGCCGAGGTCTTCGTTGGTGCCCTTCATGCGCACGACCAGCGGCACCGTCAGGTGCACGGCCTTGGAAGCGGAGATCACGCCTTCGGCGATCACGTCGCAACGCATGATGCCGCCGAAGATGTTGACCAGGATGGCCTGCACGTTCTTGTTGCTCAGCATCAGCTTGAAGGCTTCGGTCACCTTCTCGGTGGTGGCACCGCCGCCCACGTCGAGGAAGTTGGCCGGCTCGCCGCCGAACAGCTTGATGGTGTCCATGGTGGCCATGGCCAGGCCGGCGCCGTTCACCAGGCAGCCGATGTTGCCGTCCAGCGAGATGTAGGCCAGGTCGAACTTCGAGGCTTCGATTTCGTTGGCGTCTTCTTCATCCAGGTCGCGGTAGGCAACGATTTCCGGGTGACGGAACAGCGCGTTCGAGTCGAAGTTGAACTTGGCGTCCAGCGCGATGACCTTGCCGTCGCCGGTCAGGATCAGCGGGTTGATTTCAGCCAGCGAAGCGTCGGTTTCATAGAACGCCTTGTACAGGCCTTGCAGGGCCTGGCGGGCTTGCGCCACGCTCGTGTCGGGCACGCCGATCTTGCGGGCGATGTCGTCGGCTTCAGCGTCGGTCAGGCCAACCGACGGCTCGATGATCAGGGTGTGGATCTTTTCCGGGCTGTGGGCGGCGACTTCTTCGATGTCCATGCCGCCTTCGCTCGAGGCCATCAGCGCGACCTTCTGCGAAACACGGTCCACCACCAGCGAAACGTACAGTTCCTTCTTGATGTCGGCGCCTTCTTCGATCAGCAGGCGGTTGACCTTCTTGCCTTCCGGGCCGGTCTGGTGCGTGACCAGCTGCATGCCCAGGATGTTCGAAGCGTAGGTCTTGACGTCGTCGATGCTCTTGGCAACCTTCACGCCGCCGCCCTTGCCGCGGCCACCCGCATGAATCTGAGCCTTGACGACCCACACCGGGCCGCCGAGCGTTTCTGCGGCCTTCAGGGCCTCGTCAACCGAGAACGCGGGGATGCCGCGCGGAACCGGCACATTGTATTTGCGCAGGATTTCCTTGCCTTGATACTCATGGATATTCATGCGTGTTTCCTTTCGGGTAGGCGTAAAAGGTAGAAGGGAAGAATCTGAAAGAAGACGAACTCTCTCGTCAGGCTGGCCAATCCTGAGAATCAGCCGGAGGTGCCAGTCGGCCGCTCGGCCGGGACAGCGTCGTTGCCATCATTGCCGCGGTCGCCATTGGCCGCGGGCGGCGCCTGAGGCGCAGTTGCGACGGCAGGTGCTGCCTCGGCCCGTACCTTGGGCGTCGGCTGGTGACCATACCAGCGCGGGTAAAACTGACGAACCACCTCGCCATCGAAACGCAGGGCGTGGCAGCCGTTCAACTGATAGGGCGGCTCCGGATTCGGGTCGTCCTCGCCGTTGTCGCGGATATTGATGACTTCACCGGCAAAGGCCTGGATCGCCGTGCTGGGCAGCACGCCAGCGGCCTCGGTCAGGTGTGAGCAACCGTGCATGCCGCCCAGGCGCTCGCGCACGGCCTTGCGAAAGCCCTTGCGCAGGTTCAGGCCGATCAGCTTGCGGTAAGCCGGGCCGATCGTGTCGCAATGAGATGGATACGGCACCCAGTCCGAGCAGGCCTCGGCATCCAGCACCGTCATTTCCTCATTGATCGTGACGCGCAACCACAGGTCGTGCAGGGGCTGGCCTACCGGGCGGACGCGGTCGCCGGCCAGTTCGATGTCGCGAGGCTTGGTGTCGGTCAGGCGCACCTCGATATCCCACAAGCCGTCCTCTCTCTGGTACGCCTCGGCCGTAATGGCGCGACGGTGACGCTGGGAGCGGTTGACGGGCTGGGACAGAGGCATGGCCAGGCTGGAAATACGGGGGCTGGGGAACGGCGGTGCCGGAGCACCGAAAACCGGGGGAGTTTAACATGCCGCGCCGCTTTGGCCGGGAACATCCTTGTGCAGCAACTGTCGCAGCGGGATTGTCGGCCGACCATGGCGCATCAGGCCTCGCCACCGTCGTCGCCGTAGTCTTCGTCCGCACCCTGGATGATCTTGCCGACGACCGAACGCGAGAACCCGCGCGCCACCATGAAGCGGATCTGCCTGGCCCGCGCTTCGGGCGTGTCCGGCGGGGTGCCGAAGCGCTTGCGCCAGACCTCACGGGCGCGCTCCACTTCCGTGGCGCGCAGCCGCTCCTGCAGATCGCCCAGTTGCTCGCTGCCGAGCTTGTGGGTCTTGGCTTCCTGCATCACGCGCGCGGTGCCGTAGCGGGCGCCGCGGCGGTGCACCAGGCTGTCGGCAAAGCGCTGGTTCGACAGCCAGTTCTCGCGCTCCAGCGCGTCCAGCAACTGCTCCAGCTGCTCGGCCGACTCGGCATGCGGCGCCAGCTTGCGCGCCAGTTCGGCGCGGCTGTGCTCGCGGCGAGACAGGTAGTCGACGGCGCGGGCCTTCAGCGAAAGCGGGGGACGGGTTGCCATGGTTGCCGGAATCTGTGGATGGAGGGGTCCGCGCCAAGCAAAAAGGCCGGGGCATCGGCGATGCCCCGGCCTTTTTGCTTGGCGCAATGGCCGCTGGCGCGGTCAGTCTTCGACCGCTACCGGCGTGGCAGCCGCCGTGGGGTTCATGGCCACCACGCCCAGCGCCGCGCGCACCTTGTTCTCGATCTCGTCGGCGATGTCAGGGTTCTCGCGCAGGTATTCGCGCGCGTTATCCTTGCCCTGGCCGATCTTGTCGCCGTTGTAGCTGTACCAGGCGCCGGACTTCTCGACGATCTTGGCGTCCACGCCCAGGTCGATGATCTCGCCCTGGCGCGAGATGCCCTGGCCGTAGAGGATGTCGAAGAAGGCTTCGCGGAACGGCGGCGAGACCTTGTTCTTGACCACCTTGACCTTGGTCTCGTTGCCGATCACGTCGTCGCCCTTCTTGATCGAGCCGATGCGGCGGATATCCAGGCGCACCGAGGCGTAGAATTTGAGCGCGTTGCCGCCGGTGGTGGTTTCCGGCGAGCCGAACATCACGCCGATCTTCATGCGGATCTGGTTGATGAAGATCACCAGGCAGTTGGTGCGCTTGATGGTGCCGGTCAGCTTGCGCAGCGCCTGGCTCATCAGGCGGGCCTGCAGGCCGGGCAGCGAATCGCCCATTTCGCCTTCGATTTCGGCCTTGGGCACCAGCGCCGCCACCGAGTCGATCACGATCAGGTCGATCGAGCCCGAGCGCACCAGCGCGTCGGTGATTTCCAGCGCCTGTTCGCCGGTGTCCGGCTGCGAGATCAGCAGGTCGCCGACGTTGACGCCCAGCTTGTTGGCGTAGCTGACGTCCAGCGCATGCTCGGCGTCGATAAAGGCGCAGGTGCCGCCCAGCTTCTGCATCTCGGCCACGACCTGCAGCGTCAGCGTGGTCTTGCCCGACGATTCCGGACCATAGATCTCGACCACGCGGCCGCGTGGCAGGCCACCGACGCCAAGCGCGATGTCCAGGCCGAGCGAACCGGTGGATACCACCTGAATGTCCTTCTCGACCTCGCCGTCGCCCAGGCGCATGATCGAGCCCTTGCCGAACTGCTTCTCGATCTGGGAGAGCGCGGCGGCAAGCGCCTTCTGCTTCTCGGCGCTCACGCCGGCACCTGCCTTCTTGTCGTCCATGGTCGTCCTTGAATCAATGGTGTATAAATAGGCCGCATGTGGCGCGGCACCGGCATTTTCCGGCTCCAGCGCCGGCCCGGCTGTCTGCGCGGCCGCTCTCCAGGGGGTCTCCCCGGGCAGCCCCAGCGGAACGTGCGGGTACTGTATAAAAAAACAGTATGCTTGGCAAGCCCCATCGCGCCCCATTCCGCCGGCGCCGGCTATGCCGGCCAGGGTGGAGACAACCATGCGCATTCTGATCGCCGAAGATGACGACGTGCTGGCGGACGGCCTGACGCGCTCGCTACGCCACTCGGGTTACGCCGTCGACCACGTCACCAACGGCCTGGAAGCCGATTCCGCGCTGTCGACCCAGACCTTCGACCTGCTGATCCTGGACCTGGGCCTGCCGCGCATGTCCGGGCTGGAAGTGCTCAAGCGCCTGCGCGCGCGCGGCGCCATGCTGCCGGTGCTGATCCTGACCGCCGCCGACAGCGTCGACGAGCGCGTCAAGGGCCTGGACCTGGGCGCCGACGACTATATGGCCAAGCCCTTTGCCCTGTCCGAGCTTGAAGCGCGCGTGCGCGCGCTGGTGCGGCGCGGCGCCGGCGGCGGCGCCACGCTGATGCGGCACGGGCCGCTGGCCTACGACCAGGTCGGACGCATCGCCTATCTCAACGAGCAGATGCTGGACCTGTCCGCGCGCGAGATCGGGTTGCTGGAGATCCTGCTCACACGCAGCGGCCGCCTGGTATCGAAAGAGCAGCTGGTGGACCACCTGTGCGAGTGGGGCGAGGAAGTCAGCAACAACGCCATCGAAGTCTACGTGCACCGGCTGCGCAAGAAGATCGAAGTCGGCGGCATCCGCATCGCCACCGTGCGCGGGCTTGGCTACTGCCTGGAGAAATTCCAGCCGGCGGTGGCCACGCATCACTGATCCGACCCCACCGCAGGCCACGCGACTGACCTGAGCGCAACCTCGCCGAGATGAGCCTGCTGCGACTGCCCTGGCGGCGCGTGCCCCGCCCCGCGCCCCCCCCTCCTTCCGCCGCCCCGGCCCCGGACACTACCGACCAGGACCTGGCCGACGCGTTGCCGCACCTGGAGGAAAGCGCGGCAAATTCCGCGCCGCGCTCATTGTTCGGTGAGATCCTCGACTGGATGCTGGCGCCGCTGCTGCTGCTCTGGCCGATGAGCATCGCGGTGACCTACCTGGTGGCCAAGTCGATCGCCAACGGGCCCTTCGACCGCGCGCTGGAAGCCAGCGCCATCGTGCTGTCGCAGCAGGTGCGCGAGGTCAACGGGCGCATCACGCTGCAGCTGCCGCTGTCGGCGCGCGAGATCCTGCGCGCCGACGAGACCGACAACATCTACTACCAGGTGGTCGGCAAGCGCGGCGAATACATCGCCGGCGACCACGACCTGCCGCTGCCGTCCGAGGAGGACCAGGGCCACGCGGGGCTGGTGTCCCTGCGCGATGACCGCGTGGCCGGCAACGACGTGCGCGTGGCCTACACCTATATCGACCTGAAGCAGGTCAGCGGCACCCAGCCGGTGCTGGTGCAGGTGGCCGAGACGCTGGACAAGCGCGCGCGCCTGGCCAACGAGATCATCAAGGGCGTGATCCTGCCGCAGTTCGTGATCCTGCCGCTGGCGGTGGTGCTGGTGTGGTTCGGGCTGTCGCGCGGGCTGGCGCCGCTGACCGCGATCCAGCAGCGCATCCGCGCGCGCAACCCCGGCGATACCAGCCCGATCGACGAACGCGCCGCGCCGCAGGAAATCACGCCGCTGGTGGGTTCGTTCAACGACCTGCTGGCGCGCCTGGACCAGTCGGTGCAGACCCAGAAGCGCTTTATCGCCGATGCCGCGCACCAGATGAAGACGCCGCTGGCGGGCCTGCGCATGCAGGCCGAGCTGGCGCAGCGCGAGCAGTCGCCGGAAGAGCTGCGGCGCTCGCTGGCGCAGATCGCCGGCAGCTCTGAGCGCACCGCGCACCTGGTCACGCAGCTGCTATCGCTGGCGCGCATGGAAAACCTGGCGGGCACCGGCGGCATGGCCGCGCTGGACCTGGCGGCGCTCGCGCGCGAGGTGGTCAAGGACTGGCTGCCGCAGGCTTGGGCGCGCGACATCGACCTGGGCCTGGATGCCGACGAACATCCGGTGATGGTGCAAGGCAACCGCCTGATGCTGACCGAGATGCTGAACAACCTGCTCGACAACGCCATCCGCTACACGCCGCGCGGCGGGCACGCCACGGTGCGCGTCAGCGCCGATGCCTTCGAGCCATTCGCCTACCTGGATGTGGAAGACACCGGCCCGGGCATTGCGCCGGCCGAGCGCGAGCGCGTGATGGAGCGCTTCTACCGCGTGCTCGGCACCAATACCGAAGGCAGCGGCCTGGGCCTGGCCATCGTGCGCGAGATCGTGCAGCAGCACGGCGGCGACGTCCAGATTTCCGACCACGTCTACCAACAATCGCCACGGCTGGCCGGCGCGCATTTCCGCGTGACGCTGCGCCGGCCCGACTACCTGCCGCCCGCATGAACGACAGCCCCGCCCCCGATAGTGCCGAAGCCCGCCAGCGCCAGGCCTGGCGGCGCAACCTGCGCTGGATCTGCGGCCTGCTCGCGATCTGGTTCACCGTCACCTTCGTGGTGGCATGGTTTGCGCGCGACCTGCGCTTCGACTTCTTTGGCTGGCCGTTCTCGTTCTGGGTCGGCGCGCAAGGCGCGCTGGTGGTCTACGTGCTGATGGCCGCGCTCTACGCCTGGCGCATGAACCGCGCCGACGGCGAAGCGGACGCCGATAGCCTGGCCGCGCCCGCCCCTGCGCCTTCGCAGGGCGCCTCGCGCGGAACAGGCACTGATGCTGCATAGCCGCACCCCTACAAAGCGCGCCATTCCGCCACACAAGTGAATTGCGCCCCGCAGCGCAGCAGCCAAACTCGCGCCCACGGCTAGCGTATACCCCGATATTCTTTGACGATTCCGTGCCCCGTTCTGTCAGAACGCAGTAAGTTTCGCCACCCACAATCCTCTGCAACTCAGGCATAGCGGCCAGCCGCGCGGTCTTTCCCGCGCCACGCCCACCCGAGATCCATTCCAGACGGAGGAGACAATATGGCAAACGTGCAAAACGTTGCGGTGCCCGCAGGGGGCGCGCAGAACGCACCGATGACAGCCGAAGAGCGCAAGGTGATCTTTGCCTCATCGCTGGGCACGGTGTTCGAGTGGTACGACTTTTATCTCTACGGCTCGCTGGCGGCAATCATTGCCAAGCAGTTCTTCGCCGGACTGGATCCCACCTCGGCCTTCATCTTCGCGCTGCTCGCATTCGCCGCCGGCTTTATCGTGCGGCCGTTCGGCGCGCTGGTGTTCGGCCGCCTGGGCGACATGATCGGGCGCAAGTACACCTTCCTGGTGACGATCCTGCTCATGGGCCTGTCGACCTTCATCGTCGGCCTGCTGCCGGGCTATGCCACCATCGGCTGGGCCGCGCCGATCATCCTGATCGCACTGCGCATGCTGCAAGGCCTGGCGCTCGGCGGCGAGTACGGCGGTGCCGCCACCTACGTGGCCGAGCACGCACCGCACGGCAAGCGCGGCGCCTATACCTCGTGGATCCAGACCACGGCCACGCTGGGCCTGTTCCTGTCGCTGATCGTGATCCTGCTGTGCCGCGAAATGACCGGGCCCAACTTCGAGACCTGGGGCTGGCGCATCCCGTTCCTGGTGTCGATCCTGCTGCTGGGCGTGTCGGTATATATCCGCCTGTCGATGAATGAATCGCCGGCGTTCCAGCGCATGAAGGCAGAGGGCAAGACCTCCAAGGCCCCGCTGACCGAGTCCTTCGGCCAGTGGCGCAACCTGAAGATCGTGATCCTGGCCCTGCTCGGCCTGACCGCCGGCCAGGCCGTGGTCTGGTACACCGGCCAGTTCTATGCGCTGTTCTTCCTGACCCAGGTGCTCAAGGTCGATGCCAAGACGGCCAACCTGCTGATCGCCGGCGCACTGGTGCTCGGCACGCCGTTCTTCATCTTCTTCGGCTCGCTGTCGGACAAGATCGGCCGCAAGTGGATCATCATGGCGGGCTGCGCGCTGGCCGTGCTGACCTACTTCCCGCTGTTCAAGGCCATGACCCACTACGCCAACCCGGCTCTGGAGCGCGCCCAGAAGAGCGCCCAGATCGTGGTCACCGCCGACCCGAAGCAGTGCTCGTTCCAGGGCAGCCCGATCGCCCGCGAGATCGACTTCCGCAGCTCCTGCGACATTGCCAAGCGCACGCTGGCCCAGGCATCGGCCAGCTATGAAGTGGTCGAGGCCCCGGCCGGCACCGTGGCCACGGTCAAGATCGGCGACAAGGAGATCAAGGCCTTCGACGCGCAGCTGGTGAACGGCCACAGCTTCGACGAGCCCAGCAAGAAGCAGATCGCGGCGTTCAAGAAGGAGGTTGGTGAATCGATGGCCTCCGCCGGCTACCCGACCAAGGCCGACCCGGCACAGATGAACACGATCATGGTGCTGGTGATCCTGGTCATCCTGGTGATCTACGTCACCATGGTGTACGGCCCGATCGCCGCCATGCTGGTGGAGCTGTTCCCGACCCGCATCCGCTACACCTCGATGTCGCTGCCCTACCATATCGGCAACGGCTGGTTCGGCGGCCTGCTGCCCACCATCTCGTTTGCGCTGGTGGCCCAGAACGGCAACATCTACTACGGTCTCTGGTACCCGATCATCATCGCAGCCATCACCTTCGTGATCGGCGCGCTGTTCATCCGCGAGACCAAGGACGTGAACATCTACGCCAACGACTGAGCAGTCGTCCGGCACTAACGGAAACGGCAGGCCATCCGGACTGCCGTTTTTTTATGCATGGGCCCTTCGTGCAAAATCTTCACACGAAGGTGTTGACAGCATCGAAAGCCCAGGTATAATCTCATTCTTCGTTGGCGAATTAGCTCAGTCGGTTAGAGCGACGGAATCATAATCCGCAGGTCCGGGGTTCGAGTCCCTGATTCGCCACCATCTATTTAAAAAGCCGCGATCCCGCATGGGTTCGCGGCTTTTTGCTTTGGGTCGTTACCAGGGCGCGCAAACGAGAACCGCCCATCATGGGGCGGCCACAGACGACGCTTACCAGTAACGCACGCGCCCGGTATCGATGTGCACGAACTGGTCAGACTCATAGAAGCCGACGCCCCCGCCCTGCAATGACTTGGCCGCGTCGCGCACGTCCGCCAGCGGCACGCCGGCCAGGCGGATGTCGATGGCCTTGCCGTCCATGTGCAGGCTGTGCCTGGCCACGCCGCCGCCGCGCGTGTTGCGCAGGCGCGAATTGGTGGTCGGACTGCGGTAGCCGGAAATGACCTGGAACGGCTGGTCGGTGCCAAGCTCGCGGCGGACCTGGAACAGCAGGTCGAACAGTTGCGGGTCGATCATGCCGACCTTGCCGGAATAGTGGTCGCGCAGGAAGCCGTTGAGCGTAGTCAGCGCGTCGGGCACGAAGCGGTCGCCAACGGCATAGACCAACGACACGCGTTCGCCGGTGTGGGTGTGGTCGAACGCCAGCGTGCGGGCGTCCGGCAGGCCAGCCAGGGCCCGGTTTGCAGGCAGGCCTGCCAGCGCCTGGCGCGGCGCCAGCGGCATCAGGCCGGCGGCAAGGGCCAGGCCTCCGGCGGTATGAAGAAAGCGGCGGCGTGCCTGGCGCGTCGCATCAGTCATGGTACTTCCTCTGAATGTGCCAGTGGCGCCTCAGCGGGTGGTGCCAGAGGCGCTTGCAATAGCTGGTTGCTGGGGCCGTCCGTTGCGTTGCCGCAGTGCCTTCTCCAGCAATTTGTCGTGACCGTAAATGTCAGGCAAGAAGGATACACGACCATCGGCGCGCGCAATGACCGTGCCGTAGGCCAGCACCACCGGCAAGGGCTGCTGCAGGCGCACCGTATTGGACTTGCCACGCGTCATCGCTTCGCGGATCCGGGTCTCGTTCCAGTCCGGCATATCGTGCAACACGAACTGGGCCAATGCTACTGGGGCTTCCACGCGGATGCAGCCATGACTGAAGTCGCGCCGGCCGCGCTTGAACAGCTGCGGCGAGGGCGTGTGGTGCAGGTAGATGTTCTCGTTGTTGGGAAACACGAACTTGATATCGCCCAGCGCGTTCAGCGGGCCCGGCCGCTGGCGGATGCGCATGCGGCCGTTCAGCACTGCCTCGAGATTTTCCTCGGACAGCGTGGTCACGGCCTTGCCGTCGCCGGTGACGAACTCCAGGCCCTGCCGGTTGAAATAGGCCGGATCGCGGCGCAGGTGCGGCACGGTCTCGCGGCGCGCGATCGAGGGCGGGATGTTCCAGTACGGGCTGAACTCGATGTAGCGCATATCCTCCTCGAACAACGGCGTGCGCGTATCCAGTGCCTTGCCCACGATCACCTTCATCTCGAGCTTGATGTCGAGCTTGCCGTCGCGGATCTCATAGGCGCGCAGCATGAATTCCGGCACATTGACCACGATCATGCGCGGACCGTCCAGCGGCGTCCAGCGCAGCCGCTCCATGGTCAGTTCGATTTGCCGCACACGGCTGGCGATGGGCAGGTTGAGTTGTGCCAGCGTGGCCGCGCCGATCACGCCGTCGGCCTCCAGGCCGTGGCGCGACTGGAACGCCTTGACGCCGTCGACCAGGGCCCCTTCGTAGCGGGCCGGCACCTGGGTGCCGGCGGGCAGGTCGCCCAGCGCAACCAGGCGTGCAGCCAGCGCCGCGGCACCGGCCCAGGGCTGGCCCGGCGTCAGCTTGCTCGCCGGCAAGGGTGGCAGCGGCTGCCCCCAGGCCGGCTGCTTCGCGATCTCGCGGTACCGCGCCAGGGCCTCCCGCAGCGTGCCATAGAGCGGGAAGGTGGGCGCTGCCTGGCGGATGGCATCGGGCAGCCGTTGCTGCCTGACGGCATCGCGCAGCCAGATAGCGGCATCGAAGGGCCGTTCCGCCTGGGGGGCAAAGTTGGCATGGACCGCGCGCGGGTTGACGCGCCCGCCGTGCAGGTCTGCCAGCATCCGCTCCATCGCGGCGCTCAGCGCCGCATCCACGCGTGCGGCCGCGTCCGGCGGCAATGCTGGCCCGCTGGCGGCCTGGGCCACGGCCTGGCGCAAGGCGTCGGCATCGTAGTCGCGCGGGTCGAGGCCGTCGGCCGCGGCCGCGGCCAGCGCATCGACGGCCTGGCGGGCCGCCGGCACCGGTCGGCCCTGCGCAAACCACATCGGTTCGTTGGCGAAGGCAGGCGTGGCCTGGCATGCGGCGGCACAGGCAAGCACGACAGCGCCCAGGCGGCGTGCGGCGGCATTCAGGGTCGGTGGCATCGGGCGAAAAGTTCGGATTCGTCACACACGCCAACAGTCTACCCGCGATGGCGGCATGGTGCCGCAAGCCGCCCGGGGTGCGCGTTACCACACCAGCTGATGCCGGCGCGCGTAGTCCACCATTTCGACCAGGGAGCCGACATTGAGCTTGGCCATGATGTTGGCCTTGTGCGTGCTGACCGTCTTGCTGCTGATCAGCAGTTGCGCCGCGATCGACTTGTTGGAATGGCCGCGCGCCAGGTATTGCAGGATGGTGATCTCGCGGTTGCTCAGCCGCGCAAAGCCGGATTCCCGCTGCTCGCCGATCTGGCGCACGGTTTCCAGCGTATGCATGGGAAAGACCAGGTAGCCGCTCAGCACACCGCGTACGGCCTGCATCACCTCGGCCAGCCCACGCTGCTTGACCACGAAGCCATGGGCGCCGGCGCGCAGCGCCCGCACCGAGGCCAGGGTGGCGTCGCTGTCGGACAGTACCAGCAAGGGCACGGTGGGCTGCGTCGCCGAGACGCACCGGACAAAGTCGATGCCGGGATTGCCGAAGCACTCGATATCGACCAGCACCAGCCCCGGCCGTTGCTCGCGGACCAGCCGGAATGCTTCCTGCATGCCGTCCATCTCCAGTACTTCACCGGCGCCCAACTCAGCGCGGATTTCAGCGGACAGCGTGGTTCGGAACCGGGAGGGTTCGTCGACGATCAGCGCGAGATGCAATTTGAGGCTCCTTAACGACTTGCATGGCTTGGCCTGGTGCCAAGGTTAAGGGGCCGGAGAGATCCTGATGCGCCGAATCCTCGCCGCGCAGATGCGGCAAAATCTGCATCAGAGTCAGACTCTTCTGCATCGCTGTTTTCGTATTGATGCCGCGGTCGGCGTTACCCGTTGCCAGCGTCGAGGACTTCAGTCAGCTTGCGGCTGGCATCCAGCGCCGCGGGGAACCCGCAGTAGACGGCGCTGTGCACCATCAGTTCGCGCAGTTCCTGCGGCGTAACGCCATTGGCGAGCGCGCCGCGCAGGTGCCCGGCCAGCTCCTGCGGCCGGTTCAGCGCAATCAGCATCGACACCGTTGCCAGGCTGCGCTGCTTGCGGTCCAGGCCGTCGCGGGTCCAGACCGTGCCCCAGGCGAACTCCGTCACCAGTTGCTGCAGGCTGGTGTCGCCCTGCTGTGCGGCGGCGTCCAGCGCGCGCCGGACGTGCTCGGAGCCGAGCACTTCGGTGCGCACGTCAAGGCCGGCCTCGAAGGCCGGCGTGGGAGTGTAGACGGGAAGTTGGCTGGGTTCGGCCATGGCATGGGTCTCCGGTCTGGGTGGATGCCGCATGGTAGCCGAACCGATCAAGCCGATTCGAGAGGCCGCAGCATCGGTGCCGCGGCCCCAGGTCATTCCGTGCCCGCGGGCAGGAAGCGCGGCGCCGGCGCCGAACGCGGCACCTCGCGCTCGCCCTGCCGGTACAGCCGATACGTGCCGCGTGCCTGGTTGTGCGGATGGCGCGCGGCCTCGTCCAGGGTCAGCACGCGCGCAAAGCACACGTCGGTGCCGCCCAGCAACGCCTCCCAGTGAGTGCTTGACTTGCCTGCGATGCAAGCGGCAATGCGGGCCTTCACCGCGGGCCACTGGGCACGGTCATACTGCGTGGCGGGGTCGATGTCGGTCAGCTCGAGCCGCTCGAGCAGCTCGCGGTAGAACTGCGGCTCGAGCGCGCCCAGCGTGATGGCGCGGCCGTCGGCGCAAGGGAAGACGTCATAGAACGGCGAATCGTGGAAGGGGCTCGGTTGCGGGCCGCCGAGCGTGCCGGCTGCGCGCGACACCTGCACCAGCGAGCCCAGCATGGCGACGATATCGGTGATGGCCGCATCCACCACGCAGCCCTCGCCGCTTGCGCGCGCGCTCAGGATGGCGCTGGTGATGCCGAATGCCAGGCCAAGCGCGCCGGTGGCATCGCCCATCACGGTCGGCGGCACCATCGGCAGTGAGCCTGCGCGCGCAGCCATCGACAAGAGGCCGGTCAGCGCGATGTAGTTGAGGTCGTGGCCGGCGCTTTGCGACAGCGGGCCGGTCTGGCCCCAACCGGTCATGCGCCCGTAGACCAGGCGCGGATTGCGTGCATGGCACGCCTTCGGGCCCAGGCCGAGGCGCTCCATCGCGCCCGGGCGCAGCCCTTCGATCAGCGCGTCGGCGCCGGCCACCAGGTCCAGTGCGGCGGCCACGTCGTCCGCAGACTTCAGGTTCAGTTGCACCACGCGCTTGCCGTGCTCCAGCTCCATCTCAGGCGGCACGGGCTGGCCGCGCAGGATGCGGCGGGCATCCGGCGCGACCGGCCGGGTCACCAGCGTGACCTCGGCGCCCAGGCCGGCCAGCATCGCACCGCACAACGGGCCGGGGCCGATGCCTTCGAATTCCACCACCTTGATACCGCGCAGGGGCAGCAGGTTGCCACGCTCACTCATGATCGTCGTCTCCGGAATCGCCGCCCGCCCGGGCCATGGCCGGGGGACAGCTTGCATTGAATTGGTATGGGATGGGCCGTGCCTGCGGCAGCGCGGACGTGCCAATGCCTGCCGCGGGGCTCGGGAGCATGCTACGCGCCACGGCGTTGACGGGGCAATGGCCAAATGCTTCAGCCGGCTTGACGGAATCCGTCAGCCGGCCGGCTATCGCACGGCGAAATCGGATAAATCCGATCCGACTTGATCTAAATCGGGTCCTGGCAGGACACTAGGTGCCATGATGGTTCCAGATGGCGGTGCCGCCTCATGGCGCACCGCCTGCCGACAGCCCCCATCCAGGAGATTTCCAACATGACCAATATCGTGCTCGCCACCGACGGTTCGGCCTTCAGCGACGCCGCGGCCCGTTTTATCGCCGAAGGCAAGCTGCTGCAGAGCGGCTTCACCGTGCATGTCGTGCATGTGGCGCCGGAAGTAAGCGGCCAGGTGCGCGCCTTTGTCAGCAAGGAGACCATCGATGACTGGCACAAGGAGGCCAGCGAGAAGGCCATGGCGACGGTCTGCGAGATCCTGTCCGCAGCCAAGGTGCCGTTCGAGCGGCACCCGCTGCACGGCTTCGCGCCGGAGCGCATCGTCGCCTGTGCGCGCTCGGTCGACGCCGCGGCCATCGTGATGGGTACGCATGGCCGCGGTTCGTTCTTCGATGCGGTGATCGGTTCAGTCGCAGGCCGCGTGCTGGCGCAGGCCGAGTGCCCGGTGCTGCTGGTCAAGGCGCCGGAAAAGAAGGGTTGAGCAAAGTAGTGGAAAACCGGCGCCCTGGCGGCGCCGACCGGTAGACCTCAGGCGCCCCACAGGGGCGCTTCGTCCATCAGCGCCACCTGTTCGCGCAGTTCGAGGATGCGATCCTGCCAGTAGCGCGCCGTGCCGAACCAAGGGAACGCGGCCGGAAAGGCCGGGTCGGCCCAGCGGCTGGCGAGCCAGGCGCTGTAGTGCAGCAGCCGCAGCGTGCGCAGCGCTTCCACCAGCCACAGTTCGCGCGGCTGGAATTCGGCGAAGTCCTCATAGCCGGCAACGATGTCGGCCAGCTGGTCCTGCATGGCCGCGCGGTCGCCCTCGAGCAGCATCCAGATGTCCTGGATCGCCGGCGCCATTCGGCTGTCATCGAAGTCAACGAAATGCGGGCCCGTTGCGCCATGGGTGCCGCCGCGCGCGTCGTCCTCGCCGATCCACAGCACATTGCCGCGATGGCAGTCGCCGTGGGTGCGCAGCAGGCGCACCTCGCCGGCGCGCTCATAGCAGCGGCGCACGCCGTCCAGCGCCAGGTCGGCCACCGATTGCCATGCGGGCAGCAGGTCGGCGGGAATGCAGCCGCTGGCGAGCAGCCAGTCGCGTGGGGCAACGCCGAAGGTTTCAAGATTTAGCGCCGGGCGCGCCTGGTAGGGCTGCGTCGCCCCCAGCGCGTGGATGCGGCCGATGAAGCGGCCGAGCCAGGTCAGCGTGTCGGAACGGTCCAGCGCCGGCTCGCGGCCGCCGCAGCGGGGGAATACCGCGAAACGGAAGCCGGCGTGATGCAGCAGCGTGCCAGCCGCGCCCGGTGCCAGCACCATGGCCGGCACGGCCGGGATCTCGGCATCGGCCAGTTGCTGCACGAAGGCGTGTTCTTCCAGGATGGCCGCATCGGTCCAGCGGCCCGGACGGTAGAACTTGGCGATGACCGGCGCGGCATCTTCGATGCCCAGCTGCCAGACGCGGTTCTCATAGCTGTTGAGCGCCAGCAGGCGCCCGTCGGGGCGCAGGCCGGCGCCTTCCAGCGCGTCCAGCATCAGCTCCGGCGTCAGGCCGGCGTAGGGAACGCCGGGGTCGGCCGGGGTGTCGGACGCGTGCATGGTGTCAGCCTGTCCCGCTCAGCGCGCCGGCTTGCGGTTGCCGCCGAGCAGCGCGGCCTGCGGCGCCGGACGGCGATTGCGCGCCGGTGCCGGGGCCGCGTCGTGCGGCTGGCGCGCGGGTTGCGCCGCGGCCCGTTGCTGGCGCGCCGGCTCCTGGCCGTCGCGGCGCGGTGCGGGATTGCGCGCGCCGCCGGCGGGCTGGCC
>NZ_KB944493.1:0-36778 GCF_000389805.1 Cupriavidus sp. GA3-3
CCCCCCGATCGCCGCGTCCTGGCGCCGCGCCTGGGATCAGGTGATCCCGTTCTTTACGTTCCCGCCGGCGATCCGCAAGATCATCTACACGACCAACGCGATCGAGAGCATCAATGCGCAACTGCGCAAGATCATCAAGACGCGGGGCCACTTCCCCAGCGATGAGGCGGCGACCAAGCTCCTGTGGCTGGCCCTGCGCAACATCACCGGGAAGTGGGGCAGTTCAACGCATGACTGGAAGGCTGCCATGAACCAGTTTGCGATCCTCTACGAGGACCGCTTCACCCATCCGCATCGTTGAGATAATGCTGGCTCACCGGTCGAATTGACGGTGAGCCTTTACCTGCCCTGCACACAAAAAAACTGACAGGCCCGCACCCGGACATCGCATCAACGCCTTTGGCTGCGCCCCGCGCAAGCGCAGAAGAAACCGACGATGCACTTTGAGCCCGCGCAGCAGCCGTAGGCGTCCCCGCGATGCCGCTCGCAGCAGGCGGCCTGCGCCCTGCATGGGGATCGTTCAATAGTGGGTACGCAGGCACTGCCCCTGACTCACATGGCGTAGCAGGGTCGAACGGGCAACCACGCCGGAACGGCAAGCACCACCGTGCGAACCACCAACACCCTGGAATTGATTGCCGGCCGCTCAGGCGACGCGTTTTTGGTTACTTTTTGTCGCTCGGACAAAAAGTGACTCGCCAGCTACGCCGGCGAAACAGCCACGCCGACCAAGCGCCACATACCGACCGCTAGCAAAAAGCCCAGACACCCACCCGCTATCCACCGTCACAAACCTATGGCACTGTGCCCCCACGAGGGGGAACACGCCGCACGCAGCGGCCCACCGCCATAGTGACGACTAACCCACCGCCCCCCTTCCGCATCGCCCCACCCAACGTAAGCTATATTTACGCCGTTCCCGTCACACCGACGGGACCAAGGGAGATCCATCCATGAGTTCCGGCCAGTTAATTGAGAAGATCGCAGCCGTCTTCGCACTGATCGTGCTGATCGGCGGCTCGCTGCTGGTGCTCGCGCCGTTCACCACCGCGCTGCTGTGGGGCGCGATCCTGGCCTTCAGCTCGTGGTACCCCTACACGGTGCTGTCGCGCTGGCTGGGCAACCGGCGCAGCTTGGCAGCGTTAATCTGCGTGCTGCTGGCCACCGTGGTGGTGCTGGGTCCGTTCGTCTACGCCGGCGCCAGCTTCTCGGCGCACCTGGACGAGCTGTCCGCGCTGGTTGACCGCTATAGGGAACACGGCATCCCGCAGCTGCCGGCCTGGCTGAGCAGCCTTCCCTATGTCGGCTCCTACCTGCAGAACTCCTGGAACAGCGTCATCAATGCCGATTCCGAGATGGTCGCCAACCTGCGCAAGCTGATCGCCCCGGTTGGCCACATGCTGCTGGGCGCCGGGCTGTCGATCGGCGCCGGGCTGGGCCAGCTGGCGCTGTCGATCATCCTGGCGTTCTTCTTCTACACCGGCGGCGAGCTTGCCATTGCCTGGTTGCGCGCGGGCATGCACCGCATCGCCGGCGAGCGCGCCGACCACCTGCTGGAGCTGGCCGGCAGCACCGTCAAGGGCGTGGTCTACGGCGTGCTGGGCACGGCCTTCATCCAGGCCGTTCTGGCCGGCATCGGCCTGTGGATCGCGGGCGTGCCGGGCGCTGCCATCCTTGGCTTCGTGACCTTCTTCCTGTCGGTGATCCCGGTCGGCCCGCCGCTGGTGTGGCTGCCGGCTGCGCTGTGGCTGTACCACACCGGCGCCACCGGCTGGGCCATCTTCCTGGTGGTATGGGGCGTGGGCGTGGTCAGCATGGCTGACAACATCGTCAAGCCGCTGCTGATCAGCAAGGGCACCGGCATGCCTCTGATCTGGATCATGCTGGGCGTGCTCGGCGGCGCGCTGGCGTTCGGCTTCCTGGGCGTGTTTATCGGCCCGACGCTGCTGGCAGTGGCCTATGCGCTGCTGCGCGACTGGACCATCGGCTCGCAGGCAGAGGTAAAGCAAGACCTGAAGCAGAGCGAGGCACTGGCGGCCGCGCCGCCGGCGCCGGCCGTGGTCGACAACCCCGACGTCCCGCCGGCCACGACCGGCAAGCACCCCGGCTGATGGCAGGACACGACGCGCCCGGCGCGCCCGCCACCCCGGACCTCTCGCCGGCCATGCTGCACCGGCTGGTGGCATGCGAATACTGTGACGCGGTCTACGAACGCACGCCGATCTCGCCCGGCGAGCGCGCGCTGTGCCTGCGCTGCGGCGGCCAGCTCTACCGCGAAAGCCGCCGCCAGTATCAACGGCTGCTGCCGCTGGTGATCACCGCGCTGATCCTGTTCCTGGTCTCAAACGCCTACCCGATCGTCGAGATGGACCTGCAGGGGGTCCGCACCCAGACCACGCTGCTGGGCGCCGTGCAGGCCCTGTACACCGACAAGATGGGGCTGGTGGCGGCACTGGTGTTCGCCACCACCATCCTGTTTCCTCTGTCCGAAATGCTGATGATGGCCTATCTGCTGGTGCCGATGGCGCAGCACCGCATGCCCGCCGGCTTCGACCGCATCGTGCGCGGCATCCGCCAGACCCGGCCCTGGGGCATGATCGAAGTCTTCATGATCGGCGTGCTGGTCACGCTGGTGAAGCTGTCCAGCATGGCGCGCGTGCTGCCCGGCATCGCGCTGTGGTCGTTCGCGGCGCTGGTGATCGTGCTGGCGGCGATGTTGTCGTTCGATCCGCGCGACCTGTGGCGCCATCTGGAAACACCCGATGACAACGCCGCGGCCGCGGGCGAGGAAGGCCGATGACGGAACAGCCGCAACGGCCGACGCAGCGTCCCCGCCAGCCAGGCGGCCGCCTGGCCCGCCCGCGCCAGCTGGCGCGCGAGGTGGTGGCCGAACTCACCGACGACGACGAGCGCAGCCCGCTGCCGCAGGTCCCGACCGCCAGCCGGCTGGGCCTGCTGTCGTGCCACGCCTGCGACCTGGTCAGCCCGCGCACACTGGAGGGCGAGCCCTGCCCGCGCTGCGGCGCCACCCTGCACCATCGCAAGCCCGACAGCCTGGCGCGCACCTGGGCTTTCCTGCTGGCCGCCTTTATCCTCTATATTCCCGCCAACGTGCTGCCGGTAATGGTGACCCAGTCCATCCTCGGCACGCAGCAGGACACCATCCTGTCCGGCGTGATCTACCTGTGGCTGTCCGGCTCGCACATGCTGGCCGGGCTGGTGCTGATCGCCAGCATCATCGTGCCGCTGCTGAAGATGGTGATCCTCACCTTCCTGCTGCTGTCCGTGCATTTCCGCTCGACCTGGCGGATCCGGCAGCAGACCCGGCTGTACGGGCTGGTGGAGGTGATCGGCCGCTGGTCGATGCTCGATATTTTCGTGGTGGCGCTGCTGGCCTCGCTGGTGCGGGCCGGGGCGCTGGCCACCATCATCCCAGGCGGCGGCGCCATGGCCTTCGGCGCGGTCGTGGTCATGACCATGCTGGCCTCGCTCAGCTTCGATCCGCGCCTGCTGTGGGATTCGCTGGAAGACAACAATGCCCGACACTGACAACCAAGCCTCCACGCCCTCGGGTTCGCCCCCGCCGGCACCACCGGGCCTGCCGCGGCCAGAACGCCGGCGCCGCGCGCGCTGGCTGCCCTCGCTGGTCTGGCTGATCCCCATCGTCGCCGCGGTGGTCGGCATCTCGCTGCTGGTGCATACGCTGACCTCGCGCGGGCCGGAGATCACGGTCACCTTCCGCACCGCCGAGGGCCTGACGCCCGGCAAGACGGCGGTGCGCTACAAGGACGTCGACATCGGGTTGGTCAAGTCGGTGCGGCTGGCACGCGACCGCTCGCATGTGGTGGCGTCGATCGACCTGACCAAGGACGCCGAGAACTTCGCCGTGGCCGACACCCGCTTCTGGGTGGTGCGCCCGCGCTTTGCGGCCAGCGGCGTGTCCGGGCTGGAGACGCTGCTGTCGGGCGCCTATATCGGCGTGGACGCGGGCAAGTCGAATGAATCCGCGCGCGACTTCAAGGGGCTGGAAGTGCCGCCGGTGGTGACCACCGATGCCTCCGGCAAGCAGTTCGTGCTGCGCGCCTCCGAGCTGGGCTCGCTCGATATCGGCTCGCCGGTCTACTACCGGCGCGTGCTGGTGGGCCAGGTGGTGGCCTACCAGCTCGACCCCAACGGGCGCGACCTCACGCTGCGCGTGTTCGTCAACAAACCCTATGACAAGCTGGTTACCGCCGACACGCGCTTCTGGCATGCCAGCGGCGTCGACCTGAAGCTCGATGCCGGCGGGCTCAAGCTGTCGACGCAGTCACTGGTGACGGTGCTGCTGGGCGGCGTCGCCTTCCAGGCGCCGGACCACACCACCGCCACCGACGCCGCAGCCGAGAACACGCAGTTCCTGCTGGCCAACGACCAGGCCGAGGCGATGAAGGAGCCGGAAGAACTGGCGCCCACGCTGGCGGTGCTCAATTTCGACCAGTCCGTGCGCGGGCTGTCGCCGGGTGCACCGGTGGATTTCCGCGGTGTAATCGTGGGCCAGGTGCGTTCGATCGGCATCGAGTACCAGCGCGACAAGAAAGCGTTCCGCATGCCCGTGGTGGTGGAGCTGTACCCGTCGCGCATGGGCTTCCGCGAACGCGATGTCGAAGACCGCGAGCGTGCGCGCAAGATCATCCAGGGGCTGCTGCAGCGTGGCATGCGCGCGCAGCTGCGCACCGGCAACCTGCTCACCGGCCAGCTCTACGTGGCGCTCGACTTCTTCCCGAAGGCGCCGCCGGCCAAGGTCGACCTGGACGCGCCGATCCCGGAATTCGCCACCACGCCTGGCACCTTCGACCAGCTGCAGGCGCAGGTGGGCGATATCGTCAACCGCATCGACAAGGTGCCGTTCGACCAGATCGGCCAGGACCTGCGAACCACGGTGGCCAGCCTGAACAGGACACTGGCAACCGCCGACAAGCTGGTGCAGCAGCTCAACGGCGACGTTGCGCCGCAGGTGCTGGCCGCGCTGCAGGATGCGCGCAAGACGCTGACCGCGGCCAACGGCACGCTGGCCTCGGACGCGCCGCTGCAGCAGGACACGCGCCGCATGCTGCAGGAGCTGACGCGCACCGCCACGTCGCTGCGCACGCTGACCGATTACCTTGAACGCCACCCTGAAGCGCTGCTGCGCGGCAAGCCGGAGCAAGAATGATGAAGCGCCTTTCTATCACCAGCCTCCTCGCCGGCGCGCTGGCCGCGGCCGTGCTGGCCGGGTGCGCCTCGCCCGAGCCGCGCTACTACACGCTGGCGCAGGGCGCGGCCGCGCCGCTGCCGGCCACGACGACGCCGGCATCGACCCACACGCTATGGCTGGAGGTCGCGCCGGTGCGCGTGCCGGAGCGGCTCAACCGCCCGCAACTGGTGGTGCGCGATGGCGGCGATGCCGGCCTGCGCCTGCTGGACCTGGCGCGCTGGTCCGCGCCGCTGCCCGACGAGCTGCGCGACGCGCTGTCGCAGCGCCTGCAGGCCACGCTGGGCGCGGTCGACACCTACCAGCAGGGGATGTCCGACGTGCAGCCGCTGTACCGGATCACCACGGAAGTGCTGCGCCTGGATGCCGACGTGGGCCAGCGTGCCGGCGCCACCATCAACTGGACCGTGCGGCGGCTGCCTGACGGCAAGGTGGTCAGCGGCCGCACCCAGGCAGAGCTGCCGGCGCCCGGCGCGGTCGATGGCGTCGTGGCGGCGTACCGCGAGATCGTCGCCACCACGGCGGCCGATATCGCGGCCGGGGTGCTGTCGCTGCAGCGCTAGTCGTCGCCCCACGCGGCCGCGTCAGCCGCCCGCCGGTGAATCGCCTCGGCCATCGCCGCCAGGCACTCGGCCGCCCCACCCTGCATCAGCTTCGCCGCACACGCCAGCATCAGGTTCTTGCCCAGCCCGAAATCCTCCACCACGAAGCCGCGCGCATCCAGCGGCGCACCATCCTCGTCGGTGGCCACGGTGACGCGCTCGCGCAGCGTGCCCGCATCCGCGCTGTAGGCCCAGACCGGCTTCTGCAGCGCCACCGCAAAGCCCACCTCGAACGCGGTGCCGGAATCCGGCTCGCCCGGTCCGCGGAAATCGTCGAGGTTGGCCATCACCATGTCGGCGCGCCGCAGCAGCGCAAGATTGGCGTCATAGATCCAGCGCGCGGTGTCGGCGCCCGACAGGCCATCGGGCGCGGATTTGTCGAGCGGATACAGGCCGCTGAAGCCGTGCGCCGCGCACAGCGACTTGAGGTGCTCGCCCCAGGCGCGCGCATCCTTGCGAAAGACGTCGAAGCCAGCCAGGTAGATGGTTTTCATGGCACGTGAAGTGGGGCAACAGGGATCAGGATCGCAGCATAACCCGCCGCCCGCGGGCGCGATACCACCGGCCTGCATGAACATCGCGCAACTTGCGCGCGCACGCTTTGCCAGCTCCCTGCGCATGAGGGGCCCCTTGCGCTACCATTGCCCGTCCCCTCCTTGCATCCCGCATCCCATGCCTGCTCCCCAGATCCTCCAGGTCGGCCCGCTCGCGCCGCGGACCAATGCCACCCTGCAGCAACACTACGGCGCCGCCGCGCTGTGGCAGCAGGCCGATCCGATCGCGTGGGCGCGCAGCGAGGGCCAGCAGGTGCGCGTGGTGGTGACCTCGGCGCGCCACGGCTGCAGCGCGGCGCTGATCGATGCGCTGCCGCGCCTGGAAGCCATCGTCAGCTTCGGCGTGGGCTATGACGCGATCGCGCTGGATGCGGCCCGCGCGCGCGGCATCCAGGTCAGCAACACACCCGACGTGCTCAACGACTGCGTTGCCGACCTGGCCTTCGGGCTGCTGCTGGACGCGGCGCGCGGCATCGCCCATGGCGACCGCTTCGTGCGCGCCGGGCGCTGGCCGCAGGGCAGCTTCCCGCTGACCACGCGCGTGTCGGGCAAGAAGCTCGGCATCCTCGGGCTGGGCCGCATCGGCGAGATCGTGGCGCGCCGCGCGCAGGGCTTCGACATGGAGATCGCCTACAACAACCGCCGCCCGCGCGAGGGCGCGCCGTGGCGCTTCGAGCCGGACCTGAAGGCGCTGGCGACATGGGCCGACTTCCTCGTGGTGGCCACCGTCGGCGGGCCGTCGACGGCCGGGCTGGTATCGCGCGAGGTCATCGACGCCCTCGGGCCCAGGGGCATCCTGGTCAATGTGTCGCGCGGCAGCGTGATCGACGAGGCGGCAATGGTCGAGGCTCTGGTTGACGGGCGCCTGGGCGGCGCCGGCCTGGATGTGTTCCAGGACGAGCCCAACGTGCCGCCCGCACTGATGGCACTGGACAATGTCGTGCTGGCGCCGCACATGGCCAGCGGCACGCATGAAACGCGCGCCGCCATGACCGCGCTGACGCTGCAGAACCTGGATGCATTCCTGGCTGACGGCAGAGTGCTGACGCCAGTGCTGTAGACGGCTACCGCCGTGCCTATACTGGATGCACCGGCTCCAGCCCACTCTGCGGGCCGGCGTCAGGAGGCATCATGGCACGCAAGTTTATCGATTGCCGCGAGTTCCCGAGCGACACCCACTGCACGGTGGCAATGAGCGCCGACAGCGAAGACGAACTGCTCGAAGCCGCGGTCCAGCACGCGGTAGCGGTGCACCAGCATCAGGACACCCCTGAGTTGCGCACCCAGTTGAAGTCATTGTTCAAGGATGGCATGCCGCCGGCGTGAAACCGGCACGGCTGGCGCCCGGGGGCGCCGGCTCCCACCACTGGGGCTCATTCGCAGTCCCTGATACAGCACTTAAGCCACGTCGAATACCCATGACGGCCGTCATGGCGCATCATTGACGTAGCGCTATATACAGACGTATATTGCGCGTGACAGTCCACCCGCACAGGCCTTGCCACACATGCCGGCTGGCCGATTCCCGAGGATTCCGATGTCTGCCCTCCGTTCCTGCCGCCGCGGGTTCCTGCTGGCCGCTTGCGTCGCCACGCTGGCGCTGGCCGCGCCGCCTGCCTTTGCCGCCGACCTGGTGGTGTCCGCGGCATCCAGCCTGACCAATGCCTTCAAGTCGCTGGCCGAGTCGTTCGAGCGCGCCCATCCCGGCACGCACGTGGTGCTGAACTTCGGCGCGTCCGACGTGCTGATGCAGCAGATCATCAAGGGCGCGCCGGCCGACGTGTTTGCCTCGGCCGACCAGGAGGCAATGAACAAGGCCGAGGCCGAGAAGGTGATCGCGCCGGCCTCGCGCCGCAACTTCGCCGCCAACCAGGTGGTGCTGATCGTGCCCGCGGACAGCAAGCTGGCCATCGCCTCGCTGCAGGACCTGACCCGCCCGGAAGTGAAGCGCATCGCCTACGGCAACCCGGCCTCGGTGCCGGTGGGCCGCTACACCCGCGGCGCGCTGGAAGCGGCCGGGCTGTGGGACGCCGTGGCCGCCAAGGGCGTGCCGGCGCAGAACGTGCGCCAGAGCCTGGACTACGTCGCGCGCGGCGAAGTCCAGGCCGGCTTCGTCTTTGCCACCGACGCCGCGGTGATGCCGGACAAGGTCAAGGTGGCCGTGCGCGTGCCAAGCCGCACGCCGGTGACCTACCCCATCGCCATCACCGGCCAGACGCGCCAGCAGAAGGAAGCGGCGCAGTTCGTCGACTACGTCGCCTCGCCGGAAGGCCAGGCCATCCTGTCGCGTTTCGGCTTCCAGAAGCCCTGACGGAACGCTGCGCGCACCATGGACGCCGTCTGGGTACCGCTGCTGCTGTCGCTGAAGGTGGCCGGCTGGGCCACCGCGCTGAATGCCGTGCTCGGCGTCGGCGCGGCCTGGGCGCTGGCGCGCTGGCGCTCGCCGCTGCGTGACGTGGTCGATGCGGTGCTGACGCTGCCGCTGGTGCTGCCGCCCACGGTGCTCGGCTATTACCTGCTGGTGCTGGTCGGGCGCCGTGGCGTCTTCGGTGAGTGGCTGGCGCGCCTGGGCATCGAACTGGTCTTCACCTGGCAGGGCGCGGTGCTGGCCTCCACCATCGTCGCCTTCCCGCTGGTGCTCAAGTCAGCGCGCGCCGCCTTTGAAGGCGTGGACCATCAGCTGGAAAACGCCGCCCGCGTGCTGGGCGTGCCCGAAGCCGGCATCTTCTTCCGCGTCACGCTGCCGCTGGCCGCGCGCGGCATCATCGCCGGCGTGCTGCTGGCCTTTGCCCGCGCGCTGGGCGAATTCGGCGCCACGCTGATGATCGCCGGCAACCTGCCCGGACGCACGCAAACGCTGTCAGTCGCCATCTATGAGGCGGTGCAGGCCGGCGACGACAACACCGCCAACCTGCTGGTGCTGGTGACCTCCGTCACCTGCGTGCTGCTGCTGGTGGTCGCCGGGCGCCTGGTGCCGGCCGCCGCGCGCAATCCCGCTGAACTCTATGAACGCCGGCGCCTGCGCCCGCGCATCCGCTAAGCCGGGACCCGCCATGAGCATGCACGTCAGCATCCGCAAGCAGATGGTCTCGGCCGACCGCCACTTTGCACTGGATATCGATTTCGATTCGACCAGCCGGCGCATTGCGCTATTCGGACCCTCGGGCGCCGGCAAGAGCCTGACGCTGCGCGCCATCGCCGGCCTGCTGGCACCGGACAGCGGCCGCATCGTGCTGAACGGCCGCACGCTGTTCGATGCCGACGCCGGCATCGACGTGCGCCCGCAAGAGCGCCGGGTGGCCTACCTGTTCCAGGAATACGCGCTGTTCCCGCACCTGACCGTGGGCCAGAACATCGCTTTCGGCCTGTCGCGCGGCTGGCGCAACCCGCGCCGCGGCGCCGTGCATCCGGAAGCGCAGCGCTGGATCGACGCCTTCGGCCTGGCCGACATCGTCGGCAACTACCCGGCGGAGATCTCCGGCGGCCAGAAGCAGCGCGTGGCACTGGCGCGCGCGCTGGTGGCGCAGCCCGACATCGTCTTGCTGGATGAACCCTTCTCCGCGCTCGACCCCGCGCTGCGCGCGCGCATGCGCGCGGAGTTGCGCACGCTGCAGGCCAGCCTGGATGTGCCGATGCTGGTGATCTCGCACGATCCCGCCGATGTCGAGGCGCTGGGCGACCACGTGCTGGAAATCCGCGAGGGCCGCATCTTCGGCAGCGGCACCAGCCGCCACCATCCGCCGGTCTACGCGCCGGTGTCGGCGCGCGTGGCCTGAGCCGCGCGCAGCAGGTCGACGTAAGCGCCTTCAATCAGGTTGGACGCGGGAATGCCCAGCCGCGCCAGCAATGCGTGGGCTTCGGCCACGCCGTTCTCCAGGCGCTCGTCTTCGGCCAGCACCACTTCCAATTCCAGGAAATCGCCAAGGTCCTCGACCCGGTCCAGGTGCACGCGCGTGCGGCCAGCCAGGTACAGCGTGCGCAGCTTGCGCACCCGCCCGCCCTCGCCATGCGCCGCGGCCAGCGCCGCGCGCAGGGTATCCGGCGATCGCGTCGGCGACAGGATATAGAAGCTCTCCTTCGGCCCCGCCTCGTCGGCACGCGCATAGAAGATCAGCTCGCCGCGGTCGGGCGCAAACTCGCGCAGCTTGAGCCGGCCGTTGACACAGGGGAAGAAGGTATCGTCCTGGCGGATGTATTCGGGACCGCTGTCGGCCAGCGCTGCCGCATGCGGCAACACGGCTTCGATACTGTCAATGCGGGCCTTGATCTCGACGTTTCTTGGCATGCGTCTGTCTCCTTGCAATCAGCCCAGCAGCAGCCGCGCGGCAATCACCCACATGGTGATGCCGATCACCACTTCCAGCACCTGCCACGCACGCGACCGCGCAAACACCGGCCGCAGCAGCGCCGCGCCATAGCCCAGCGAAAAGAAGAACAGGAACGACGCGGTCATGGCACCCGCGGCGAACTCGCGCGCGTTCCCTGCGAACTGCATCGACACCGAACCGATCAGCATCACCGTATCGAGATACACATGTGGATTGAGCCAGGTGAACGCCAGGCACACCGCCAGCGCGGCCCCAAGCGGCCGCGGCGCGGCGTCGCCGGGATCCAGCACCGCGTTCGAGCGCCACGCGGCCAGGAAGCTGCGCGCGCCATACCAGATCAGGAAAGCCGCGCCGCCGTAGCGCATCGCCGCACCCAGCCAGGGCAGCTCGCGGATCATCACGGCAAAGCCGGAAACGCCCAGCAGGATCAGCAGCGCATCGGAAAGCGCGCACACCAGGCAGACCCAGAACACATGCTCGCGCCGCAACCCTTGTCGCAGCACGAAAGCATTCTGGGAACCGATGGCAAGAATCAGGGAAAGACCGAGGGAGAAGCCGGCCAGGGCGGCGTGCATTGGATGTGGAACGGCTGTTTTTTTGGGTGGCTATTATTGCACGCCGGGGGCAGCCGCCATGCCCGCCCATCTTCCCATTCCTGCCGCAGGACTACCTCACGCCACTACACCCAGGATCACGCTTGACGCCTTGAACACCGCCAGCGCAGCCACCCCCACCTGCAGCCCCAGCGCTTCCACACTGCCATTGGTCACGATCGCCGCAACCGTACCGCCGCCGTCGAGTTCGATCACCACCTCGGCATTCACCGCACCCGGCATCACGCGCGACACCACGCCCGGCAGCTGGTTGCGCGCCGACAGCCGCATCCCCGGATCGGGCAGCCCCACCAGCACCGAAGATGCCTTGATCAGCGCAAACGCCTCCGCGCCCTCGGCCAGGGCCAGCGTCTCGACGCTTTCATGCGTGATGGTGGCAACGATCTGCTGCCCGCCGGGCAGTTCCAGCACGACCTCGTCATTGACCGCGCCGCCGCGCACGCTGGCCACGCGCCCGAACAGCTTGTTGCGTGCACTGGTCTTGATCATCATTCGCCTCATCAGGTGGATATCGTCGGCCGCCCCCTCGCCCAAGAGCGACAGCTGTGCGACAAAGCGCTGGTGTTCGCCTTCCAGCGCACGATAGGTGCGGATCAGTTGCTCGCCGCGCGCGGTCAGGTGCGTGCCGCCGCCGCCCTTGCCACCGGCGGCGCGCACCACCAGCGGCTCGCCCGCGCTGTTGTTCATGGCATCGATGGCGTCCCACGCGGCCTTGTAGCTGATGCCGACCGCGCGCGCGGCTGCGGTGATCGAGCCGTGTTCGCCGATGGCAGCGAGCAGCGCGATGCGGTCCTTGCCGCCCCAGTCTTGCGAGCCGGAGCGGAACCAGATGGCTCCCTGAAGTTCAAGCATGGATGTCGGGTGCCGGTGGCCGGCACCGCAATGGAGTCCGAGACGCGGCTATGGTAATCCGAATTGCGGATCGGTCCGGCGCACTCAGTCCTGGTGCGCGGCCTCATCCCCCTTGGCTGAGTCGGCAACCTCGCGCGGATGACCCGTCCCCATCACTTCGGCGACTTCGCGATAGCGCCCCAGCCGCTCGCCTGACAGCGGGCCGCCGAGCGTCATCACGCGATGCGCCGCCACCATCAGCTTGCGGCGGGTCTCGCGGTCCGGCACCAGTGCCGGCAGCGCCCGGATCGCGCGCTGCGGATCCAGCCTGACGATAAAGCTCTGCTGGCGCACCGCGGTCTTGAACGCGGCCAGGTCGGCCTGGCCGCCGGATTGCCCGGTGGCTTGCTGCTGTTCGCGCGCGATGCGACGCAGCAGGTTGAACGGCCGCTCCTCGATGGCGCTGGGGCGATCGGCGACGTAGGCCAGCACGCGCACAAAGGCCTCCAGCGTGCCACCCTGCCCGATCGCCGCCTCGACATCATGCAGCCGGCGCGCGGCCAGCTCCTTGCGCAGCGCCACAGTCACGGGCGACTCCAGGTTGACCGGCGCCGGCGCGCGCAGCCCCACCAGCGCCGCCATCGCCGGCGAAGCGTAGATCGCCTCGAAGGCCCGCTCGTACCAGGCATCGCGCAGGTCGCGGAACTGGTCGAGCGCGCTGACGATCTGCGCCGAGGCCGCGTGCTCCAGCGTCAGCAGCGGATTGTCCGCCGATACCGGCGCGCGATGCTCGCGCACCATCGGCGCCAGCGCGCCGATCCACGCCATCCATGGGTTCACGTCGGTCGCCAGCTCGCGCTCCAGCCGCGCGGGATGCAGCGCGCGCAGCCACTGCGCGCTCAGTTCGTTGGACATGGCGCGTACCCACGGCGAGGCGAAGGTGTCGTAGATATGCTGGTTGACCTCGGCCACGCGCCGCACCACCTCGAAGGCGCGCTCGTCGTCGCGGCCGTCGTCCAGCGCCAGGATGTCGGCAATGCCGCGGCGCTCGAAGCGCATCAGGTAGCGCCCTTCGACCAGGTCGCGGTGCCGCAGGTCGGGCGCGACGTCTTCGATCTTCGCCTCGTACAGGCCCGGCGGCAGCACGTCGATCAGGTCCAGTGCGCAGAACAGTTCGCTGTGCTCGCGGTTGGCCACGCCCGCGGAGACAAAAATGCCGAGGTGGCCCACGGTCGGGTGCAGGCAGTAGACGATCACCTGGTCGTTGGCGACCAGTTCCTCATCGCTCGCGTACAGGTCCGGGATCCAATTCAGCGCCTGCTGCGGCGGCGTAATGTTGTCTCCCCAGGAGGCAAAGATGATCACCGGCGAGCGCACGTTGCGCAGGTCCACCACGGTCTTGCCGTCGGTGCTGCGCACCTCGCCCGCGGTGAGCCGGTTGCCGACGAACAGCTTCTGCACGATCCAGTCGATCTCGGCGCGGTTCATCAGGAAGTGGCCACCCCACCAGCGCTCGAAGTCGAGGAAGCGCGGGCCTTCGGTGTCGGCCTTCGCATAGACGTCGTAGAGCTTCTCCCACAGTGTATTGGCGGGATTGAGCTGTTCGAAGTTCTCCACCAGCCAGGCGCCGTCGAAGCGGCCATTGCCCAGGTCAGCAATCAGCGAGGCCAGCCACGAACCGCCCAGCAGGCCGCCGCTGTAGCGCATCGGGTTGCGCCCGCGCACGCCGGACCAGTACGCCAGCGGCGCGCCGGCCAGCAGCAACGGGCCGGTGCGCTCCGGCGCCACCGCGGCCAGCATCATCAGCGCCCAGCCAGCCTGGCAGTTGCCGATGATGAAGGGCTTGCCCGGTGCATCCGGGTGGCGCTCGCCAACGATCTGCAGGAAGGCAGCCTCGGCGCGCGCCACCGATTCGATGGTCTGGCCCGGGCAGGGCTCGTAGAAGAAGGTGATGAAATAGCATGGATGACCGGTGCGCAGCGCGATGCCGATCTCGCTGTCGGCCTTGAAACCGCCGATGCCGGGGCCGTGGCCTGCGCGCGGGTCGATCACTACAAAGGGGCGCAGGGCGGGATCGGTCGGGCTGTCCGCCGGCGGCACGATGCGCAGCAGCGCGTAGTTGGCGGGTTCAGGCAACTGGCGGCCATCGGCCAGCAGCTCGTGCTCGAACACCAGCACGGGCGGCATGCCCTCAAGCTCATGCTCGGCGGACTCGTTGCCGCGCTGGCGCAGGATGTCGAGCAGCAGCACGGTGCGCTGCCATGCGTCCAGGGCGTATTCCAGCGCCGGCTGTGCCAGTGCCGCGAACGGGTTGGCGTGCGCGGACAGACTGGTAGCGGTCGAGGTGGCGCTGCTGTCCCGCGGCAGGTCGGCGCGTTCGCGTGCGGTCATTCCACTCCCCTGGTTGGCGCCCGTCCGGCGTATCCGCGCGCTTGGCGGCGCGGCCGGAGTGACGCATGTTGCTCTGCAACAAAACCAAGCGTACCAGCCGCTGCCCTGCGGTGCAACCCAGAGACTGGCTGCGCGCAATGCCACACTGTTAGCGCGCCGCGCGGTCATCGACTGGAAAGAATCGTCGCCTATACTGGCGCAAGGCACTTTGCGCACCGCAGCAATCGCGCACCCGCGCGCGGCCGGCGGGCTGCGCACCGGGCGGCGCCTGTCGCAAGGGAAGCGGGCAATATGCTGGCCAAGCAGCTGACCTTCCTGGCCGGCGCCGAAGCCGCCGGCATCGTGCTGGGCGCGCGCGTTCTCATCATCCTCACCAGCCGGGCCGACAGCGTACGCGCGCGCATCGGCAGCTGCGCCATTGCCGTGCTGCTGGCCCATGCGCGCCGCAGCGCCGCAGCCGCGGCGCAGGTCTGAGCCATGCCCGTGCAGCCCTTGCGCAACCACTTGGGAGTCCATCCAGCGTGCCCGCCATCCACCCCGCCGTGCATCCCGTCATCCTCGTTGTCAACGCCGGCTCATCCAGCGTCAAGGTCTCGGTCTACGCCGTGCCCGACGCCGCGCATGGCAATGCCGACATCAACCCGGTGCTGAGCGCGCACGGCCAGATCGAGGGCATCGGCGTGGCGCCGCGCCTGACCGCGCGCATGGCCGACGGGCGCGTGGTCGCCGACGAGACCTTCCCGCAGGCCCAGGTGGCCGACCACGACGCCGCCTTCCGCCTGGTGCGGCTGGTACTGAGCGTGGGCCTGCGCGACAACCCGCCGGTGGCGATCGGCCATCGCGTGGTGCATGGCGGTGCCGACTATGCGCAGGCCGTGCGCATCGACGACGAGGTGATCGCAAAGCTGGAAGCGCTGGTGCCGCTGGCACCGCTGCACCAGCCGCACAACCTGACTGCAATCCGCGCCGCGCGCGCGGCTGGCGCTGGACTTCTATGCCTACCGCGCCGCGCAGGAGATCGGCAAGCTCGCCACCACGCTGGGCGGCCTTGACGCGCTGGTGTTCACCGCGGGCATCGGCGCCAACTCGCCGCCGGTGCGCGCACGCATCTGCGAACACCTGTCGGGGCTGTTCGGCATCGCGCTCGACGGTGGCGCCAACGGCGAGAACAGCCAGCGCGTCAGCCGCGACGACAGCCGCGTGCCGGTGCTGGTGCTGCCGACCGATGAAGAAGGGATGATTGCGCTGAACACCGCCCGCATCCTGCGCGAATGCGGGCAGCTCTGAGTCAGCCTGCCAGGTAGTGCCCGCGCAGCTGCGCGACGTCCACTTCGAGCGCGTCGCGCAGGTAGTTGTCGACGCTGCCCCAGCCCGCGTCGATGGCCCGCATCGACGCATCGAGATAGCTGGCGCGGACTTCCAGCAGCGGCGTCATCACCGCGGGGGCCACGCCAAGCCCGGCCATGCGCGCCAGCGCAGTCTGGTTGAACTGCGCATTGCGCTGGTTCGACTCCAGGTAGTTGGCCAGGATATCGTCCTGCGCCACGCCCAGCGCCGCCAGCAACAGCAGTGCGGCAAAGCCGGTGCGGTCCTTGCCGGCGGTGCAGTGGAACAGCAGCGTCTTGCCGCCTTGCGCGGTACGCATGAAGCCGGCAAAGGCCTCGCGGTAGCGCACCGGGAAGTCGCCGTAGACCTCCAGCATGAAGGCATCCATCTGTGCCGGCGTGCTGGCGCGCAGGCGCGGCATCAGCACATCCATCGCCATGCTGCCCTCCAGCACCGGCGCCGCCACCCAGTGGAAGCGCTGGCCGAAGGCGGCCTCTTCAGGCGACTTCTCGCCGGGCGAACGGAAATCCACCACCATGTCGAGCCCGAGCGTCTGCAGCCGCTCCAGGTCCGCCGCGCTGGCCAGCGCGGGGTTGCCGCTCCGGTACAGGCGCCCCTGGCGCACGCGGCGTCCGCCCGCGCCGGCCAGGCCGCCCAGGTCGCGCGCATTGCTGATGGTGTCGAATGCCAGGTCATGCCGGCCCTGCACGCTGGCCGCGGCCGGAGCCTGCGGCACGACGGCATGGGCGGACAGGCATCCTGCGCGTTGAAGCCACTTGATCATTGTTCTTTCCTGATTGTCCTTGCGATGCAGGCCGATGCTGTGCCGGCGCATCAGCGCGCGCGGTATGCCGGCACATGCCAGCGCAGGTGGCAGCCGGCGATATAGCGCCGGTCCAGCCGCGCCACCAGCTTCCACACCGTCAGCGCACTGGCATCGATATCGACCCACGCCCACGGGTGCTTCGGGTCGCCCGCTTCCACCAGTTCCACCGAACGGATCTTCGCATACCGCGCCAGCGCCTCGCGTAGTGCCGCCGCGTCCAGGCCTGCTTTCAGTCCACGTACTAAAACCTTCATGGTCGGCTCCAATTATTTCAGATCACTCCCGCTCATGCATCACCCGGCCGGGGCCATGGTGGCGCGCTTGCGCACACACACCGCCGCCAGACGTTATGTGGCGAGCTTCTCACTGGTATGACGCCTGCGGCGGCGCGGGTATCCATTGATCACACGTGGACTTGATCTTGCTCATGGCGGGCGGAAATAGCTTGGAATCGCCCTCGACAGGGCCGGCTGCCGGTCGGAAAATTCCTATCATGTCGAACGCGGCGGCCACGCCAGCAGCGAGGCCGCTCCGGGCACGCCACACACGGATGCCGTCTCGCGACCGACACCTGCCTGTCCTGCCGGCCGCGCTGTCCCAGCGCCGGCGCGCCGCACTGTCTGCCGAGAGCCGTCCGAGCCAGGTGCACCCGGGTACCGAGCAGGATCACCAACCAAAAGGATGCCGGCAATGACAGATACTTCCGCCTCCCCCCCTTCCTCCCCTTCCGCCGCGGCTGCACAGGCTGTCGTGCCGGCGCCGAAACTCACGCTGCACTGGGGCCTGTTCGCCGCCGTTGCTGCGCTGCTGGTGGTGCTGGCGATCCCGCAGCCCGAGGGGCTGACCGTCGCCGGCCAGCGCATGCTGGCGATCCTCGCCTTCGCCATCGTGGTGTGGATCACCGAGGCGGTGTCATATGAGACCAGCGCCATCATGATCACCTCGCTGATGGCGGGGCTGATCGGCTTTGCGCCGACCGTCAACGACCCCTCGGTGCAGTACGGCACCTCGAAGGCGCTCGGCATGGCGCTGGCGGGGTTCTCCAACACCGCGCTGGCACTGGTCGCCGCGGCGCTGTTCATCTCCGCGGCGATGACCGTGACCGGGCTGGACCGGCGCATCGCGCTGGTGACGCTGTCTGCCATTGGCACCAGCACGCGCCGCATCCTGATCGGCACGATCGCCGTCACCATCGCGCTGAGCCTGGTGGTGCCCAGCGCCACCGCGCGCAGTGCCTGCGTGGTGCCGATCATGATGGGCGTGATCGCCGCCTTCGGCGTCGACAAGAAGTCCAATATCGCCGCCGGCATCATGATCACGGTGGCGCAGGCCACCAGCATCTGGAACGTCGGCATCCAGACCGCCGCGGCGCAGAACCTGCTGACGGTGGGCTTCATGGACAAGCTGCTGGGCGAGCGCATCACCTGGCTGCAATGGCTGATCGCGGGCGCGCCATGGGCCATCGCAATGTCGGTGGTGCTGTATTTCCTGGTGCGCTTGCTGCTGCCCGCCGAAACCGACGCCATCCCCGGCGGCAAGGAAGCCGTGCAGCGCGAGCTGTCGGCCCTCGGCCCCATGAGCGCGCCGCAGAAGCGGCTGGCCGCGGTATCGCTGGGCCTGCTGCTGTTCTGGGCCACCGAAGGCAAGCTGCACAGCTTCGACACCGCCACCGTGACCTTCGTCGGCCTGGTGATCCTGATGATGCCGCGCATCGGCGTGATGGACTGGAAGACCATGCAGCAACGCACGCCGTGGGGCACGCTGATCGTGTTCGGCGTCGGCATCAGCCTGGGCACGGCGCTGCTGTCCACCAACGCCGGCCAGTGGCTGGGGCAGTTCGTGGTCACGCATTCCGGACTGGCGGCGCACGGCGCGCTGCCGGTGTTTGCGATCCTGTCGGCCTTCCTGATCCTGATCCACCTGGGCTTTGCCAGCGCCACCGCGCTGACCGCGGCACTGCTGCCGATCCTGATCGCGGTGCTGCAGACACTGCCCGGCGACATCAACCGCGTGGGCATGACCATGCTGCTGGGCTTTACCGTCAGCTTCGGCTTTATCCTGCCGATCAACGCGCCGCAGAACATGGTGTGCCTGGGCACGGAAACCTTCAACGGCCGCCAGTTCGCGCGCATCGGCATCCCCGTGACGATCATCGGCTACGCCATGATGCTGCTGTTCGCAGCCACCTACTGGCGCTGGCTGGGCTGGGTCTGAGGAGGTACGAACCATGAAGATCTCCCTCACCAGCGCCCGCCAGCTTGCCCGCGACATCCTCGCCGCGCAGCAGGTGCCCGCCGACATCGCTGACGACGTGGCCGAGCACCTGGTCGAATCCGACCGCTGCGGCTATATCAGCCACGGCCTGTCGATCCTGCCCAACTACCGCACCGCCCTCGACAGCCACAGCGTCAACCCGCAAGGCCGCGCCAAATGCGTGCTGGACCAGGGCACGCTGATGGTGTTCGACGGCGACGGCGGCTTCGGCCAGCACGTGGGCAAGTCCGTGATGCAAGCAGCGATCGAGCGCGTGCGCCAGCATGGCCACTGCATCGTCACGCTGCGCCGCTCGCACCATCTCGGCCGCATGGGCCACTACGGCGAGATGGCGGCCGCCGCCGGCTTTGTGCTGCTGAGCTTCACCAACGTGATCAACCGCGCGCCGGTGGTAGCGCCGTTCGGCGGCCGCGTGGCGCGGCTCACCACCAACCCGCTGTGTTTCGCCGGCCCGATGCCCAACGGGCGGCCGCCTCTGGTGGTGGACATCGCCACCAGCGCGATTGCCATCAACAAGGCCCGTGTGCTGGCCGAGAAAGGCGAGCCGGCGCCCGAAGGCAGCATCATCGGCGCCGACGGCAACCCCACCACCGACGCGTCAACCATGTTCGGCGAACACCCCGGCGCGCTGCTGCCCTTTGGCGGCCACAAGGGCTACGCACTGGGCGTTGTGGCCGAGCTGCTGGCGGGCGTGCTGTCCGGCGGCGGTACCATCCAGCCAGACAATCCGCGCGGCGGCGTGGCCACCAACAACCTGTTCGCGGTGCTGCTCAATCCCGCGCTGGACCTGGGCCTGGACTGGCAGAGCGCCGAGGTCGAGGCGTTCGTGCGCTACCTGCACGACACACCGCCGGCGCCGGGCGTCGACCGCGTGCAGTACCCCGGCGAGTACGAGGCCGCCAACCGGGCGCAGGCCAGCGACACGCTAAACATCAACCCGGCCATCTGGCGCAATCTTGAGCGCCTGGCGCAGTCGCTCAACGTGGCCGTCCCCACGGCCTGAAGATGCCGCCTGCGGCGGGACTCGCACCCTGCCGCACACGGCTGGCACAATACGTGCCATGAAAAGACTCTGGTCCGCCTTCATCAAGCTGCTGGTGCTCGCCGTGATCGGCGGCGCGCTGCTGGCTGCCATCGCCATCCTGGCCGCCAACCGGCAGCTGCCGTCGCTCGACGCCCTCACCGCCTTCCGCCATACGCCCGACTACGTGCCCATCGGCAAGATCCCGCGCGAGCTGACCGGCGCCGTGGTGGCGATCGAGGATGAGCGCTTCTACGTGCATGACGGCATCGACTACATCGGCGTCGTCCGTGCCGGCGTTGCCAACCTGTCGGACGAGCTGTCGCAGGGGGCATCGACCATCACCATGCAGGTGGCACGCAATTTCTACCTGTCGCGGGACAAGACCTATACCCGCAAGCTGTACGAGGTGCTGCTTTCATACCGGATTGAAAAGGCGCTGACCAAGGACGAGATCCTGGAGTTGTACATGAACAAGATCTACCTGGGCCAGGGGGCGTACGGCTTTGCCGATGCGGCGCGGACTTACTTTGGCAAGCGGCTGGATCAGTTGACGCTGGCTGAGTGCGCGATGCTTGCCGGGCTCCCCAAGGCGCCGTCGGCTAATAATCCGGTGGCGAATCCGAGGCGGGCGCGGCAGCGGCAGGTTTATATCCTGCAGCGGATGCTGGAGCTTGGACGGATCTCGCGAGGAGAGTATGACGGGGCATTGCTGGAGCCATTGAGGCTGAGGTAAGCCGTCGGTAATGGCGCTGGCAGAAAATTCCCCCCTGGAGGAAGGATCAGAGTCCGGCCACGATTCGGCGAATGGAAGCAACGCCGTCAATCTCGATAGCGCAGTGGGCAGCGGACTGCCAAACGCTGCCAAGGCTGCCATCGCGCAACAGGCCCGGGGGCCAGTCGTCTCGCGTTGACTTTGGCCCGATAACGCCGTCGCCTGAAGCGCCAGGCCGGGATGCATCGGCCAGCCGCCTGAGCGAACGCTGGACACGCTCACGCCAGCCTGGCCGATGGCGGGCCCAGAGGGCATCGACCGCCGCGGCCAGGCCGGTGCGGTCCGCCGTGTGTGTGTGGCCGTGCACGATTTGCACCAAATCGGTAAGCCACTGTGCGGGCGCGGCAAGGATATGACCGGCCCATTGCGCGCTCGCGGCCTGCCAGACCACCAGCGGATAGCGGCGCCCAACCCGGTCATGCGATGCAGCCAAGACACCGAGCAGGTAGCTGCTTTCGCTGGGAAACTGCAGGCCGTGCGGGCGCAGGATGAAGAGGCATGGTTCAGACGGGCGCAAGCGGGACTGAACCGAGAGACTGGGCGGGGTGAGGTGCAGCCAATGCCGGACGCCGCCGCCCGCGGAATGCGACGCCGCCCTCGCCAGGAGTTCGCCGTCCCGATGATCGAACCAGCTCCGCCACGCCTGCACCTGGTCCAGCGGCGCATTGTGGCGGACAAAGTCTCCCAGCGCGGGCAGCTTGCCGAAAATCGACGGCGCCGTGATCACCCGGATCTCCCGGGACACTGGAAGCCCTGCAGCAGCCCGCTGGTCCAGGGGTTGGCGAGGCTGCCGGTATTGATATCGAGCTTCGCCCTGCGGCCGTCGAAGTCATATTCGGCCATGAAGTGGCTGGCGCTAGCGGAGCCGGCGAGCCTGCCCTTGGCAATCACCCGCATCAGGGCCCACGGGCCGTTGGCGGCCAGCGTCGAGGTATCCGGACGAATCCGGGGGCTGGCAGTGATCTCGGCCCCTTGCCCGCCCCGCGGTCCCGGCCAGGTCACCTTGAGCGGGATGACCGGACCGTGCACGTAACGCTGGCTCTGTCCGTCGAAGTCCATGTTCAGCTCGACGATTTCGGGATCGAGTTCGACCACCTTCAGGTCGACCTTCCAGGCCATCTTCTTCGCTCCCGGATCCCGGAAGAACACTTCCCGGATTTCCCTGGCGCGCTGGAACGGCACCAGACTCGGGCCAGCCACGGGCGGCACGTCGGGGGCGGTCAGCTTGTAGCGCCAAGGCGAGATGGTGGTATCCACGTGCGGCGCCAACACCTTCTGGAAAAAGTCGTCCAACACTCCGCCCGCGGCGAAGACGCGTGCAAAGTCTTCCGGGTCCACGTCCTGCATCGACGTCGGCGTGAACGGATACTTGCCGTCGATGGCGCCGCGGCAGCTCTCGCCGATGACGGCGTCCATCTGCGCAATCAGGATATCGCCAACACCCTTGTTGACGTCCCTGGCGCCCTGCACGACCAGGTCGGTCAGCACCGCCTTGAAGGGCGCCGGCAGCTTCGCCGCCTCCATGCGCAACTGCTCGCCTGCATCCGCGGGCGGCGGCAGGTTCCGGGTGCTCAGCGCGTTATTGGCCACTACCAGACTGGTGTAGTAAGCATTGACGATGCCGGCAATCGTATCCAGTTGCGGCTTGCCGGCGGTGTCCCGCGTGCCTGGCGCCGCCGCGTCGGCCTGGCCGGTAACCACTTCGCGCAGCGCGGCGAAGCGGCTATCGACCAGCTCGCGTTCCTGACGGGCCTCGGCACGCACGCTCAGTGCACTGGCTTTGTCGGCCTTCTTGTCCAGCGCTGACAACGCCTTCTCCGCAAGGGACTTTTCCTCGGGCTCGAGCGTGCGGCTGAGCGTCGTTTCTTGCACCGCGGCCCTGCCCAGCCGGGCAAGCGGTGAATCCGGCGCGGCAAAGTTGCGCAGGATCTCCAGGTCAAAGGCCAGGTTGCTTCCCGTCACGGTCCGGATGTCACCCAGAAACTTCTCCCAGTTCCGGGCATATTCGCTCAGGTAAAGGCGCCGGATCTCGCGCGTGAGCGGATCATTGCCCGTGAGCCGGCCGACGGCATTGTCAGCCGTTTTTTTTTGAGCGCCAGGCCCTGTTCCACGCCCCATCACCCAAATGTCGACCGCCTGCGCCCTGCCGACAAACTCCGGCAAACGGACATTGAACAGGTCGTGGTAGCCGGCATAGGTAAAAAGCCCCGGAATACCGCGCTCCAGCGGCTCGCCGCTGGCCCGGGTAAAGACCGTGCCGGCCTGGGGACCGACCGCGCGCACCAGCGTGAAATCCTGCGGTGCCTCTTCCATCATGGCCGCCTTGGCGCGGTCATACAGGCGTTCGACCGAGGTATCGCTGTCCAGGAAATCGCGCGCCGAGCGGATCAGTGCCTCGTTCTTTGCGTAGGGCGACAAGACCGGCCGGCTGCCATCGAGCAGGCTGTCCAGATGCTCCAGCACCGCCACGCGGCCACCAAAGGCATCCGCCCCGTTGCCCGTCGCCCAGTCGCTGCGCACCCAGCTACGCACGTCGGATGCGTTGAACTTGTCCTTGTCATGCAGCATCAGGTAGACCCGCAGCGTGTCGTAGGCCTGCTTGGCGTCGCGCTGACTGACCGCCGTTGACAGCACCGCTTCGACCCGGCGCACCAGGTACGGCACCAGCAGGTTGTCCTGCAACCTGGTATGGGTCAAGGTCGCGGCGCCCAGCACCGGCACCACGCTGTACAGGCCGTAGCGCCAATCAGCAGAAGGATTGACCAGATCCAGGCCGGCGTAGGCAGGCAGGTCGCGGGCCGCTCCCAACACCTCCGGCATCGCATCAGGCTGCGGCTTCTTGTAAAACGCCGTTACCGTGGCGGCCAGCGCCTTGGCTTTCTCCTGCACCACCGCCAGATAGCTGCGATTGTCGCCAAAGCTCATATAGAGCGCTCCGGCTAGCCACAGGGAAATGACCAGCACCAGCGCATGGCCAAACAGGCGCAACAGGCGGAAGCGGAACTCCCAGCGCAGGTTCGGCTTCACCAGGTGCGCCTCGGGCACGATGATGCGCTTGAAGACGTCCTGCAGGAAGTAGCTGCGGTTGCCGGTTGACTTTTCCGCGACGGCGGCGTCCTGGGCGCCAGACTTCCCGTTGCCACGCACCCGCCGGATCACGGTGCTCGCATCCGCGACGATCGCTTCCCCGGTTTGCGCCGCACTGGTGAAATACACGCCGCGCAACATGGAATTCCGCTCGGTGTCGTCATAGCGCGAGTCAAGGAATACCTGCTCCAGCATCGCGACAAGCGGCTCCGTCACGCTCGCGAACTCGTCGCTCAGCGCGTAGAGCGCCCGGCGTCGGGCCAGATCGAACTCCTCATACAGCCGTCCGACCTGCCCGGCTTCCAGCCGCTCCACCAGCGCCCACATCTCCTCACGGCACTGCGCAACAACATCGATTGCTGGCTGTCCCCGCCGCCGCTTTCCCGCAACCGGAAAGGTGAACCCCAAAGGCTGGGCACGGCCTTCGCTGGTCAGGTACTGGCAATAGTCCGTGAAGCCGGCAAGCTGATCAACCTTGGTCACCAGCACGTAGACAGGAAACTGGATGCCCAGTTCCTCGCGCAGTTCGGCCAGGCGCGCCCGAATCCTGGCCGCTTCGATCACCCGCTCCTCTTTGGAGTGCCGAAGCAGGTCCTCCACGCTGATCGTCACCAGCGTGCCGTTGATCGGGGCGCGGGCGCGATATTTTCGCAGCAGGCCGAGGAATCCCTTCCATTCTGCCGGGTCGATCGCCGAACCCGCTTCCTGCGCCGTATAGCGGCCTGCCGTGTCGATCAGAACCGCCTCATTGGTGAACCACCAATCTGCCTGCTCGGTGCCATCCCGTGCGCGAGCCGCCGCACTCATCTGACCCGCGATAGGGAATTGCAGTCCGGCGTTCAGCAACGCCGTCGTCTTGCCGGCCCCCGGCACGCCAACCATCATGTACCAGGGCAGTTCATAGAGGTAGCGGCGGCCTTCGAACAGGCGACCGACCCGGCTGCCGCTACGCATGCCCTTGAGTTGTCGCAGGGCAGTCTGAACCGCCGTGTTCAGCCTGGCGATTTCATCCTTGGCCACAACCTCCTCGCGCTTCCCGCCAAAGTTCAGCAGGCTCTCGACAAAAGTCTTGTCCGTGCGTGCGCGCTGCCAAAGCAGGTACAACACATAGACGACGAACACGAGCACAATCGCCGCGATCAGCAGAATGCGGACTGAGCTCGACTCCAGCGGATGGCTGGCGCCAATCGCAAGCAACGGCCCCGCATGCCAGATCAGCAGACACAGCGCGGCGAGGCCTGTCGTGGAGACCGGCCAGCCAAGCAACCAGAACAGCGTCGTTGCCAGCAACAGCACCATGAGCGTGACGCGCGCGCCGATGCCCGCCAGCGGATGCATGCCACTGAACCCGAGCAGCGGCCCGATGAACCAGATAGCTGCCGCGACCATGAGCACGGCAATGAGCGCGAGCGTCTGCCGGGAGAACAGCACAGCGCCGATACGTTTCAGAAATTCCATGCCTGACCCCGATTACGGCGTTACAACGATTTCGACCCGGCGATTCCTTGCCCGGGCGGCTGGCGTCTTGTTGTCGGTAAGCGGCTCCGAATCGCCCTTGCCAATCGCTTCGAGCCGATTCTTTGCGACGCCCTTACTGGCCAGGTACTCTGTCACGGTCGCAGCACGCTCTTCCGACAGCACCTGGTTTGACGGGTACTTCGCCGTCTTGATGGGAACGTTGTCGCTGTGGCCGACCACGGTCACCTTGCCGGATACCTTGTTGATTTCTCCGGCAACCTTGTCCAGCAACGGCAGGACCTTGTCGCTGACCTCGGCGCGGCCACCGCCGAACATGTCATCCCCGCGGAACGTGACGGCACTGCGGGTCGCATCCTCCTGTACGCTGACAACCCCACGCGCAATCTCATCCTTGAGCAACTCGGCGAGGCGCAGCGCCTTGGGCGGCTCCGGCGGTGTTGCCTTGCCGATGGCGAGGATTTGCTGTTCGAGATCGTGGGTGCGGAACAAGAGTTGGTACTTGTACCAGGCAAACTGGCCAAAGACCGCCAGTGCCAGCACCGACGCCGTGACCCACACCGGCACCGTGCGCAGCAGGCTGAGGCGCCCGGCGTCCGCGCCGCGCCAGTGTGGCGACAGGTCGCGCGGCACGCTTTCGCGTGCCGCGCTGATCAGGTGCAACAACCGCTGCCGAATGGCGTCGAGCTGGCGATCGCCATCGGCGTGGCCAGCATAGCGGCCAAGGAAGCCGAGTGACAAGATGTGATAGATCACCTCGATCACGTCCATGTGCTCTGCGGCGGAGCTCGCCAGCCGCCCCAACAACTGGAACACCTTCTCGCCGCCATCGTTTTCGCCATGCAGCTGGATCAGCAAGCTGTTGTTCGCCCAGGTATGGCGCCCCCATGGCATGCCATTGGCAGCCTCATCCAACGCCGTGCACAGACAATACTGTGCAGCCAGAACGTGCTCGCGCCGAATATTGGCGCGCTCGCAGACTGCCTGAAAATCTTTCGCTTCCCCCACCAGAATTCCCTTCAGTGCAGCCGCCTGATCCTGTCGCAGCGATGTCGGCATGTCGGCCAGTGCGCGCAACAGCGGCCGCGCTGCCGCAAGCAAGGGATTGGCCTTGCGGCTGATCTCTTCCACCCGCTGCTCAACGGACTTGCGCGCGTCGTTCTGGCTGCTCTCCTCCGCTGCGGCGCGTGGGCTCGCGCGATCTCCTGCCTTGGCAGGCTGCGCTGCTTGCGAGTCCAATTGGGGATCACTCGACACAAGTGGCTTGCTCATTGCCGCACTCCCCACAGTTCCATACGCAACTCAGGAAAGGTCCCCGCTACGTGCAGCGCCAGCCCACCGTACTGCGCCACCTGGTCCCAGAGCGGGTGCTGCTGGGACAGTTCAAAGTAGACATGGCCAGCATTGAACGGGATCTGCCGTGGCGGCACCGGCAATGACTGCAGCGGAATTCCAGGAAGATGGGACCGAACCAGTTCCGCCAACCGCGCAGACGGCCCCACCTTGGTCTGGGCCGGAAACTGCTGCTGCAACAGATCCGCCGGAACCTGCGCGGTCACCGCCAGCACAAAGGTCGCGAAACGGCCGATCTCGCCCGGATCGAGCACCGCCGTTCGGATCCCATGTGACTGCTCCGTGATTTCAATCCGCTGCGCAGCGCGTTCCAGCACCACATTGAGCAGGAAGCGCAGGTCGTCAACCAATGGCTTCAGGCAAAGATGCGGAGCATCGTGCCGATAAGCCGCATGCTCAGCCGGCCGACGGGTCTGGGTGCGCACGAACGTCGACAGTTCCCCCGACAATGCCGCCAGGTGCAGGTACAACACCTCTGGCGACGCGGCCTTGGCCTTCAGCAGGTGGGTCAGAATCGGCTCGTACCGGTTCAGCAATTGGAGGATCAGGTATTCCGATACTTCGGCAGCATCCCCGCCCCGCATAGTGGCAGCAGACAGGCGCTCGGCCATCGCATCGGCCCTGAGATGCAGGAGGCCGTGGATTTCGGTAAGCCATGTTTGAAGCAATGCACTGGCCGTGTAGACATTGACCGGCGGAATCAGCGCTGCATCCAGTCTGGCACTGCCATCGGCGCGGATTTCCGTCACTCTTGTCAACGGCAGGCCAAGCCAGGACTCGGAGAGTTCCTTCTCCGGCAAAAGCCGAAGACGCAAGTCTGCCAACTGCACCAGTTTTGGTCCCTGTGCGATCGAATTCGCATCCAGCAATTCCTGCTCAAAGGCACGGTATCGCGCCAGGGAATCCGTGGCATCATCGAAATTCGTTTCTTCCGCATTTGGCGTGCGGATCGGCACCGCCAGACAGATGATCTGATTCAGGTGCTCGGCCTGAAGCGCAAGCGGCGCCGGCACTGCCGTATGTGCCGGAGCGTCGAAGGGCGTACCGTCCTGGAAGATTCCAGCGGCACTGGAGACCACCAGCTTACCCAGCGAGAGCGCTTCAGCATCGATCGAGAAATGGTGAAAGCCCCAGAAGAACGGGCTGAGCGCGGCGCTACGCTTGTGCGCGTAGTGTTCCAGATAGCGCTCCTGCTGCTGAAAGAGTTGCGGGCGCAGGAACAGTCCCTCGCTCCAGACGACCTTGTTGTACCAGCTCATGGATTCAATCAGGTTTGGAAATTGTGATGGTCTGCTGGTCCAACGAGACTTGCAGCTTGACCTTGCGTGCCGGAATTGCCATGCGGTACCACGCAGCGTCCGGCGCCGGTGGCAGTTTGTAGACAGATCTCCAGGTGGCTTTGCCAAGCTCCCTGTACCCGACCAGAATGCCGATGGCTTGCGTGTCCGGATTGAGCTTGCGCTCGATGTCGCGCGACTCGCCGGGCCGGAGGATGAACTCGTCTCGTGCCAGCAGATCCTGCGTCAGCAGCGTCTTGTCCGACTTCTCCAGCGAGTAGTAGTCCGCATTCTCAAACGCGCTGTCGGTCTTGAGTTCGTAGACCCGAACCAGGACCGGAGAGGGCCTGCCCTTGTCGTCAGGGTTGACGGTATCTTTGGCGGATACAGCCAGATCCAGCTTCATCTGCTCGCGCTGGGCCGGTGCTGTGGAGCAGGCCGAGCCGAGGACCGATACTGCGAATAGACCAAGCAGCGACACGGTTCTCGCCATCCTGTGCCGTATCAAGAGAGCCTTGCGAGTCATGAGCCCACCCGCGCCGACACCGAGCCAATCAGTACCGCGCCGCAATCCGTCATATCACCGCTGACCGCACCTGGCACGCCATCGACCTTGTACAGGCCTCTTACCTGCGAAATGCGGCTTATCCCATGCAAGGGACAACTGACTGCATCCCCCTGACGTGCGATAGGGCGACCGTTGATCTTGCGGTTGGGCGAGCCTGCCAGCACGACGCCACCATGCGTGTGACCATCGCCAACGACAACAATGGAATCTGCCATCGATATATCTGCTCCCAGGTAAATGGCGTACATACTGCAATGGGCCGGTGCAACTCTTCCGATGAGCGAGCCAGCAGGAGCGCCCCGACGAAATCCTCGTTGGTGGCAAAGCGTGTTCATCCAATTGACCATTGTTCTCATCCCCTCAACGCCGGTCCGTCTGCTTGCCGAACCACGGGTAGTAGGCAGTTGTCCTGCCCCGCGCCCGCGGCCATTCTTTGGGCGGTTCGCGCCTGGTCCAGCCTGGCGGCGGCGCCACCAGCACCGTCCACGCATCGTTGGGATCCGCCACGCTGGTCACGACTGCGCTATGCCCGGTCTGGTCCGCATACGCGACCGCATAGGCAATGTTCAGTCCCGCGCTGGCCGCGCGGGCCGGGCCCACCATATGTTCCGAGACGCTGCGGAAATCTTTCAACTGGTCAAGCTCCGGCCACTGCTGGTGCACCGCCGCACGCAGCGGGGCGAGCGCCGTATTCGCATTGGGCGCGCGCCGATCCATGTCGTGGTAGACCCGGTCGACCGAATGGGCCTGCGGTGCTTGCGCTTGCACGGCTTGCAGCAGGCCCTGCCACGCGCCACCAGGGGCAGCTGACTTCGCTCTGATGCCGCCCTCGTGCTGCTGCGGGGTGTACAGTGCCGCCAGCGGCGCATAGCCCCAGTCCGCGCTGGGATGTCCCAGGATCAGCAGCACCGAATTTTCGTTGGTCTGCTCGCCTTTCGGGTAGTTGGGCGCGTCCATGGTGTACACCCACACCGTCTTCTTCGGGTTGGCGTTCAGGTAGGCAATCGCCGCCTGCAGGTCATAGAAGCCCACGGTTTCCTCGCCCGCCATCACCGTGACATTGGCCAGCTTTGGTTCGGGGAAGATCTTCAGGCTCATCGCCTCGGCCGCGCTATAGATCTCCATGGAGAACAGCCGGCGCGCCGCGTTAAGCGTGAAGGTTGGCAGGCCGATTACCATGTCCGAGTCATAAGGGAGTCCCCTTCTGGGCTGACCGTCATAACCGGCATAGTTCTTCACAAAATAGTCCGCCATACGCTCATCGGCATGCTCTTCGTTCTCTGCCAGAATCGACGGTGCCGGCATTCCCCAATCGATCTGCTCTGCCAATCGGTCCCGGCCATTCATGTATCGATTGGACTCCTTGATATAGGTGGGTGTATTGATCCACGCCTGCGACATGCCGGCAAATACTCGGATGTCGGCAAAGTCCGGCCGTCGCGTGCCGTTCCGGATCGAGTAGAAGTAATTCGCGTTGACCGCCGTGTGGTAGCCCAGTGGATAGAGCGGCTCACGGATCAGGGCATCAAGGGCTTTCCAATAGACCGGATTGGGATTGTCATTCTTCCAGACCGGGTTGACCCCGCGGACGAGCAATCCCGGCGCGTCACCGAGCTTCAGATGCGGGCTGTCCGTATCAGAGGGGTTGCGGTCCGCCATTCCCTGCGCCCACAACAGGTTCCAATGGGTCGGGTAGTCCTTCCACATCAGCGGATTCATCCACTGCACCCCAAGTACATACGCTGCCGGCGCGTTGGGGCCGCTCGCGAGTGTGCGCGCAGCAAGTGGATACGGCGACGGATCTCGGTGATAGTTGGACATGGGCTTTCCCGATGAACAGGCCGACAGGAGCGCCGCGACGGTGGCGCCCACCATGACGGCAATCGCGCGCCGTACGGCTACCTTGTTCATGCGAGTGGCCATGGTTCTTTCATCCCCTCAACGCCCATCCGTCTGCTTGCCGAACCACGGGTAGTAGGCAGTTGTCCTGCCCCGCGCCCGCGGCCATTCCTTGGGAGGTTCGCGCCTGGTCCAGCCTGGCGGTGGCGCCACCAGCACCGTCCACGCATCGTTGGGATCCACCACGCTGGTCACGACTGCGCTATGCCCGGTCTGGTCCGCATACGCCACCGCATAGGCAATGTTCAGCCCCGCGCTGGCCGCGCGGGCCGGGCCCACCATATGTTCCGAGACGCTGCGGAAGTCTTTCAACTGGTCCAGGTCCGGCCACTGCTGGTGCACCGCCGCACGCAGGGGCGCAAGCACTGTGGTCACATTGGGCGCGCGCCGGTCCATGTCGTGGTAGACGCGGTCGACCGGATGCTCCTGCGGCACTTGCGCTTGCACGGCTTGCAGCAGGCCCTGCCACGCGCCACCAGGGGTAGCTGACTTCGCTCCGATGCCGCCCTCGTGCTGCTGCGGGGTGTACAGCGCCGCCAGCGGCGCATAGCCCCAATCCGCGCTGGGATGTCCCAGGATCAGCAGCACCGAATTTTCGTTGGTCTGCTCGCCTTTCGGGTAGTTGGGCGCGTCCATGGTGTACACCCACACCGTCTTCTTCGGGTTGGCGTTCAGGTAGGCAATCGCCGCCTGCAGGTCATAGAAGCCCACGGCTTCCTCGCCCGCCATCACCGTGACATTGGCCAGCTTTGGTTCGGGGAAGATCTTCAGGCTCATCGCCTCGGCCGCGCTATAGATTTCCATAAAGAACAGCCGGCGCGCTGCGTTAAGCGTGAAGGTTGGCAGGCCGATTACCATGTCCGAGTCATAAGGGAGCCCCCTTCTGGGCTGACCGTCATAACCGGCATAGTTCTTCACAAAATAGTCCGCCATACGCTCATCGGCATGCTCTTCGTTCTCTGCCAGAATCGACGGTGCCGGCATTCCCCAATCGATCTGCTCTGCCAATCGGTCCCGGCCATTCATGTATCGATTGGACTCCTTGATATAGGTGGGTGTATTGATCCATGTCTGCGGCATGCCGGCGAACACTCGGATGTCGGCAAAATCCGGCCGTCGCGTGCCGTTTCGGATCGAATAGAAGTAATTCGCGCTGACTGCCGTGTAGTAGCCCAGTGGATAGAGCGGCTCATGAATCAGGTCTTCCAGCGCTTGCCAGTACACCGGATTAGGATTGTCATCCTTCCAGACCGGGTTGACCCCTTGCACGAGTAGTCCCGGCGCATCACCAAGCTTCAGATGCGGGCTGTCCGTATCGGACGGATTGCGGTCCGCCATTCCCTGCGCCCACAACAGGTTCCAATGGGTCGGGTAGTCCTTCCACATCAATGGATTCATCCATTGCACGCCCAGTACATATGCGGCTGGCGCGTTGGGACCGCTCGCGGGTGTGCGCGCAGCAAGGGGATACGGCGACGGATCTCGGTGATAGTTGGACATGGGCTTTCCCGTAGAGCAGGCCGACAGGAGCGCCACGATGGCGACTCCCGCCATGACGATGGCAAGACAGTTGATGGGTAGCGAACGTCGATTAGTGGCGCTCACCTGGCCCTCCTTGCAGGATCTGCCCACCAAAGACAAGGTCATTCTCGGTGAGCCGCTGATGCCTAGTTTCGGAAGGCGTCTGCGAAAGGCGGCTGTCCGTGCGCTCGTCGTCCATACCAAGCGATCTCGGAACATCAGCCTTGTAATCCTTTTGACTTTCCAACCGATCTCCGTTGATCCGACCGGAACCGTAGTACCAAGTCCATTCCTTCATATCCTTACGCTTGGAGTAGCGCCAGTCCGCCAGTTGCCTCAGCCACTTCATCTCCGCCTCCGGCATCATGCAGATGCCCACATCAACGTCATAGGCGAGCACCTTCTCGCAGTGCACCGGATTGGTCAGGATGGTCGAGTGGTTCGTAGCATTCAGATCCACCGCGTATTTCAGGAAATACCCGCGCTTGTCTGCATCGAACTCGCGGAATTCCGCATACTCGTCCCCCGCAAGGTCCCCGCCATCCTTCATCTGCTCAATGGCCGCCTCATAGGGATCGTCAGCCTTGCGTCGGGCAAGCTGACGCACGCTGGCATTGTGTTCATAGCGCAGCGCCGCTTCGTCGCTGTAGTCCGCCGCGCCCTGCCCCGCGCTCCGGTACTTGTCGTAGATGTCGTCGCTCCTGCCTGCCGGATTGAGCGCATCCGTGTGCGACTCGGGTCCCTGGTTGAAGATCCCTTCCACGGTCCCGGCTTTCGCGCTTTGCCCGCCGTCGTCAGGCGCCCGCTTGTCGGGGTGATACAGGTGGATGGCCCGCGGCGCGATGGCCTCCTTCACTGCCGGAGCATTGATCGGCACGGTCCAGCCGTCCGGCGGATCAGCGTTCACGGGCACATAGTTGACATGCCCGAAGGTCGTCACCCTTAGCAGGGCGAAGGTCATTTCATAGATTCCACCGAGCGCGGTCGCACCAAGCTTTTCTCCGAAGCCGCGCTGGTCGTCCTGCCATACCCGCGTCAGATGAAAGCGCAGTGGCAATGGCTTGCGGTACCAGAATGCCTTGCCATCGCCCTGGATCGGATCGACCTTCGACGGGTTACCTTTGTCGTAATAGACGAAGTTGCTTGGCTTGGCACCCACTTCGAATGGCATCTGGCCATACTTGCCCGGATTGCCCTGGGCCCACACACGCTGGAACAAGACTTCGGCATGATGCGCGAAAGCATAGGGGCGATCGCGGCGCGCCTTGGCCGACTCCAGCATGTCGTGATCGGTACCGGCCAGCACCTCCTTCGACAGGCCCAGCCACCCCATCCCCTGCACGGTGCTCACTGAAATCACTTGATCGTGGGGATTGCTATAGAGGAAGACGTGCTTGCGTGTCTGACGATCCTTGCTGTCCTTCCCGGCCGTCCAGGGAGCTTCCCCTTGCTTGGGACGCCGGGTGGGCGTCAGGGCGTTGACGCAGTCGTCGCTGGCATGATCAAAGCTGGAGGCACCGACAATCTCAAAGAAGCGATCCAGCGTCTTGCGCCGCGCGAAAACGGTGACGCGGCCCAGGTCCGTATCGGCGTTGTATTGCCCGAAGTTATCGAAGAAGTTTGGCAGGACGCTGTATGGCGGATTGGCGAGTACATAGGTGTCCGCCACGCCATCCCCGCCGAAGTCATGCTTGCCAATAAATGCCGAGGCCATGCCGACCATATTGCCCTGGCTGTGACAGACCACCGTGACCGGACACGCCTTGCCATAGGCCTCAATATGCTTGGCCCGGACTTGCGCCACCAGTGCGGCCAGACGCCGGGCGGCATGCGCGCCATAGTGGCGTGGGGGGCAGCCGTAGATCAGCCGGCTTGTCTCCGTATTCAGGTCCTGCGCCTGTAACCCGGCAAACAGGTCGGTGACCGTGCCCGTGGTCCACAGATCCGGCAGGGCAGAGCATCCGTTGGCGAAGGGACCGCCGCCCCAGGCATCCTCTTCGTCAAGCAAGATGTTTGGCCCAACCGTCGCCAGGTCCTCCTTGGCAGCTTTATAGCCCCAGCGGAATCGGATAATGGGGCTCTGGTCGCCATCGGCAACGAAGTTCGTCGCATTGACTTCCCGGGACAGGTAGCCTTTGGGTGTCAGCTCCGACAGATACTGCGCTGGCCGTAGCGCCCCCATGTCGTAAGTATCGCCCGTTTCCCCGCGCTGCTGGCGCTGATTCAAGCCTTTGCACAAGCCTTCTTCAGCGCTGGCGAACCATTCGCCGTTCGAGTTCACGCCGTGCACGAAGATGATGATGCCGGGCAGCGTCTTCAGGTCGAGCTTTCGGAGCGCCTTACTTGGAACGTGAATGTCGTCGGCGCTGGCAATCGGGTTGACCCCTTGTCTGGATACTATGGGTGCACTCATATCTGGTTCCGTGACAATCGATGCGAAGCAGACTCAGTACAGCTTGGGCGCAAATATCTTTACGCTCACCGCCTCGATCAGATCCGAAGCCGACTGCGCGGTTTCGCCAGCGGCATTGGTTACACCTTCCACCACACTGCCGTCCGCCTTGACAATCTGGTAGGGTGCATTGGGGACCGGTCGCTCGAGCTCGCCTGCCTTCAGCAGGAACTTTCGGCCCGCGTCACCCTGGCTAAACTGCGGCAACGGTCCGTTCAGGCTGGACGGCCCTACGATGTCGAAATCCGACGTATGCAGCAGGATCCCGCCAGGACCATAGATATCCACCTTGCCTCCGCCAATGCGGATGCCGGCGCCGTCCGCTGTCATCAAGCTCAGGCTCTTGCCCGCGTTCAGAACGATGTTGCCATCGGTTGCGGTCACCACTACGTTCTGTCTGGCATTCGCTTCGATGTTGGATTTCTGCGCCTGCAGAAGCAGATTGCCCTGGTGCGCAATGCCGCGCAGCTCACCGCTGTGCGCGAAGAACCCGATTCCCTGCCCCGCATTGACAACGAACTGCTGCCCTGCGGTCATTTGCTGGTTCAGCCGTGAGACGGTGTCGATATGCTTGCCGGCATACGTCGTCAATACCTCGGGCGTAGCCAGTGCCATGCCCGCCGGCGCATAGGCACCGATCAGCGGCTGACCTCCCTCACCAGGCACGTCCTTGTGGTTGTTGGCGCCAGCGTCCCACTCCCTGACGGCCCGCGTGAGTTCGGCCTGCGGGTCCGTATCGGCAGCCAGCCCTTCATGGGCATGGCCATAGTCCCCCAACGCCTTCGCCACCTCCAGCGCCGCCTCCATGCAGCGGATAAACTCGTCGCGCGACAGGTGCCCGCCCATGGCGCCTACCTGCCCTTCCGCGGTAACGAACAAGCCCTTCCCGCCGCGTATGGCACCCTGCCCATCGGTGCGCAGATCAAAACCTTCACCACGCCTGTCCTTGCGCCCGGCGTGGTCCGGCACCCCGGTCAGATAGCCCAGGTTCAGTTGCGATGCCTGGTGATCCGAGGACAGCTGCGCCTGGATCTGATCCTTCGTATCGTCCATCAGCAGGTGATTGTGGCGCCCGCCAAACAACTCCTTGCTGCGAATCCCCGACAAGGCATGCTGCCCCGGCAGCGCCCACGGCGGCAGATTGAGCTGGTTCGGCGCCCGCCCGACAATCACCGGACAGTCCGGATCGCCGTTGATGAACGCCACAATGACCTCCTGCCCGATACGCGGAATGTGCATCGCGCCGAACTGGTCGCCCGACCAGCCATTGACCACCCGAATCCACGGCGACGAGTTCTCGTCGTACTTCCCGTAGCGATCCCATTCGAATTGAATGATCACGTTGCCGTGATCGTTGCACCAGATCTCCTGGTTCTTCGGGCCGGTCACCACGGCCCGCTGCACGCCGGCCACGTATGGCTTGCCGACCGTGCGCGGCGGGCGAAAGACTTCATCAGTGGGGTGCGCTTCAAACGCAACGCGGCACGAAAACTGTTGCCCGCTGCCGGATTCGCCGCCGACATCCTCCAGCTCCAGCGTCGCACCGATCACCAGATACTCGCGGTTCATCGCCGGGTTGCCGTGATTGCTCACTAGGTAGGTGCAGCCCGCCGCCACTCCGCGCAGCGCACCCACGCCACGCGCACGCCGGCCACGCGAGCGGCGCTCCTCCATGCGGATCCTCGCCCGCATCTCGCCCACCGCCGGATCGACATAGTCGCCCGGGTACTCGTAGCGATCGAAGTCGGCGAAGCTGGTATTGCGCGGCTGGCTGTTGTCGGTGGTCAGATTCGCGCGCGGCTTGCGCGGATCGTAGTCGTTCAACGTCACCTTGCCCGTGCGCAGCCGGTTGACCGGATCGAAGCGGACCAGATGTTCCTGGTCGATCTTGAAGCCACGCGGATAGAGTGGCAGCGTGCGATAGGCCTCGCTGGGAAACGCGCGGTACGCGCCCGACTCGGCGGCCAGGATCAGCCGATGGTGTCCGCCGTCATGCTCGAAGAAGTATGTAATGCCATACTCTTCGGTCAGGCGCTGGATGAAATGTGCATCGGTCTCGCCATGCTGCACCTCCCAGGCGAGCTTTGGATACACCGAGGTGTCGAGGCGCTTCTCCACCGAGAACGGGTAGTCCGCAAGCACCTCGTCAAGAATCTCGATCACCGTCTTCTTCTGGAAAGGCTTGAAGTCCGACGTCTGCGTCGCGAGCCACAGCCAGGGACGCAGCGTGAACCGGTACAAGCGATTCTCCGCAACGCCGCCGACATGCTCAATGTCGGAGATGACGCCGGTGATCTCGCGATGCCCAGCCCCCACCCCACCCAGCAGGCCGGTGCCCATGCCATCGAGCTCGATGGTGACGGTCATCTCGCG
>NZ_KB944493.1:36988-42709 GCF_000389805.1 Cupriavidus sp. GA3-3
GCATCGGTCTCGCCATGCTGCACCTCCCAGGCGAGCTTTGGATACACCGAGGTGTCGAGGCGCTTCTCCACCGAGAACGGGTAGTCCGCAAGCACCTCGTCAAGAATCTCGATCACCGTCTTCTTCTGGAAAGGCTTGAAGTCCGACGTCTGCGTCGCGAGCCACAGCCAGGGACGCAGCGTGAACCGGTACAAGCGATTCTCCGCAACGCCGCCGACATGCTCAATGTCGGAGATGACGCCGGTGATCTCGCGATGCCCAGCCCCCACCCCACCCAGCAGGCCGGTGCCCATGCCATCGAGCTCGATGGTGACGGTCATCTCGCGGCCGATCATCGCATCGGGATCGGCCTCGGCAAGATACTGTTCCGCGGCAGGCGAGACCGCGCGCAGGTCTACCTTGTAGGTGAAGAGTTCGCTCAATCCCTCATGACCTGAGAGCCGCACGAATTCCAACTGGGGCTGTCCCAACAAATCAGGAATGGCTGCGCTGGAAACGCTAACGGTGCGAGAACGCGAAGCAAAAGCAGCTAGCCGATTCATGGGATGGGTTCTGGTTTCCCTGCTCACCTCTTCTCTCCCTCAACGGCACCTGGCCGGGGCCGGATCGAACTCACCACCTTGTCCCAAATCTTCAGCACCTCATCGTCATCCATCGATGAGTCGACATAAGCGCCACCAGGAATCTGTCCGCCGGTCATTAACGTAAGATGCATCTGCGGCTGCATGTACTGCGGCGTATCCCGCTTGGTTTCCGCCTTCAGCCCCTGCCGCCTGTATCCCTCTTCCTTGAAGGTCTCCACAAGCTCATCTGCTTCCATGCCGGCAACGGTTCGCTTGCCCTTGCGTAGGGTGTGGAATGCGAGCCGATATGCCAGCGGGGCGCCTTCCAATCGCTTTTCCAGTCGCGCGATCATGCCCTCGTCCTGCGTGACAAGCGCGCGCGAATGGATGTCAAAGAGAAGATCCTTATGGAGTTCACTTTGAAAACTGAACATCGCCGTCTCTTCGTCGTGGATGTCGTTCAGCACTACGCCTTTGACACAGAAGCCGGGACCGGCAGCCTCCGGGTCGGTATAGGCGCGAGTGTGGACTGCGAGGTTTCGCAACCGCGCTTCTACCGCTTCCGCCGGCTCGCTATCGGGGTAGCTCTTTTCCTCAAGGATGACGTATCGCAAGTCTCCCGCCAGGAGGTGGATTTCGCTTCTAAAGTATTTGCCTTGCTGCGCATTGTCGTAGCGACGAATCAGATAGCCTCCTTCACCTTCACCTAACGGTGTACTGGACACCAACATCGAAGCATGTGTAACTTCATTGCGTGCATCCCTTAGTTCTTGCATTCGCTTACTCACCGCCCGCTCAAAATCTTCGCGCAGGATGACCGGCTCTGCCTCCACCGGACGTTGCTTGGGCACCTTGACATAGATGCGCTTGAAGTCCTTATCCTTGCCATAGAGCAACTCGGCATCGCCGGGACTGTCCATCGAATCCGGTACCGAATTGAACTCTTCTGGCAGGTCAATTAGGAAACGGCCGATGCAATGCGTCTTGGATGGCTGGTGGATATCCATGGGCGGAAAGGGATTTGTGGCCGCTCGTTGACAGCCAGTCGTTAGAAGTGCGGCCAGAAACAGGCCAGCTATGTTCAGTTTGGCGGCCATATCAAGTTCCCCGGGGGCGTCCTGGCTTGTGCCGTCAGCTTGACAATGCTATACAGCGTCACGAACTGAGCCATCTCATTCTTGTAGGCGGGCTCGTGAGCAAAGCCCTTGAGCGCGAACCATTGACGGACATTGGCGGCAGTCGCAGGCGCTCGGCCTGAACTGACTGGCACCGTGCCGTCGCCACCACCATCCTGCCGGGAAGCGTGCAACTCATAGTGGCTAGTGTCGTACTGGACTACCGACGGGCCCATGCCGGACCGAACGACCTGCACAACGTTTTCGCCGCCGACATATTCAGGGTTCGTTCCGTCCATTCGCACCTGCTGCGGCGAAATCTGCATCACATCTGAAGGATTCGGCAGCTGAGCTTCCCCTTCTGGAGAAATTCCCTTCTTTAGCTGCCAAATAACGTGTTCAAAGCTCTTCTGCTTCGGATCGGCTGCATGGAAACCATAGGTAAAGGCGTGGTACTTGTCTGCAATGCTGACGTGAAAGTCCTTAGCTCGACTGATGTACTGCACTGCATCTTTCCAGCCGAGTGCCTCGCCCCCCTCGGGCGCAAGCCACTCCTCCTTGATCAACCCCCACCAGCGATCCCTTACCGCATATATGCCGTCGTAGGGATCCGGATGGGGAGGCAGCAGATCGTTACCCGCTAGATCCTTCACGCGGAGCCAGCTGCTGTCGTATTGCTGCGTTGGAAGCAATTCCAATGCGCCAGGTGCCTGCGCGAACACTGCCGTCACCTCTAGCCCCGTTTGACCAATGACGAGACTGGCAGCGTAGTCCTCGTCACGCATGCCGACCTTGCAGCGTCGATAAGCAACCGGAGCACCGATTGCCGGCATGACGCCGTGCACGATGCCGGCAATCTTCTCTGCCATGCCCTCCAGTTGAGAACAGGCGCGCGCGACCAAGCCGCCCATGGAATGGGTTACCAACAGAACTTGTTTGCAGCGACCAAAGCCTTGTTGATGCTGCCGAATGATTCGTTCAATACGCGACTTCAGCCTTCGTGCCGACAGAGCATTGTCTTCGAGCCAGTTGTAACCGCAGGCGTAGACGGGGTAGAACCAGTTCGCTACCTTCTCAATCTCTGAAGCCGTGCACGGTGCAAACGGCCGGTGTGCTCCCCATGGTCGTGACTGATCAGCAAGGATGGGGTTCAGCGTTTCTTTCCAGCTCTTGTCATACGCCTTGCCCGGATGGTTCAGGGTGCGTTCCAGCCAGAGCAGAAAAGCTTGGTAACTGGTTTCGCCGACTTCACCCCAGCCCCGTGCCTTGTAGCCAGTGGGTCCGCCAATACTGCCAACAGGGAAGGTCGGCACAGCGCCAGCATCATCAACCAATGTCTTGTCGGGGTGAAGGAGCACCTGCCGCGCTCCGGCGGTACGAGGAGCATTGTTCCAAAGCAACCCGAATGGCTGTCCCAGCGTGGCGTTGAGTCGCCACACGGGGACGTTCCGAACCTTGCTCTTGAGATTGCTTCCCATAATCCCCGGCACAAAGATCACCGGAAGCACATTGACAGGCTTAATCACCAGCTTGACCAGATCAGTCAACGGGCTCGGAGTCATGGTCCAGCCATATCGCATCGAGCCGTCCCCGTCAGGAAAGCCCGTAGCCATGCGTTCGCTGCTTGCCGCTTTGCCAAGTTCCTCTGACATGTTCGTACCCAATGTTCTCGCCTATGCCGCCGGACCGAGAATCCGCAATTCAAGCGTCTCGGCAATCTCACTCTTCTGATGCGCAAGATGACCTTGCGCATCGGTGACACCGCGGAGCACCGTTCCATCCTGTCGGAGCAGTTCATAGGCATAGTTAACGAGGGGCTTGTCCGCGGTATCAACCAGACGAAACCCCTCGTTGAACTGGGTGTGCTCCCAATCGTTCATCGCTTGTGAAATGCTGTGCGCCCCCGGCATATCGAAGTCCCCGGTCTTGAGATGCACACGCGTCGGCCCGAACACCTCCACACCGCCATCGGCGATGCGGATGCCTGCGTTGCCGCTCATGAGAGTGATGCTGGCCTTGGCATTGAGCAGGATCGCGCCATCGGTTGCGGTCACCACTACGTTCTGTCTGGCATTCGCTTCGATGTTGGATTTCTGCGCCTGCAGAAGCAGATTGCCCTGATGCGCAATGCCGCGCAGCTCCCCGCTGTGTGCGAAGAACCCGATTCCCTGCCCCGCATTGACAACGAACTGCTGCCCTGCGGTCATTTGCTGGTTCAATCGTGAGACGGTGTCGATATGCTTGCCGGCATACGTCGTCAATATCTTGGGCGTGGCCAGTGCCATGCCCGCCGGCGCATAGGCACCGATCAGCGGCTGACCTCCCTCACCAGGCACGTCCTTGTGGTTGTTGGCGCCAGCGTCCCACTCCCTGACGGCCCGCGTGAGTTCGGCCTGCGGATCTGTATCGGCAGCCAGCCCTTCATGGGCATGGCCATAGTCCCCCAACGCCTTCGCCGCCTCCAGCGCCGCCTCCATGCAGCGGATAAACTCGTCGCGCGACAGGTGCCCGCCCATGGCGCCTACCTGCCCTTCCGCGGTAACGAACAAGCCCTTCCCGCCGCGTATGGCACCCTGCCCATCGGTGCGCAGATCAAAACCTTCACCACGCCTGTCCTTGCGCCCGGCGTGGTCCGGCACCCCGGTCAGATAGCCCAGGTTCAGTTGCGATGCCTGGTGATCCGAGGACAGCTGCGCCTGGATCTGATCCTTCGTATCGTCCATCAGCAGATGATTGTGGCGCCCGCCAAACAACTCCTTGCTGCGAATCCCCGACAAGGCATGCTGCCCCGGCAGCGCCCACGGCGGCAGATTGAGCTGATTCGGCGCCCGCCCGACAATCACCGGACAGTCCGGATCACCGTTGATGAACGCCACAATGACCTCCTGCCCGATACGCGGAATATGCATCGCGCCGAACTGGTCGCCCGACCAGCCATTGACCACCCGAATCCACGGTGACGAGTTCTCGTCGTACTTCCCGTAGCGATCCCATTCGAATTGAATGATCACGTTGCCGTGATCGTTGCACCAGATCTCCTGGTTCTTCGGGCCGGTCACCACGGCCCGCTGCACACCGGCCACGTATGGCTTGCCGACCGTGCGCGGCGGGCGAAAGACTTCATCAGTGGGGTGCGCTTCAAACGCAACGCGGCACGAAAACTGTTGCCCACTGCCGGATTCGCCGCCGACATCCTCCAGCTCCAGCGTCGCACCGATCACCAGATACTCGCGGTTCATCGCCGGGTTGCCGTGATTGCTCACCAGGTAGGTGCAGCCCGCCGCCACTCCGCGCAGCGCACCCACGCCACGCGCACGCCGGCCACGCGAGCGGCGCTCCTCCATGCGGATCCTCGCCCGCATCTCGCCCACCGCCGGATCGACATAGTCGCCCGGGTGCTCGTAGCGATCGAAGTCGGCGAAGCTGGTATTGCGCGGCTGGCTGTTGTCGGTGGTCAGATTCGCGCGCGGCTTGCGCGGATCGTAGTCGTTCAACGTCACCTTGCCCGTGCGCAGCCGGTTGACCGGATCGAAGCGGACCAGATGTTCCTGGTCGATCTTGAAGCCACGCGGATAGAGTGGCAGCGTGCGATAGGCCTCGCTGGGAAACGCGCGGTACGCGCCCGACTCGGCGGCCAGGATCAGCCGATGGTGTCCGCCGTCATGCTCGAAGAAGTATGTAATGCCATACTCTTCGGTCAGGCGCTGGATGAAATGTGCATCGGTCTCGCCATGCTGCACCTCCCAGGCGAGCTTTGGATACACCGAGGTGTCGAGGCGCTTCTCCACCGAGAACGGGTAGTCCGCAAGCACCTCGTCAAGAATCTCGATCACCGTCTTCTTCTGGAAAGGCTTGAAGTCCGACGTCTGCGTCGCGAGCCACAGCCAGGGACGCAGCGTGAACCGGTACAAGCGATTCTCCGCAACGCCGCCGACATGCTCAATGTCGGAGATGACGCCGGTGATCTCGCGATGCCCAGCCCCCACCCCACCCAACAGGCCGGTGCCCATGCCATCGAGCTCGATGGTGACGGTCATCTCGCG
>NZ_KB944494.1:0-12363 GCF_000389805.1 Cupriavidus sp. GA3-3
GAGCCGATCACGCCGATGCGCTGCGCGGCGGCCTCGCGGCTGGCCGCCGGCCCAGGCTGGGCGCGCGCGGGGCGCGGCAGGGGCACGGCCAGCACCAGGGCCGCGGCGCCGGCACCAAGCCAGCGGCGGCGGGCAGGATCGAAGCGGGATGCCTTGGCGTTCATCGCAAATCCTCCGCAGCAGACACGACCACCCGTCCCGTACGTCATACGGGCCGCTGGGATGACTCTAGGCGAAAAGCGACGGCCGTGCGTGGACGGCTAGCGGTCGTTGCGGATCGGACCGAACTCGGCCGGCACCCATGCATACCCGGCCGCATCGCGGCGCACATGGCCAAGGCCCGGGAAAGGCATATGCGCGCCCCCCACCCACAGCCGGCCCTTGGCGGCATCGGCCAGGATGCGCTGGCGCGTGATCACGGCCTGTTTGCTGTCCACGTCAAACTCGATCGCCACTTGCGGGCGGCGGAACTGCACCGCATGGCTGTGCACGATGTCGCCCCACAGCAGCAGGCTGTCCTTGCCCGAGGTGAACAGGTAGCCACTGTGGCCCGGAGTATGGCCATTGGCCGGCACCGCGCGCACACCGGAAACGGGCTCGACACCGGCGCCGCCGTTGAAGGGCCGGAAGCGCTGCGCCGCCTGGTACGGCGCGACCGCGGCGCGCGCCATGGCGAACAGGCCCTGCGCCTCCTTCGGCGCGGCGGCGGCATTGGCCTCGCTGAGCCAGTAGTCGGCATCGGCCTTGTCGACATAGACGGTTGCGTTCGGGAAGGCCGCCTTGCCGTTGGCGGCCAGGCCGCAGGCGTGGTCGCCGTGCAGGTGGGTCAGCAGCACGGTGTCGATCTGTTCCGGCGCGTAGCCCGCCGCGCGCAGGTTTTCGCCGATGCGCCCGAGCGTGGGCCCGAAGCAGGCTGCCGCGCCCGTATCGACCAGCACCAGGTGGCTGCCGGTATGGATCAGGTAGGCGTTGACCGCGGTCTGCATGCCTGGCGTCGATTCGACGAACATCCGCGCCAGCAGGCTCTGCACCTCGCGCGCGCTGGTGTACCTGAGGATCTTCGGGTCCAGGTCGATGTAGCCGTCATAGAGCGCCGTGACCTCGAGCTGGCCGACCATCATGCGGTAGTAGCCCGGCACCTGGGTCTTCTGCTGCGCCGGCGGCGTGGCGGTCTGCGCAGTGGCGATGGCGGGAAGCACGGCGGCCCCCATGGTGACGGCGATGGCGGCACGGAATACGGCCTGGCGCAGCCCCGGGCGACGGCCGGGATGTAAGTTTGCATGGCACACCACGGACTGCTGCTTCATATCCTGTTCCTGTTCTGGTTGGTATTGTCGAGGAGTAGGCCGGAGCGGCAAGGCCGCGCGGCCAGGCATATCTTAGCCGGCCCTTGTCCATCAAGGCCGCAAGCACCAAAGCGTACCTACTTCTGCGTAAAAAACGGGGCCGTTTGGCCCCGTTTTCCATGCATGGGAGCTTGCGCTGCCCTGCGTTCACTCCGGCTGGATATTCGCCGCCTTGATGATGCGTCCCCACTTGCCGGACTCTTGCAACTGGAACTTCGCCAGCTCCGCGGGCGTGCTGGTGAACACCTCAGTGCCGGTCGACTTGTAGAAGCCAGCCGCGCTATCGCCGCGCGCGGCCTTGACCATCATCGCATTGAGCTTCGCCACCACCGGCTGCGGCGTGCCGGCGGGCGCATAGGCCGCGAACCAGTAGCTCATCTCGTAGCCCTTGACGCCGGCTTCGTCGATGGTGGGCACGTCCGGCGCCAGCGGCGAGCGCGTCTTGCCCGACACCCCCAGCGCGCGCAGCTTGCCGCTCTTGACCTGCGGCAGGCCGGTGGCCGTGTCCGTGATCATCATCTGGATCTGGTTGCCGAGCAGGTCGGTGATGGCCAGCGGGTTGCTCTTGTAAGGCACGTGCAGCAACTCCACATGCGCCATCTGCTGGAACAGCTCGCCGGCAATGCGCGACGACGAGCTGCCGCTGCCGAAGCTGAGCTTGCCCGGCTGCTGTTTTGCCAGCGCGATGAACTCGCCCACGGTCTTGGCCGGCACCTGCGGGTTGACCACCATGATCTGGCCGCCGCGGCCCAGCGCGGTGATCGGCGCGTAGTCCTTGACCGGGTCGTAGGGCAGCTTCTTGAACAGGTGCTCGTTGGCCGCATGCGTGGTGTTGGTGCTGATCAGCACGGTGTAGCCGTCCGGCGCGGCCTTGGCCACGTCCGACGCGGCGATGAAGCCATTCGCGCCCGGCTTGTTGTCGACCACCACGGTGACCTTGCTGTCCACGGTGATGGCCTGGCCAATGGCACGCGCCAGCTGGTCGGTGGCGCTGCCGGCGGCGAACGGCACCACGAAGCGGATCGGCTTGTCCGGGAACTCGGCCCAGGCCTGCCCCGCGGGCAGGATCAGCGCAAGTGCGGCGACGGCCAGTGGCTTGAGAAATGGGTACATCGTGGTCTCCTGTAGAAGTCGTTGTCGGTGTGAAGCGGTGGATCAGTGGCTAGCCGCGGTGCCGGACACGAGCCGCGGCGGCACGGGGATCTCAAGCTGCAGCAGGCGGAACGACAGCGCCTTGCCGTGCGTGTCGAGGTTGAGCGCGTCGTTGACGCCGCCATCGAGCACGCCATCGAGGACGAAGTTCATCGCCTGCAGCGACGGCACCAGGTAGCGCGTGACGGCCGTGGGCCGGCGCTCGCGGAACAGCGCGCGCACGGCGTCCTCGGTCACGTGCTCGACCAGGTGGTCGTAGTCGCGCGCGTCGTAGGCGATCACGCTGATGTTGGAACGGTTGCCCTTGTCGCCGGTGCGGCCGTGTGCGAACTGGTAGAGCGCGGCAGTGTCAGTCATGGTCGGAACCTCCTCAGGCGATGAAGCTATGCGTGGCCGTCACGGCCTCGCGCGGTACCAGGCACGACACCGCATTCAGGCGCGCGCGCTGCGCGGTGCGCACGCCGCCGCCGCCGGCCGGGCCACAGGTATAGAGCGCATTGACCTCGCGCTGCAGGGCCTGCGCCACCGTCAGGTCGTCGTGCGCCAACGCGGCGCGCAGGCGCACGTCCTGCGCCGCTTGCTCATGCGGCTGGCGCTGGGCGAACATGGCGCCGCCATCGTCGGCCAGCACGCTGAGCACGCCGATCAGGTCGAAGCGGATGGGCGCGTCATGGCCCAGCAGCTGCATGCGCCGGCGCAGGATGTCGGCGGCCAGCCGCGCGCGGGCGGCGGCATTGGGGCCGGCGTACGAGATTTCGCCCTCGGCCAGCCAGCCGCCGTGGCTGAACACATTGGCCTTGAGCTGCGCCGGGCGGGGATGGCCGCGCACATTGCGCACCGCCACGCGGTCGGGGGCCAGTTGCGTGACCGTGACCGTACCAATATCTGCGACCACGTCAGGCGTCAGGTACGCGGCCGGATCGTGGACCTCGTACAGCAGCTGCTCCTTGACCGTGCGCAGGTCGACGCAGCCGCCGGTGCCGGCGGCCTTGAAGATCTCGATGCCGCCGTCCTCGGCCAGCTGCGCGATCGGGAAGCCCACCGCATGCACATCGGGTACGTCCTTCATGCCGGGATCGGCAAAGTAGCCGCCGCTGACCTGCGCCCCGCATTCAAGCAGGTGGCCGGCCATGGTCGCGGCGGCCAGGCGGTCCCAGTCGTCCCACGACCAGCCAAAGTGCGCCATCGCCGGCCCCACGGCCAGCGCCGGATCGGCCACGCGTCCGCACACCACCACCTGGGCGCCGGCGGAGATCGCCTCGGCGATGCCTTGCGCGCCGATATAGGCGTTGGCGCAGACGAAGCGATCGGCGTCGAATGCATCGCCAAGAATGCCGTGCAAGCGCGCGCGTCCCGCATCGTCGGACAGGTCATCGCCCTCCACTACCGCAACACGCGGCGCGGGCAGGCACAGTTCCTGCGCCAGCTGCAGCACGCGCCGCGCCGCGGCGCGCGGATTGGCGGCGCCGAAATTGCCGACGATGGGAATGCGGTGTTGCAGGCACAGGCCCAGCACCGGCACCAGCAGCGCATCGAGCAGCGGCTCGTAGCCCTGCGCGGGATCGTTGCGCCGCGCCAGCTGCGCCAGCGCGAGTGTGCGCTCGGCCAGGGTCTCGAAGATCAGCGCGGCCGGCTGGCCGGAGGCAATCAGCGTGCGCACCACCGGCAGCGCGGCATCGGTGCGGTCGCCGGAGAAGCCGGCGCCGGAGCCGATCAGCAAGGGAGCAGTCATGGTCGGGGGCAGGTCGTTGGTGGGGTCGATCCCATTCTAGGGCTGGTACGTCCAGCCAAAAAACGGATTATTTGGATTAATCTATCGACTTAGTGGATAAATCCGCAGCCCATGAACCTCTCGGTCAAGCACCTGCGCGCCTTCGTGGCGCTGGCCACCTACCGCAACTTCACGCGCGCGGCGCGCGCCTGCCACCTGTCGCAATCGGCCTTCAGCGCGCTGGTGCAGACACTGGAGGAACAGGCCGGCAGCCGGCTGTTCGAACGCACCACGCGGCATGTGGAGCTGAGCAGCGACGGCGTGCGCTTCGAGCAGACCGCGCGCCGGCTGCTGGCCGATTTCGAAACCGCGTTCGAGGACCTGCGCGCGCACGCCGAGCGGCGCAAGGGGCGGGTGTCGATCGCGGCGCTGCCGTCGCTGGCCGGCGGCGACTTGCCGCCGCTGCTGGCGCAGTTCCGCGCGCTGTATCCGGGCATCGCGCTGGAGCTGTTCGACCAGCTCGCCGACGGCTGCATCGAACTGGTCCGCCAGGGCCGCGCCGACTTTGCGCTGGCCCCGGCACCGGCCCAGGACGAAGACCTGCGCGTGGAGCCGCTGGTGCGCGACACCTTCCACCTGGTGTGCCCGGCGGACCATGCGCTGGCGCGCAAGCGCCGCATCACGCCGCAGATGCTTGCGGGCCTGCCGTTTATCCAGCTGTCGCGCACGACCAGCGTGCGCCAGCACCTGGACGCCGCGCTGCATCCGTTGCGCCTGACCAGCGTGATGGAGGTGGAGCACCTGGCGACGGTGGCGGCGCTGGTGCAGGCGGGGCTGGGCGTGAGCGCGGTGCCGTCGCTGGCGCTGTTTCAGTTCCGGCGCGAGGGGCTGGCGATCCGGCCACTGCAGCTGCCGTCGCTGGTGCGCGATATCTGCCTGGTGCGGCTCAAGGACCGCGGCGACTCGGCCGCTGCAGCCGCGATGATCGACTGCCTGCAGGCGTTCTACCGCGGCGGCAAGCCGCCCGCGCGGCGCTGAAAACCCGCCAGGAGCGGCACGCAGAATTGGGTACGCTTTGCCGCCGACGACGGCTCAGAAGTGCCCGAGATAGCCGCCGTCCACGGCCAGCACCTGCCCGGTGACATAGGACGCGGCCGGCGACGCCAGGAACACCACCGCCCCCGCCACTTCCTCCGGCTGGCCCCAGCGGCCCAGCGAGGTGCGCTGGCGCAGCCACTCGGCCACGCTCTCGTCCTCGACCATGGGCTGGTTGGGCTCGGTAGCGAAGTAGCCCGGGGCGATCGCATTGACGGTGACGCCGTGCCGCCCCAGGTCGGCCGCCATGGCGCGCGTGAGCGCATCCAGGCCGCCCTTGGTGGCGGGGTAGAGCACGTCCCCGGCACGCGCGACCTGGCCCGCAATCGAGCTCACATTGACGATGCGCCCGTAATCGCCGCCGCGCATGCGCTGCGCGGCGAGCCGGCACAGCGCGTAGGGCGCCACCAGGTTGGTCTCGAGCATGGCGCGCAGGTCGCCGGCATCGAGCTGCGCCATGGTGCTGCGGTTGCGCGCGCCGGCATTGTTGACGAGGATGTCGAGCCGGCCATGGGCGGCGTCGATGCGGTCGAACGCGGCAGCCACGGCGGCTTCATCGGTGATATCGAGCACCAGCGCCTCGGCGCTGCCGCCGCGCGCGGCCAGCGCGGCGACGGCCGCTTGCACGCGCTGCGCATTGCGCGCCACCACCAGCACATGGGCGCCGGCGTCGGCCAGCCCGGCGGCAATCGCCAGGCCCAGGCCCTGCGCGCCGCCGGTAACCAGCGCCACGCGGCCGTGCAGCGAGAACGGGGTACGGGAATCGGGGGAGAGGGTAGGAGTAGCCATGCGGGGGACTATACCGCAGCCCCCCTATCCGCGGCTTTCAGCGGATCAGCTTGCCGGTGGACGAGACGATCGACATTTCCACGAACGACGAGCCGGTATGGCGCTCGGCGCTGTAGCTGATCAGGATGCCGCCAAGGTCGTAGTCGCGCATGCCTTCCAGCGCCGTGACCAGGCGCTCGCGCGTCAGGTCGGGGCCGGCGCGGCGCAGCCCTTCGACCAGCACCTTGGCCGACATGAAGCCCTCCATGCCGGCGTTGGACGGCTCCACGCCCTGCTGCTTGGCCAGGCTGCGGTATTCGCTGGCCAGCGTCATCTGGCTGGAGTTGGTGCCCGGCACCACCTGCGTGATGATCAGCCCGCGCGCATCGTCGCCCAGTTCACGGATAAAGGAATCGGCGGCGTTGTTGGACAGCGTGACGAACTGTGCCTCGCTGCCTGCGCGGCGCAGTTCGCGGATGATGCGCGCCGCCTCGGAGCCCGAGCCGATCACCAGTACCGCCTGCGGGTTGGCCTTGTTCATGGCGGCCACGCTCTGGGTGATATCGCCCATGGGCCGGGCAAAGCTTGCCGTCGCCGCCGGCTGCACCCCGCGCGCCTGCAGCGCGGCGCTGTAGCCTTCGAGCACGTCCCGGCCAAAACCGTCGTTGGCGTAGAAGATGCCGATGCGGCTCATGCCCGAGGTGGCCAGGTGGTTGATCGCGCGCGCCACCTCGTCCTGGTACTTGGCGCGCACATTGAACACGTAGCGGTTGACCGGCCGGTGCAGCGTGATGGCGCCGGTCAGCGGCGCCACCAGCGGCACCTTCTGCGCGGCGATGATGGGCAGGATGCTTTCGTTCTGCGGCGTGCCGCGCACCATGAAGAGCGCGAACACCTTGTCCTCGTCGATCAGCTTGCGCACATTGTCGGGCGTGCGCTTGGCATCGAAGCCGTCATCGTGGGTCACCAGCTCGATGCGCCGCCCGGCCACGCCGCCGCTGGCGTTGATGGTGCGCAGGTACACCTGCGCGCCGGCGATCTGCTCCTTGACCGAACCGGCCACCGGACCGGTGACGCCGGCCGACTGGCCGATGCGGATGGTGTTGCGGGTCACGCCCGGTTCCGCCAGGGCCGTCTGTGCGGCCCATCCCAGCGTGGCGGCCAGCATGCCGCACGCGATCCATTTCGCTTTCATTGTCTCGACCCCTTGCGCCTGTGCGGCTGTCCTTCATTGTGTATGGCGGCGCGGCATGCACGGCCGCGCGCCGTTACGCAAGTTACCGCATGCGTCTCATGGGGGCAAACCGGGAAAGATCGGAGTGTTGCAGCGGCATCACACCGGAACCGCGAAGGCGGTTCCGGTGCGAGCCGGGGCGCGCTAAAGGATGCGCGTCAGGGCGCGCCGCAAGGGCGCGCGGAAAGACATGCGACCGCGTTGAACGACAATAAGCGACGATACGCCGCCGACGGCTCAGGGGAAAGCCGGCACAGCCGGGTCCAACCCCGCAAAGCTGGCTTCCGGATGCGCGTTCGCGAGCAGGGTTTCGATTTCCTCGACACGGCTGCGCGGCACGTCGACCATCAGCAGGATCTTGCCGGCCTCGATGTCCTTCTCGAATGCACGCAGCCGGCTGTTGGGTGCCGAACTGCCGATCATGCTCGAAGCCCACGCGCCAAACACCGCGCCCAGCACCGCCAGCACGCCGACGAGGCCCCACTGCGGGGTGTCGCTGACGATCGGGAACATCGCCACCACGACGCCGGCCACGACGCCCACGCCGCCGCCGACCATCAAGCCCATCTCGGCGGCATGCACGATGTCGGAGGTCTGGAACAGGTTGGCTTCATGCAGGCCGGTCATGTCGGAGCCGTCGCGCGCCACGAAGTGGATGTGGCGGTTCTCGAGCCGGGCAAGCAGCAGGTCGTCCATGGTGCGACGGGCACTCGCCAGGTCGGGCAACAACCAGAAGATGCGTTTGCGCATGTCTCTCTCCTTTTTCAGGCCGCACCGCCGGTGAGTTTGAGCCTGGTCAGAAAGTACCGCTGGCGGCGCGGGGTTATTTCTTTGTACGCCGTTCAAGGGGCCAGCGCAAGGCGCGTTTCCGTGCCTGCGCACCCTCGCCGCGGATGTGATGCGCACGTGCCCCCGCACATGCGGGGCACGCGTCACGTCAGGCGGAAATTCGCAGCAAAGCGCGTCAGAAAGTGATTGGCAGGCGCAGGTTCACCTGCAGGTCGGGGGTGTCGCGCGTCAGCCCCGCACCCACTGAAAGGTTCACCGTGTAGCGGTTGTTGAAGCGGTACGAATAGCCCACCAGCAAGGTGCCCTGGGTCACGCGCACCGAGCCCGGCACGGTCTGGCCGTTCTGCTTGGTCGGCCAGATGATGGCCTGGTCATAGCCGATGCTGAACGACGCCTTCTCATTGAGCGACAGGCCCATGCCGAAGCTGAACTCGAAGATGTCGCCGGGGGCGATCTTGCCGAGATTCTCCTTCTCGCCGTTCAGCACGGTGCGGCTCACGTTGTCGCGCGCAAAGTTGTGCAGGTAGCTGAAGGTGCCGAAGAACACCGCCGGGTCGGTCGGCAGCAGCCAGGTGATGCCGGGCTGGATCGCCTGGAAGCCGGTGCCGGTGGGCAACCCGAGCGGCAGGCCGGTGCCGGTGGCATTGCCCACGCAGCGCGTCACGCAGTCGGTCACGACCTCGAACGGGTCGGTGCCGGTATTGGACTTGTAGCGCAGCCAGCCGACGAAGTACGGAATCTTCTCGTTGCCGTAGTTGAGCTGGTAGCGCACCGTCGCCTCGACGTCGCCGATACCGCTGCCGCTCGCATTGAACACGCGGTCGACGGCCGTGCCGGTGAAGACCTCGCGGCTGACTGTCTGGCCCGATGAGTGCACGTAGGGCACCTTGGCTTCGATTTCCAGCCGCTTGGTCAGGCCGTAGCGAAACGCTACCGACGGGATGTAGGTCGAGGTCTTGACTTCGCGCACATCGACCAGGCCGATCAGGATGGCCGGGATGACCGTGTAGCCGACCAGCGCGACGCGGTTATTGGACGAATAGCCGTACTGGAAGCCGGGCTCGATCACCAGCTTGCCCTGGGCGGTCAGCACGCCGGGCTGGTCGATGATCGGCGCGATCTCAGGCGGACGGCGGTCTTCCTCCGGCGGGCGGCCCACGGGTTCTTCCAGGGCCACGGTCTGCCGGTCGGCGGACTCGCCCGCCTGCGGACCCTGGGCCATGTCCTGCGGTGGCTGGAGAATGATCTGCTGCGGGTTGTTGACCGCGTTGGGCGCTGACTGGGTGGCGCTGGCAGCGGCCGCCGCGGTAGCCGCGTTGGTGGCATTGTCGGACGGCGACACGCCTGGCCCCGCGCGCTGGCCGCCGCGCTTGTTGGCCAGCACCTCGGTGCCGATCACGTTACGCAGTTCGCGGATCAGCGCCTCCTGTTCGGCCAGCGCCCGCTTCATGGCGTCGAGCTGGGTGGCCTGTTCGGCAAGCTCCTTCTGCAGTGCTTCCAGTCCGGCTGCCGGTGGTCCCGCATCCGGCGGCGTCTGGGCCTGCGCCAGGCCGCCGAGCAACAGTAACGTCGAGCATCCCGCATTGCGAATGCCCTGCATCGACCGCTTCTTCATGACGTCTTCCTCCCCCGGGACGGCAGGCTGTTCTTGCAGGAGCCTGCGACCTGTACTGCCCGATGCCTCGCTACGACTACCTCATGCTTGCGGCCCGCATCAGCGCGTTGTTCAGCGTGGTGTTGGCCAACTGCGACCGGAATGCCTGCAGCGTATTTACGCTTGCGTCGATTGTCATCAGGCTCCGGATGCTCTGGTTGTTCAAGGTGTTCTGGATCACGGTCGTTGGCGTCCCCGCCAGCGATCCCACCGATGCCGCATTGCCCGGGCCGTTCTGGATCACGTTCAACAGCCCATTGCTCACGACCTGACCGGTGGCCGTATTCACCACCGCCGCCGGCAAGCCCGCCGCACCGCTGGCGCCCGAACCGGCCCCGGACGTGCCGGTGCTGCTGGCCGAGGCGCCATTGGCCGCCGAGGTGGCGCTCCCATCCGAACCGGCCGCGCCCGCCGCCGCCAGCGCGTTGGCGACCGCCGCATTGGTGCTGGCAACGATGGCCGGGCCCAGCGTCGAGGCAAGCCGCGCAGCCTGGTCGGCGGTGATACGGCTGACATCGGGGATGTTAATGCTGGTGGCAACCACCAGGGCCCCGTTGATGTACACCGCGCGTTCGATACCGAACGAAACCTGCAGGCCCGGCACTTCGAAGCCGCCCCGCATGTCGTCGAGTTTTTCGTGTGCTACCGGTTTCCAGCCGGCCATGCTGCCGCGTGCGGCAGCCAGAGGGTTTTGGTCCTGCCCGTCGCTCGAGGGCATGGCCCCCTGCAATGGAAGCGCCGACGCGTCGAGGGCGTCGGGCTGTGGCAGCATGGTGGCCTGCGCCGTGCCGGCACAGGCCAAACCGGCCCCGAGCAGCATCGCCGCGGCCGCATGACCGGCGCTGCGAGGGGCTGCTGGGGTCGGGAAGGAAGTCTGCAACATGATGCGTTCCTCAAAAATCGCCCGCGCCATGCTTGGGCATGACGGTGAAGAACAAGCTATCCCGGTTGACTCCCATCCAGTAAGGACCGCTGGGCGCAACGCGCCAGTCGGCTGCAAGGTTGAACCGCGCCCGTTCGGTGCGGTTATGGATCACGAACAGCAGCTGGCTGTCCCAGATCTGCTCGAAATGCTCGCGTGACATCGCGCGCGTGCCGCGTGCGGGATCGCCGATCAGCACGCGGTCGCCCTTCACGCCCTTGACCACCACGAAATGGTGGTAACCGTTCTCCACGATCAGCACGATGGCCGGCACCTGCGTCTCTTCCAGCTTGGACAGTGGCAGCTCGTAGCCGTCCGCCTCATAGCCGAGCGCGGCCAGGAAGCGCTTCATGTCGAGCAGCGAGAACCCCTCGGCGCGGATCTTCTGCTGGTCGCCGTTGAGGTACATGTTCTGGAAGACCGTGGCCTCATTCATCGGATGGCCGTACTGGTAGCTCAGCAGCGTGGCCACCGCGGCCGAGCCGCAGCTGAAGTCGAACTGCTGCCGGATCGTGGACTTGAAGCGAGCCTCGCGCACGCTCGTGACCCGGACGTTGTAGGACTCGCCGACCGGCCCGTATATCAGGGTGTCGGCAGCCTGGGCACATGGAACGCCCCCCGCGGCCAGCAAGAACGGTACAGACGCCAACAGGTTTCGCAGCGGCTTCATTGCTTGAACTGGACGTTGACGATAGTGGCGTTCTGGATCAGTACGTTGGAGCCCGAGTTCTGGATCGCGGTGGGAATCCCTGCCGCATTCGAGAAGGCCCCGTCCGCGATGTTGTTGGTGCCGGACAGAATATTGACCGCGGCGTTGTCGGCCACGGTACCGTGCAGGCGCATATCGTTGACCGTGACCTCGGCGCCGCCACGGATGTCATCCAGTTTAGACACGGGTACGGCTTTCGCCACCCCTCCGAACAAGGAAGTTGCGGCCGTCGGCTGTGCGGTGATTGCAGCCGTGTCCGGGGCTGCGCCAGAAGCAGCGCGCGCCGCTGCCATGGCGGCGTCCAGCCCTGGCGGCTCAGCGTGCGCCTGCAGCACTGGCCAGGCGAGTAAGACCGTCGCGAATGCGCCGACGGCGAAGCGGACCGATTGCATGATGTCGTCTCCCCTTGCCTGCCGGCCGCCCCCATCCGGACGGCTGCAAGGCAATCAGGCTTGCTTGGGGCATGACAGGACCCGCGCGCCCGCACACAGGATGCGGGCGCCGGTCCTGCCGGCATGAGTGCGAGCTGCCGGTCTGGCCCGGGCACAAGTCCCGGGCCAGACCGTGGCTGCACGCCTTACCGGTTGCCGCCGACCTGCAGGTTGGCCTGAACGTTCACGCTTTGCTGCACGAGCGAGGCAGCGCCGCTGTTCTGGTTGGCCATCATGATGCCCGCCGCCGTTTGACCAACGCTGGTCATGGTGTTGGACATATTGAAGGTGCCCGCGTCAACAATGTTGTAACCGCCATTACCGCCAGCGCCGCCGACTGCGCCGTTGCCGGTGCCGCCAGTGCCGCCATTGCCAGTGCCGCCCGCGCCGCCCGCGCCGCCGGTAGCACCCACCGCACCGTTGCCAGCCGTGGAGCTGCCATTGGAGGCCGAACTCGTTGCGCTGCCGTTCGTGGCCGAACCGCCAGTACCGCCCGCGCCGCCAACGCTGGCTTGCGTGCCGCCCGCGCCGCCGGTGCCGCTTGCCGCGCCC